>NZ_JBDPLT010000004.1:0-284443 GCF_039871775.1 Plantactinospora sp. B5E13
CGCCGTACGGGTGGCCCAACGCCTCCTCGCGATGACCGCCGCGATCTGGCACAACAACAAGACCGGTGCACCCGTCACCCGGTCACTGATCGCCTACGACCACTGACCGGGATTCGGAACAACTCGTCTAGCGTGCCCGGTGGAGGAACCAGCGCATGCTGCCCTCGTAGACCAAGGCGACCAGGAGGAACAGCCAGAGGAAGGACTCGGCCCTACGGTCGGTCGAGAAGAGTGCGGCCAGGATTCCCGCCAGGGCCAGGATCGTCAGACCCCGGTCCCACTCGCCGTCGCGTACGGCTTCGGCGGCGACCGCCAGCAGGACCACGCAGCCCAGCAGTCCTCGGCGCAATTCTGGGCGAATTCGACGACCCGCCGAATGCACCCCACTGGGGCACGACCGCGGTGCCCGCGTTCCCATAGATTGCCCGGACCGCCGGTCGGACCGGTTCGGTTCGATATACAACCGGAAGTCGAATCCCGGTCACACTCCGCAACAACGGTCACGCCTCAGCCTGCCGGGGCCCGCACTCCGGTCGATGGCCGGGTTCGCCGACTGGCGCCCACCGCCAGCGACGTAGGGTGCCCCGGCGGTTGCCGAGAGCGTCGATCGCGCCGCCTGGCCCTCCGACACGCCCTGTGAGCATGGCCGCGCCCGTGGATGAATCAACATTCAGCTAGATTCATGCCCAAACGGTACGGTGATCCGTACCCGATCATCCGGAATAGTTGCATAATGCGTCACAGGTCGCCAGGCATCAGGCTGAAGCGGCATAAAGGAGCGAAAGGCGCGAATGTGAAGCTCACCTTTGTTCGCAAGACGGCGCAGTCACAGGTCAACAACTGCCCGTCGCTGTACCGCACCGACCGTGGCACCTTTGTCGTCCAGGGATGGCGGATCTCCGATCCGGAGGCGCTCTCCCAGCTCGACATCCCGCCACACGAGACGGCGGTGGAGGTGCCGGCCGACGTGCTGGCGGAGATCGCGAAGACCCTGTAACAGCGGCCGGGCCGCAGCCAACGGCGGCCGGGCCCGGTGGTACCAACGGCCGATCGGCTCACCCGGTACGCGGGGAGCGTACCGCCCTCCGGCGTGGTGAGCCGATCGAACCGCAGCGCCCGCCCCTCCACACCTCTGTCAGGAGCCGGTCGCGCGGCAGGTCAGCACCAGACGTCCCGGCTCGGCAACACCCCCCGCTCGAGGTACTCGTTGACCGCCCGCTCGACGCAGGCCAGCGGTTCCCGCCCGTCGACCCGCCGTGGATAGAGCCCGTGGGTCCGCCGGTCGGCGGTGACCAACCGTGAGGCGGTGAGCCGACGATGCAGGTCGAGGGCGAGCGGATAGGGCGAGTTGTCCCGGGCCGCCTGGACCATCAGCAGCGGAACTCCGTGTGCGACCCGCAACGGCGGTTCCGTGGCCCGGCCCGGCCAGAACGCGCACGGCGTGACGTTGTTGACCAGCGGCCCGAAGACCGGCTCGGTGACCCGGCTCCGTTGGACGTTCCGCCAGTACTCCGCCGGGCCGTACGGCCACCGGGGGTCGGCGCAGAAGACCGCGAACGACGAGGCCATCACGCCTTCGATCATCGGGTCCCGCAGGTTCAGCAGGTCGAGCAGGGCGGCCAGTTCCGGCGCCGGGGTGACCGGGTGCCCGGCCGCGGCCCGGGTCAGGCCGTACAGCGTCGTGGCCAGCACCTCGTCGTTCGCCTCGTCACCGAGCCAGTTGCGGATCACGAACGGCAGGATGTTGTCGTCGACCCGGTGGCCGCCGATCTCGATCGGTCGCTGTGCGGCCTGGGCCAACAGGTTCCGCACGCTGCTCCTGATCTCCGCCGGGCTGTCGCCGAGCGGGTAGCCGCTGCCGCGCCCGGCCGCCCACTCCTCCAGCGCGGCCTCTGCCCGGGCCCCGCCCGCCCGGTTGAGGTCGTACTCCGACTCCACCGCCGAGACGCTGTCGAGAACCATCCGATCGACCCGGTCCGGAAACAGCTCGCTGTAGACCGCGCCGAGGTCGGCGCCCCACGAGACGCCGTAGTACGACAGCCGGGGCTCGCCGAGCACCGTCCGGATCAGGTCCATGTCCCGGGCCACGTCGCGGATCCCGGCGTACGGCAGCAGCGCCGCGTTGCGTTCGTGGCACCGCCGGGCGAAGTCCGCCGAGAGCCGTACCGACTCCGCGAAGCCGGCCCGGTCCAGCCCGGCGGAGCGGGCCACGTCGCCGAGCCGAACCGGCCCGCAGGTGATCGGCGTGCTCCGACCGACAAAACGGGGGTCGAACCCGACCAGGTCGTACCGGCCGGCCACGTCCCCGAGCACCGGCCGCAGCCGCAGCGGATAGTCCAGTCCGGCGCCGCCCGGCCCGCCCGGGTTGAACATCAGGACGCCCCGTCGACGCGCGACGTCGCCGGCCCGGATCCGGGACACCGCCAACTCGATGGTCGGCCCCTCGGGCCGGCGGTGGTCCACCGGCACCCGCAGCGTCGCGCACTCCACGCCCGCCTCGGCCAGCGCCTGGTCGGCACACGCGGCGAACCTCGGCGGCGTCCCGTACCGGCCCTGGCCGGCCGACCCGGAGCCGGCCGAGGCGGCGGCCATCGGCGTGGATGCGATGGCCGTGCCGCTGACCAGCAGCACCGACACCGCCAGCAGAGAGATCAGTCGCATCGGGCCTCCGAGCCGGACAACGGATCGACAAGATTCACCGACCACGTTAGGGATCGCATCGCGTCCCGCCGATCCGGCTGGCACCCCGACCGCCGGTGGGGACACCCTCACCGCCGACCACCGAACCGCCGCACCGGCCCGGCCGGTCAGCCGACCTGTTCCGCCGGCATCTCCCGCAGGTCGGCGAGCCGCACCGGGGTACGCGCCGCGAGCAGTCGCTCCAGTCCCACCACGTCAGCCACCTCGCCGACCACGTCCACCCCGCCGACCTCCCGGCGGTAGCGGTACGCCAACCGGTACAGGTACCGGCCACCGACCCGCTCGACACTCACCCGCCACCGTCCGCAGCAGGAGCACGCCCAACCCCGCATCCCGCGAACATAGCTCTGACCTGTGAAAACGTTCCGATCGCCCGGTCGGTACGGTGCTGCTGGGGCCGCCGGGGCGGCTGGGACGGCCGAGCCGCCCCACCCAGCGGCGACGATCTGGTTGACTTGGCCGGGTGAAGCTGCCGATCAACCCACCGGTCGAGCCGATGCTGGCCAGAAGCGTGCCGAAGATGCCGACCGGCGACGGCATGACGTACGAGCCGAAATGGGACGGCTTCCGCTGCATCGTCTTCCGGGACGGCGACGAGGTGGAGCTGGCCAGCCGGGGCGGCAAGACCCTGACCCGCTACTTTCCCGAGGTTGTCGCCCAGGCCCGCGCACAGCTGCCGACCCGGTGCGCGGTCGACGGCGAGCTGGTCGTGATCCGTCGGGACGGGCCGGACGGCCAGCCCCGGCTCGACTTCGAGCTGCTGAGCCAGCGCATCCATCCGGCCGCCTCCCGGGTGAACATGCTGGCCGAGACCACCCCGGCCGACTTCGTCGCCTTCGACCTGCTCGCCCTCGACGACGAGGCACTGCTCGACGAGCCGTACGAGCGGCGCCGGGCCCGGCTGGTCGAGGCACTCGGCGCGGTGGTCCCGCCGGTGCACGTCACCCAGACCACCACCGACCTGGCGACCGCCCGCCGCTGGTTCGAGATCTTCGAGGGAGCCGGGCTGGACGGGCTGGTCGCCAAACCGGCCGACATCGCGTACGAGCCGGGCAAGCGGCTCATGTTCAAGGTCAAGCACACCCGGACCGCCGACGTGGTGGTCGCCGGCTTCCGCTGGCACAAGTCCGGCCCGGTGGTCGGCTCGCTGCTGCTGGGGCTCTACGACGAGGCAGGGGTGCTGCACCACGTCGGCGTCTCGGCGTCGTTCACCGCCACCCGCCGCAAGGAGCTGCTGGACGAGTTGGCGCCGTACCGGGGTGACGAGGTCGCCGCCACGCACCCGTGGGTGCACGGCGACCACACCAGCGGGCAGCGAATCCCGGGCGGGCCGAGCCGGTGGTCCGGCGCCAAGAGCCTGGAGTGGGAGCCGCTGCGGCCGGAGCTGGTCGCCGAGGTCGGCTACGACGCGATGGAGGGTGACCGGTTCCGGCACACCGCCCAGTTCGTCCGCTGGCGGCCCGACCGGCAGCCCCGCTCCTGCGGGTACGACCAGCTCGACCGTCCGATCCGGTTCGACGTCGACCAGGTGCTGCGCGGCGACCCGACCGCCACCACCTGACCCCGGACAGCGGCGACCCCCGGACAATCCCCGAACCGGACACCGCCGGACCCCCCGGGCGATGCCTGAACCCGGCGGCGGCCCGACCACTGCCCGGTTCACCGCCCCGGCTGCCGGGCCCGGTGGTCACGCCCCGCCGTTCGCCCGGACCGCGTAGCCTGGCGATCGGAGAAGATCACGGAGGGATTCTCTTGGCCCGCACGCACCTTCGCCGGTTCTTCCCGGCCGGTACCCGTCGGCTTCCGCTCGCCGGCCTGCTCGCGATCGTCCTGCTGACCGCCGGCTGCACCCTGCCCGGGTTCGACCGGGGCGACAACACCGACCGGCGTGGCCGGGCGGCCGGCACCGCCGGCCCCGGCGCCCCGGACTGGAAGCCCTGTCCGGACGTCCCGCGCAAGCTCGTCGGGCGGGGCGCGGCGAACATGCGGTACGACTGCGCCACGATCGCCGTACCCGGGGACTGGAACGCGGCCGCCGGCACCACGCCGAACGGCGAGGGCAGCGGTCTGGAGATCGCCCTGCTGCGGATCCGTTCCACGAAGCAACGGGACCGGATCGGCTCACTGTTGATCAACCCGGGTGGCCCGGGCGGCTCCGGCATCGACACGGCGGTCTACCTGTCGTTCGGGCCCTCCTTCGGCGGGCTGCCCGACGACGTGACCCGACGGTTCGACATCGTCGGCTTCGACCCCCGGGGAGTGTCCCGCTCCTCCCCGGTCAAGTGCATCTCCGACGCCGACCTGGACAGCACCTTCGGCTACCAGCCGGACCCGGAGAGCCAGGCCAGCTTCGACGGGCTGGTCGCGCTGAACCGCCGGATCGGCCAGACCTGCGGCGACAAATACGGCGACCGGCTGCGGCTCTTCTCCACCGAGCAGGCGGCCCGGGACATGGACGCGATCCGGACCGCGGTCGGCGACGAGAAGCTGAGCTACCTCGGTTTCTCCTACGGCACCCTGCTCGGGGCGACGTACGCGCAGCTCTTCCCCCGCAACGTCCGGGCGTTGGTGCTCGACGGCGCGGTCGACCCCCGGCAGGACCTGATCGCCGGCTCGGAGAGCCAGGCCAAGGGATTCGAGCGGGCGTTCGACAACTTCACGAACTGGTGCGCGCGGACACCGCGTGACTGCCCGATCGCCCCGGACGCCCGGGGCGCGGTGACCGAGGCGCTCGACAAGGCCGAGGTCTCCCCGGTACGTGGCGAGGGCGGTCGGGAGGCGACCGCCGGTTGGGTCTTCTACGCGGTGATCTCCTCGCTCTACACCGAGTCCGGCTGGGAGAAGCTCGCCGCCGCGATCGACTCGTTGCGGGGCGGCGACCCGAAGGGCGTCTTCGAGTTGGCGGACGCGTACGCCGAACGGGACGCGGACGGCCGGTACAGCAATCTCTTCGACGCCAACCTGGCGGTGAACTGCGCCGACGAGGACTCGCGCCCCGGGGTGGACCGGATCCGCGCCCTGCAGTCACAGTGGCGCACGAAGTACCCGCTGTTCGGCGCCCCGCTCGCGGTCGGGATGCTGAGCTGCGCGTTCTGGCCGGCTCAGCGGGACCCGTATCCGACCGGGGCGGCTGTCGGCGCGCCACCGATCGTGGTGGTCGGCACCACCGGGGACCCGGCCACCCCGTACGAGCAGACCGCGAAACTGGCCGACATGCTCGGCGTGGGGCGGGTGCTGACCTGGGAGGGCGAGGGGCACACCGCGTACCCGCAGACCCGGTGCGTCACCGACGCGGTCGACGCCTACCTGATCGACCTCAGGGTGCCGGCCGAGGGGACCCGCTGCCCGGCGCGCTGAGCACGACGACCGGGTCCCCGTGGCCTGACCCGGGACGGGCCCGTACCGGACAGCTCCGGTACGGGCCCGTCGTGGTTGATCCGCCCTGACGGAACCGCCGTGGGTTTGGCTCCGCCGTGGTGGACCGGTCAGTTGGGGGCGTGCACCCCGGTGGCGTTCCAGTCCCGGGTGGCGCCCCGGACGTACATGGTCGACGACTGGTTGCCGGAGAAGTACTGCCGGATCGAGCCGGCGAACGGCGTGCTGGAGGCGTTGCGGCCGTACACGTCGGTGTAGACCGTGGTCGGGCCGCTGTTCTGCACCTGGAAGGTGCCCGGCCGGAACTCCCGGAGGGTGCCCTTGAACGGCGAGCGGGGGTCGTCCCAGGCGAGGTTCTGCCCGGCCTGGCGGGCCTGGTTGCAGTAGTCGCCGCCGGCGAGGTTCGTGTAGCACAGGTCGACGATCCGGCCCAGGTTGTTCGGCTTGCTCGGGTCGTAGTAACGCGACGGGTTGACCACGTAGAACAGCGGCGCGAGGCGGAAGTTCAGCCCGGAGCCCGTCACCGAGAAGTCGGAGAACCAGAAGTCGTCCATGTCGGAGACGGTGAACGGCACCGGGTTCGGGTAGAGCGGGTCGTAGTGCGTGCGACCCTCGCGGATCGCCTGGACGCAGCCCGGCTCGGTGATCAGCCGGCCCAGCGACCGGGTGTCGGACGGGGAGTCCGCCGGCACCGCGGGTTGGACGTTGATGAACGCGCCGCCGAAGCCCGGGCACTCGCTGGGGCTGAACCCGCCGGCCCGGCCGAGCGGGATCATCGCGTTGTAGCGGGCCTCGGTGACCTGGCCGCCGTTGCTCGCGACGCAGCGCTGGTTGAAGAGCAGTTCGTGGACGTTGTTGCTGAACGCGTCCGGCGAGTGGGTGCCCTGGTGGAACTTGAGCAGGGTGTCGCAGGTGGCGATCGTGGTGCCCTGCGGCGGGAAGAAGCTGGTGCCGTTGTCGCCCTGGATCACGTTGACGTTGTTGACGGTGAGGACCTTGTGCCCGACGTGGTCCTCGTGCCGGTGGCTGTGCTCGGCCATGTTGTCCAGCATCACCTCGCTGGTGTAGCCGAACGCCGGCCAGCCGACCGTGCTGTACAGGTCGGACGGTCGGGGGTCGTCACCGTGCTCGTGGCCGAAGTTGCAGCCGCTGGGGTCGCGGGTCGGGTGCCAGGTCGGGTAGACCTTGCCGTCCGGCCCGTACGTCCAGTACCGCGCGTGGATCTCGACCGAGCACTCGCCGGAGCGGGGCAGGTAGCCCTTCTCGTTGGCGGTGGCGATCAGTTCGTACGCCCGGCTCTTGGCCGCGCCGGCCGGCGGGAGCGCGGTCCCCCAGGTCGGGTTCCCCGGTGGCGGGGTCGTCGGGGGTACGGTCGGTTGACCGGTCGGCGGGGTGGTCGGCGGGGTGGTCGGCGGGGTGGTCGGCTCACCGACCGCGCCGGTGCACGCGGTGCCGTTCATGGCGAACTCGGTCGGTGTGGTGTTGCTGCCGGTCCAGGAGCCGTTGAAGCCGAACGTGGTGCTCGCTGCGGTGCCGAGGCTGCCGTTGTAGCTGGCGTTGCGGGCGGTGACCTGACTGCCGCTCTGCGACACGGTGGCGTTCCAGGCCTGGGTGACCCGCTGACCGGACGGGTAGCTCCAGGTCAACGTCCAGGAGCTGACCGGGTCGCCGAGGTTCGTGACGGCCACCGAGGCGGTGAAGCCACCCTGCCACTGTGAACCGACGGAGTAGGTTACCCGGCAGCCGGCCGCGGCGGCTGCGGGTGCGGGTGCGGCGACGGTGATGGCCGCTCCGCTCGCGGCGACCACGGCGGCTACGGTCGCGGTTGGCCACAGCCGGGACCGATAGCGGTGGATGCGCATCTCCTGATCCTCCAAACGAAGGCGGACGGGTCGACGGAAATGCGCTCCCTCAGGACGGTGACCGTGCCAAAAAGGTACGGAGCGGGCGTACCTGCTCTGATTCGAGCCCGGTCCGCAGGGGCGACGGGAGCCGGTGCGAACCGTTTCGGCGGGGAGACAGAAGCGTTTCCATCGAAATGTTTCTATCTATGTTACTGACCGTTTCGACGCTGTCAACGCACACCGGGCAACCCCGACCCCACCACCCGACACCGCCCCGGCCGGCACCGCCCGACCCCGCGTCGACCAGCCCGAACCGCCGGCAACGGGACGTCACGACAGCGATTCGACCCGGGATCCCGACCGGACGTACCCGCGCCGACCCGCTCAGCCGGTCGGCGCGGTGAGGTACGTCCGGGCGGCGGCGACAAACGCGTCCGGGTCGTCGGCGTAGAGACGGACCCGGGCGGTCGGCTCGCCGGCCCCCTTCGGCAGGGCGAGCGGGAGCGGGTCCCGGAGTACGACGTCCACACTGGTCTGACTACCCACCCCGAGGTGGACGATCGGGCCACCGTCGTCGTGTTCGACCTGGACGGCCTTACCGGAGGGCAGCGACCGGTACCGCTTGTGCACGGCCGTGACGGCGTCCCACGGGATCGTCAGGTCCAGACTGACGCCGTTGCGCACCCGGATCCCGTGGCGGTCGAGGACGTGCGGGTGGAGTTTGAGTATGGCGTACAGCCCGAACATCCAGATCAGCCCGTAGATGCCCAGCACCAGGACGAGGTAGCGGGCCGGCGACCACGGCACGAGCCGACTGACGATCAGGTCGAAGATCGGGATCTCCACCGCGGAGAGCACGATGAACATGACGAGGATCGGCCGCACCACCCCGAGGTAGCCGAACGTCACCGCGCCGGGCGGGTACGCGACCGGGCGGCGCAGCAGCCAGCGGAAGAGGCTGCCCCACATCGCCGACTCGTAGGCGACGGCCCGTCGAACCAGGGATGTACGTTCCACCGACGTCGCCTCACTTCCGGCCCGGAACCAGTACGCCGAGCCACCCGAGTTTTACAATGCGACTGAAATGTAACCAGCTTCCCGGCCGGTTGCAAGACGATCGCAATGTGATCATGGGGGGACCATGGTCGGATGCTCCGCCGCACGGTGTGCCAGGCTGTCCCCCATGGCAGAGCTGATCTTCCGTACCGCAGGCCGCCCGGACGTACCGGCAATCGTGTCGATGCTGCTCGACGACGAGGTGAGCGCCGCCCGGGACCCCGGCCATCCGGTCAGCGAGGAGATCGACGCCGCCTACTGGGCCGGTTTCGAGGCGGTCGACGCCGATCCGCGCAACGAGCTGGTCGTCGTGGAACAGGACGGTGAGCCGGTCGGCACCATGCAGCTCACCTTCATCCCCTCGCTGAGCCGGCGGGGCGCCGAGCGCCTGCAGATCGAGGCGGTACGGGTCCGCGCCGACCTGCGCGGGAACGGCATCGGCCGACGGATGATGGTCTGGGCGGTGGACCAGGCCCGGGAACGCGGCTGCGGGCTGGTCCAGTTGACCACCGACAAGCGGCGTACGGAGGCGCACCGGTTCTACTCGTCACTCGGTTTCGAGGCCAGCCACGAAGGAATGAAACTGACCCTGCCGAGGAACGGGGACAGCCGCCCCGTCCACACCGGGGACTCCGCCGCCACCGCCTGAGCATCTCTGTCGGTAGCAGCCGGACCGGACCACCCGGCCTCAACGCCGCGGCACCGGTCGACTCACGACGTGCGGTCGCGGTCCTTGGAGGGCTGCACCCGCTTCGGTTCGCCGGGCATCTTCGGATGGTCGGGTGGGTACGGCAGGTCGCCGCCGGCACCGTCCCGTTCGTCGCGGTCGGCCCACTCCAGCAACGGGGTGATGTCCCACGGACCGTCGTCGATCCCGGCGTGCGGGTCACCGATCTTCGCGAGCCGTTCCGGCACCGTCCGCAGGTCGAAGTCGTCGGGCTCGACGTCCGGCAACTCGTCCCAGGTGACCGGGGTGGAGACGGTGGCCCGGGCATTGGCCCGCAGCGAGTAGGCACAGGCGATGGTCCGGTCCCGGGCCATCTGGTTGTAGTCCAGGAACACCTTCTCGCCGCGTTCCTCCTTCCACCAGGAGGTGGTGACCAGATCGGGACGGCGTCGTTCGATCTCCCGGGCGAAGGCGATCACCGCGCGGCGTACCTCGGTGAACGTCCACCGGGGCGGGATCCGCAGGTAGATGTGCACGCCCCGGCCGCCGGAGGTCTTCGGCCAGCCGACCGCGCCGAGCTCGGCCAGCAGCGCCCGCACCTCACCGGCCGCCTCCACCGCGTCGGTGAAGTCGGTGCCCGGCTGCGGGTCGAGGTCGATACGCAGCTCGTCGGGACGGTCGACGTCGTCGCCCCGCACCGGCCACGGGTGGAAGACCACGGTCCCCATCTGGGCGGCCCAGGCGACGTGTGCGAGGTCGGCCGGGCAGAGTTCGTCGGCGCTCCGACCGCTCGGGAACTGGATCCGGGCGGTCCGGATCCACGGCGGTACGCCCCGGGCCGGCACCCGCTTCTGGTAGAACATCTCCCCCTCGATGCCCTCCGGGAAGCGCTGCAGCGCGGTCGGCCGGTTGCCCAGCGCCCGCATGATGCCGTCACCGACCGCCAGGTAGTAGTCGAACATGTCCTTCTTGGTGAACCCCCGGCGCGGGAAGTAGACCCGGTCGGGGCTGCTCAGTCGTACCGTGTGCCCGGCCACCTCGACCTCGACGGGCTTCGCCTTCCCGGCGCCACCACCAGCCATGGGCCGACCCTAGACCACCGGTGTGACGTCGGCGGCCCGACGCGGTGACGCGGCGCCGCGGGTCGGCAACGCCGGAGCTCACGACCGGGGACCGGTCCCGGCGGAGGTGCAGCCGTACCGGTGCTCCTCCCAAAGTTGCGCGATCATGACGAGCTTCCGCTCGAATCGCGGGTCGCGGTCGAGCGGGCCGCCGTCGTACGGCACGCGCAGCCGCAACACCGCGCCGTCGGAGAGATAGACCGCGACGAGGGTACGCCCCCGGCGCCGCTCCGCCCGGACGTCGACCACGAGTCGCCAGGGGGCGACACGGCCCGGACCGTAGCCCCGGGTCCGCACCCCGGCCCCGTCCAGGGTCGTGCCGGCCCAGGCACGCAGCACCACGCCGCAGAGCAGACCGGCCGGCAGCGGGGCCAGGACCACGACCCAGACCACGTCCGGCAGGTCCCGCCCGACGGGCGCGACGGTGGCCACCACGAGCAGCGCCGCGCTGCCGACGCCGCCCGCGCGCAGCCCGTGCACCAGCGACTGTCGCCAGGTCAGCCGGTACTCGGCCAGCACCGGTCGTTGGTGCCGGCCGCGCCTGATCCCACCCGGCCGGAGGGCCGCCCGCATGTCTGGTCAACGACCCGCCGGGCGGCCGGTGATTGCCGACGGTCGAGATCGGCGGCTGATGATCACCGACGGCCGAGATCAGAATCACCCGGACCGGGTACCAGGGGGAAGATCGCCGCCGTACCGTGGAGGCATGGCTGCCGACGACAGGAATCCTCCCCTCGACCAGGACACCGGGCTGCCCACGAGCGAGGAGGAGTGGCGGGTACGGCTCAGCCCGGAGGAGTTCCGGGTGCTGCGCCAGGCCGGTACGGAGCGTCCGTGGACCGGCGAGTACGTGGACACCAGGACGGCGGGCACGTACCACTGCCGGGCCTGTGGTGCGGAACTCTTCTCCAGCGACACGAAGTTCGACTCGCACTGCGGCTGGCCGAGTTTCGACCAGGCGCTGCCGGGCGCGATCCGTTACCTGGAGGACCGCTCGCACGGCATGGTTCGGGTCGAGGTGCGCTGCGCCCGGTGCGACTCGCACCTGGGGCACCGGTTCGACGGTGAGGGCTACACGCCGACGAACGCCCGCTACTGCATCAACTCGATCTCGATGCGCCTGGACCCGTCAACCACGTAGGATCGCGACAAATATCCGAAACGGGGGATTTGTCATGGCGTCCTGCGAGGTCTGCGGCAACGACTACTGGATGGCGTTCGAGATCCGTACGGTCAGCGGCGACGTGCACACCTTCGACTCGTTCGAGTGCGCCGCCCACAAGCTCGCCCCGGTCTGCGAACACTGCGGCGTCCGGATCCTCGGCCACGGGGTCGAGGTCTCCGGACGCTTCTTCTGCTGCGCCCACTGCGCCCGGGTGGTCGAGGGCGAACGCGGGGCGGAGATCCGGGACGCGGTGGGAGCCCGGCCGGCCTGAGCCGAACCGGCGCCGCCTACCATTCCGGCATGTCCGCCCCACAGACCCGTACGCCCTCCGCCGCCGGCGACCTCGACCTCCGGATCGCCTCCTTCGCCGACCTCTCCACCCGCGCCCTGCACGACCTGGTACGGCTGCGGGTGGACGTCTTCGTCGTCGAGCAGGAGTGCGCCTATCCGGAACTGGACGGTCGGGACGTCGAGCCGGGCACCCGACACCTGTGGTTCGCCCGGGACGGGGTGCCGCTGGCCTACCTGCGTCTGCTCGCCGACCCGGGGCCGGCCGGGGAAACCGGCGCCGTGGCCCGGATCGGCCGGGTGGTGGTCGCCCCGCAGGCCCGTGGCGAGGGTCTCGCCGGACGCCTGATGACCGAGGCGTTGACCCTGGTCGGGGCCCGGCCCTGCGTCCTGGACGCGCAGGCCCACCTGGTCGACTTCTACGCCCGCTTCGGCTTCGCCCCCAGCGGCCCCGAGTACGTCGAGGACGGCATCCCACACGTGCCGATGCGCCGCGAACTGACCTGAGCCCCTCAGGGCAGGGTGTTGACCAGTTCGCCGATGCTGCGCCGGCGGCCGGTGTAGAACGGCACCTCCTCGCGGACGTGCCGGCGGGCCCGGGAGGCCCGCAGGTCACGCATCAGGTCCACGATCCGGTGCAGTTCGTCGGCCTCGAAGGCAAGCATCCACTCGTAGTCGCCGAGCGCGAACGAGGCGACCGTGTTGGCCCGGACGTCCGGGTAGCCGCGCGCCATCCTGCCGTGCTCGGCCAGCATCTCCCGGCGCTCGGCGTCGGGCAGCAGATACCACTCGTACGAGCGGACGAACGGGTAGACGCAGATGTAGTCGCGGGCCGGCTCACCGGCGAGGAACGCCGGGATGTGACTCTTGTTGAACTCGGCCGGCCGGTGCAACGCCATCTGCGACCAGACCGGGGCCAGGTGCCGGCCGAGCGCGGTGCGGCGCAGCCGCCCGTACGCCTCCTGGAGGGCGTCGCTGGACGACGAGTGCCACCAGATCATCAGGTCCGCGTCGGCGCGCAGCCCGGAGACGTCGTAGCTGCCCCGGACCACCACGTCCTTGCCGGCCAACTCGTCGACCAGCGACCCGACCTCGGCCGCGACACCATCCCGGGCCTCCGGCAGCGGGCCGGTGGCCCGGAACACCGACCACATGGTGTACCGGATGCTCGCGTTCAGCTCCCGCAGCCGGGCCGCGTTGCTCTGCTCCGACGACTGTTCCGCACTCATGCTCTCGATGCTCCCCACACCTCGATGATCTCCTCCGCCGCCGTCTCACCCGACCGTACGCAGATCGGGATCCCGACCCCGTCGTAGCCGGCACCGGCCAGCGCCAGGCTCGGGTACGCCTCCCGCAGCGCCGCCCGGGCCGCGGCGACCCGGTCCAGATGGCCGGGGGTGTACTGCGGCAGGGCGCCGCCCCAGCGCTGCACGTGACTGGCGACCGGTACGGGCAGCCGTGCCCCGTCCCCGGCGGCGCCGACCACCAGCGCGCCCAGTTCCCGGTGCACGGTCGAGACGAGTTCGTCGTCGGAACACTGCAGCAGGTGCTCCTCGCCGTACCGGCCGACCGAGGCGCGGACCAGCACCGTGCCGTCGGCCCGCCGCAGGTGCGCCCACTTGGTGGTGAAGAAGGTCGCCGCCTTGACCAGGGTCCCCTCCCCCGGCGGCACCAGGAACCCGGAGAGACCGGTCGGCAGCAGGTCGGCGGCCGTCGCCGGCAGGGCCAGGCTGACCAGCGCCACGCTGGCGTAGTCGAGCCGGCCGACCAGGGCACCGACCGCGACGTCGACCCCGGCCAGCAGTCGGGCCGCCGGACGGGCCGGCAGCGCCAGCACCACCGCGTCGACCTCGACCAGTTCCGGGTCCCGGGTCGGTCCGACGACCAGCCGCCAGCCGCCCGGCACCGGGATCAGCTCCCGGACCGCCGCGTTCAGCCGGATCTCGGCGCCGCTCGCCTCGGCGGCGGCGGCCACCAGGCGGCTCACCCCGCCGGTGACGGTGGCGAAGACCGGCGCGCCCGGCGACCGGGGCGTCGCCGCCTGGGCCGCCCGGACCGCGCCACGCAGCGTCGACTCGTTGCGGGCCGCCCGGGCCAGCGCCGGCATGGTGGCGGCCAGCGACAGTTCGTCGGCCCGACCGGCGTAGACCCCACCGAGCATCGGGTCGACCAGCCGGTCCACCACCTCGGCGCCGAGCCGCCGCCGGACCAGGTCCCCGACCGTCACGTCCTCGTCCGGGCCGAGCAGCGGCCGACCGCCGTCGTGGTCCCGCTCCGCCTCCGGCCGGGCCACCGTGGTCACCGCCGCCAGATCCCCGGGTACGCCCACCAGGGTGCCCGGCGGTATCGGGCGCAGTTCGCCGCCGATCGCCAGTGCCGCCCGCCCGGTGGCCGGGTGCACCAGCGCGTCACCGAGTCCGACCCGGCGGGCCAGGGCGACCGCGGCGGAGTCACCACCGGCCGGATCGCGGACCAGGAACGCCTCGGCACCGAACTCGACCGTCGAGCCGGCGAGTGACCCGGTACGCAGTTTGCCGCCGAGCGTGCCCGACTGCTCGTACACGGTGATCCGGGTGTCGGCGGGGAGCCGGTCGCGCAGCCGTACGGCGGCGGCCAGCCCGGCGATCCCGCCGCCGACCACCGCGATCCGCGCGCCGTCGCGTCCCACGCGCTCACTCACGCCGTCACCTCACTCAGCCTGCGTCAGCCCGCGGACGCCTCGTGGACCAGGGCGACGACCCGGGTCAGTACGTCGGGATCGGTTTCCGGAAGTACCCCGTGACCGAGGTTGAACACGTGCCCCGGGGTGACCGTTCCCTCGGCGAGGACCCGGCGCACCTCGGCCTCGACGACCGGCCACGGCGCGAACAGCACCGCCGGGTCGAGGTTGCCCTGCACCGCCTTGTCCTGCCCGATCCGCACCGTCGCCGCGTCCAGCGGGGTACGCCAGTCGACCCCGACCACGTCCGCCCCGGCCTCGCCCATCGCGGTGAGCAGTTCGGCGGTGCCGACCCCGAAGTGGATCCGTGGTACGCCCGCGTCGGCGAGCCCGTTCAGCACCGCCGCCGAGTGTGGCAGCACGAAGCGGCGGTAGTCGGCCTCGGAGAGCGCGCCGGCCCAGGAGTCGAAGAGCTGCACCGCGGAGACGCCGGCGCCGATCTGCACCCGGAGGAAGGCGAGGGTGATGTCGACGAGCCGGGCCAGCAGTGCGTGCCAGACGTCGGGCGCGCCGTGCATCAACGCCTTGGTGCGTACGTGGTTGCGCGACGGCCCACCCTCGACGAGGTAGCTGGCCAGGGTGAACGGCGCACCGGCGAAGCCGATCAGCGGGGTGTCGCCGAGTTCCGCGACGAGCAGCCGTACCGCTTCGTCCACAAAGGAGACGTCGGTGGGGTCGATCGGGCGGATCCGCGCCACGTCGTCGAGGGTCCGCACCGGCTCGGCCACCACCGGCCCGGTGCCCGACACGATGTCCAGGTCCACCCCGGCCGCCGCCACCGGTACGACGATGTCGCTGAACAGGATCGCCGCGTCGACGCCGTGCCGGCGGACCGGCTGCAGGGTGATCTCGGCGACCAGGTCCGGCCGTCGGCAGGACTCGAGCATGCCGATGCCCTCGCGTACCTTCCGGTACTCCGGCAGCGATCGGCCCGCCTGCCGCATGAACCAGACCGGGGTGTGCGGCACCGGCTGCCGGCGGCAGGCCCGAACGAACGGGGAATCACCCGGCCCGGGTACGGCCGGTTTGTCGTCTCGGGCGGCATTGCCCGTACTCGTGGCGCTCATCGGCGCAATCGTGCCACGCGGGTCGGGAGGGGCGTCGCGCAGCGCCGGGTTTTGTGGCGTGGGCGGCTGATCGGGCGGGGCCCCGGCGTCCGGCCGCCCTCTCTCCGCCCCCACCACCGGCACCGCCACGGGCCCGGCTACGGCGCGGCGCTCCCCCACCGCGCCGACGATCGGCTTAGGCTGCGGATATGGCCCCCCCGATCGTGCAGCCCGAGACCTTCGCCCGTGCGGTGGCGGGGTTGCGCTCGGCGGTGCCGCGCGAGGAGATCGTCCTCGAGGAGGTCGGCGCTCCGCAGCGGCTCGCCCCGTACGCCTTCGCGCTCAGCGCCACCGTGCACCGCGACGGCGACGAGGTGGCGACCGGGCGGCTGATCCTGCTGTACGACCCGGCCGGCCACGAGGCGTGGGAGGGGACCCTGCGGCTGGTCACCTACGTCACCGCCGAACTGGAGATCGACCTGGCCGCCGACCCGCTGCTTCCCGGGGTCGGCTGGACCTGGCTGACCGACGCGCTGGAGGCGCGGGAGGCCGGATACCGGGCGATCGGCGGCACGGTGACCCAGACCATGTCCACCCGGTTCGGCGATCTGGCCGGCCCGCCGGCCGCCGGGGACGTCGAGATCCGCGCCTCCTGGAGCCCGACCGACGACAATCTGCGGCCACACCTGCTCGCCTGGTGCACCCTGCTGGCCTCCACCGCCGGGCTCCCGCCGCCGGGTGTCACGGTGTTGCCGCACTCCCGGCCGGCCGGCGCGGCCTGACCGGATCCACCGCCACGCCCCACCGGCGCCGCCACCCGACCCCGGCCCACCGGCGCCGCCACCCGATCCCGGGCCGGTCCGGCGCCGCCACCCGATCCCGGGCCGGTCCGGTGTCGGCACCGTCACCCGCCGGACGGCCGTCCCAATCGCTTCACCGGCACCACGAGCCGCAGTGGGCCCGAAACGCCGGACCGGCTGCGTCCGGGTGATCCGGGCGAAGACTAGGGTTGTCAGGTGACCGACGAACCACCCCTGCGCCGTCGGGCCGCGCAACGCCGAGCAGGGGACGAGCCGCACAGCCTGCCGGCGCCCGCGCCGGTGCCCGAGACAGTGGGGCCCGACCCAACGCCCGGCGGGCCCGTACCGCTGCTCACACCCCGCGACGGCACCCCTGCCCCCGTCGAGACCTCCGCCGGCCTGGCCGAGGTGGTGGGCCGCTTCGCGACCGGCACCGGCCCGGTCGCGGTGGATGCCGAACGCGCGTCCGGATACCGCTACAGCCAACGCGCCTACCTGGTGCAGCTACGCCGGGCCGGTGCCGGCACGGTGTTGATCGACCCGCTGCCGCTGGGCGACCTGAGCACCCTCGACGAGGCGATCGCCGACACCGAGTGGGTGCTGCACGCCGCCAGCCAGGATCTCGCCTGCCTGGCCGACCTGGGCCTGCGGCCACGGCGGCTCTTCGACACCGAACTGGCCGCCCGGCTGGCCGGGTTCGAGCGGGTCGGCCTGGCCGCCCTGACCGAACAGCTGCTCGGCTTCACCCTGGAGAAACACCATTCCGCCGCCGACTGGTCCAGCCGGCCGCTACCGGAGTCCTGGCTGACCTACGCCGCGCTCGACGTCGAGATGCTCACCGAACTGCGGGACGCCCTGGCGCTGGAGTTGGAGCGGCAGGGCAAGGAGAAGTGGGCGGCCGAGGAGTTCGCCGCCCTGGTCGCCTGGGGCGCCCAGCCGGCGCGGCAGCGCCCTGACCCGTGGCGGCGTACCTCGGGGATCCACCGGGTCCGGGGGGCGCGGGCGCAGGCCCGGGTCCGGGCCATCTGGTACGCCCGGGACGAGATCGCGGCCCGCCGTGACTCGGCTCCCGGTCGGGTGCTGCCCGACGCGGCGATCATCGCGGCGGCCGAGATGGATCCCAAGGACGAGCGGACCCTGCTGATGCTGCCCGGCTTCGGTGGCCGTTCGGTACGCCGGCTCGCCCGGATCTGGCTGGAGGCGCTCGCCGAGGCGCGGCAACTCCCCGACGACGCGTTGCCGGTCGCCCCGACCGTCGACGGTCCGCCGCCGCCGCACCGGTGGGCGGAACGGGATCCGGTGGCGGCGGCCCGGCTGGCCCGCTGTCGGGAGGTGGTGACCCGGATCGCCACGGCGCACACCCTGCCACCGGAGAACCTGATCACCCCGGACTCGGTACGCCGGCTGGCCTGGATCCCGCCGGAGGAGATCACTCCGGAGACGGTCGCCGAGACGCTGCGCGGCTACGGCGCCCGGAGCTGGCAGGTGGGTCTGATCGCCGACGAGCTCGCGGTGGCGCTGGTCGGCCCGCCGGCCTGACCAGGGTGGGACGGCCGTTCCGCCGTCAGCGGATACGCTGACGGCGGTACGGGTCGGTCCCCGTCCGGCACGCCTCGTAGTCTCGGCACATCAATGAGCTGCGGCCACAGCTGTACCGGCTGCGGCCGGGCCGATACCAGGCCTACGCCTGGCGGGACGACGAGTCCGTCACGCTCGTCGACACCGGCGAGGCGGGTTCCGGGCCGGCGATCGCCGCCGGGCTCGCCGAACTCGGCCTGGTGCCTCGGCACGGCTGCGGGAAGCGGCTGACCGCGCCGTGCCGTGACGCCGATCCGACCGGGTGGGACGTACCCGCACCTACGCGGTCGGGTCCGGGCCGAGGACCTCGGTGCGCTTGCGGGCCCAGGCCAGCGAGTGCCGGATGCCGTCGGCGACGGAGAACTCCGGCTTCCAGTCGAGCAGGGCGCGGGCCCGGGTGCTGCGGGTGAACGAGCCGGCTCCGTCGCCCGGACGTGGCGGCGCCTCGCCGGTCCGCAGCGGGCCGGCCGCCTCGGTGAAGGCCGCGACGAGCTCCCGGACCGTGGTCCCCTCACCGGTGCCGAGGTTGATCACCTCGACCGGGCGGTCGCCGTCGGCGGGCAGGATCTCGTCGAACTTCAGCAGCGCCTGGACGTGCGCCCGGGCCAGGTCCCAGACGTGTACGTAGTCCCGGATGCCGGAGCCGTCCCGGGTGGGCCAGTCCGTTCCGGTGATCAGGAACTCCGCACCGTTCTCGTAGGCGCCGATCATCTTGCCGAGGGCGTGGGTCGGTCGGGCGGTCTGCAGCCCGGTCCGCAGCTTCGGGTCGGCGCCGATCGGGTTGAAGTAGCGCAGCGACAGCGCGCGCAGCGGGGTGGCCGTCGCGGCGTCGGCGAGGATCATCTCCATCACCGCCTTGGTACGCGCGTACGGGCTGGTCGGCGCGAGCGGCGAGTCCTCGTCGACGGAGAAGTCGTCGTTGGTCTGGTAGATCGAGGCCGACGAGCTGAAGACGTAGCGGTGCACCCCGTTGCGGAGCAGGTGCTCGATGAAGTCGATCGACTTGGCGACGTTCTCCCGGTAGTAACGCAGTGGCTCGGCCACCGACTCCGGTACGACGATCAGCGCCGCCGCGTGCACCACGGCACCGATCTCGGGGTGCTCGGCGAAGATCCGGTCCAGCAGTGGCCCGTCGGCGATGTCGCCCTGGTAGAAGATCCGTCCCCGGGTGAACTCGACCCGCCCGGTGACCAGGTTGTCCAGGATCACCGGCTCGATGCCGGCGTCCAGACAGGCCGACGCCACCGTGCTGCCGATGAAGCCGGCGCCTCCCGCGACCAGTACCTTCACGCCTGTTCCTCTCCGCCACGTCCTCGCGGTCCGTCCACGTTTCGCGGTCAACCTACCGGACCGTCCCGGCGGGCCGACCGGAGACGGTGTGGCCCGGACCACAGTGGCGGCGCGCCGCACGCTAGTTACCGGCTAGTAGCATCCGGGGTACACGCCCGTGCCGGCGACCGTGCTCCGGTCCGTGGTGCCGCCCGTCGGCGTCGAGGGTCGGCTCATGGTCGAGAAGGAGGCTCCAGTGCCCCGTGAAGTCCGGGACGTCGTCTTCGTCGACGGCGTCCGCACCCCGTTCGGCAAGGCGGGTGGCATGTACGCGCACACCCGCGCCGACGACCTGGTGATCCGCTGCATCCGCGAACTGCTGCGGCGCAACCCGCAGCTGCCGCCGGAGCGCGTTGACGAGGTGGCGATCGCCGCCACCACCCAGATCGGCGACCAGGGCCTCACCATCGGCCGGACCGCCGCCCTGCTCGCCGGGCTGCCGAAGACGGTCCCGGGCTACGCCATCGACCGGATGTGCGCCGGCGCGATGACCGCGGTCACCACCGTCGCCGGCGGCATCGCGATGGGCGCGTACGACGTGGCGATCGCCGGCGGCGTCGAGCACATGGGCCGGCACCCGATGGGTGAGGGCGTCGACCCCAACCCCCGGATCCTGGCCGAGAAGCTGGTCGACCCGTCCGCCCTGGTGATGGGCTCGACCGCGGAGAACCTGCACGACCGGGTCCCGCACATCACCCGGGAGCGGGCCGACGCGTACGCGCTCGCCTCGCAGGTCAAGACCGCCAAGGCGTACGCCAACGGCAAGCTGCAGCCCGACCTGGTGTCGGTCGCCACCCGGGACCCGGAGGCCGGCTGGGGACTGGCCACCGCCGACGAGGCGCCCCGGGACACCTCGATGGAGAAGCTGGCCACCCTGAAGACCCCGTTCCGCCCGCACGGCCGGGTCACCGCCGGCAACGCGGCCGGGCTCAACGACGGCGCCACCGCCAGCCTGCTCGCCGCCGAGGACGTGGCCCGGGAACTCGGGCTACCGGTCGCGATGCGGCTGGTCTCGTACGGCTTCGTCGGGGTGGAGCCGGAGGTGATGGGCGTCGGCCCGATCCCGTCCACCGAGAAGGCGCTGCGGATCGCCGGGCTGAGCATCGACGACATCGGCCTGTTCGAGCTGAACGAGGCGTTCGCGGTGCAGGTGCTCGCCTTCCTCGACCACTTCGGCATCAACGACGACGACCCCCGGGTCAACCCGTGGGGAGGGGCGATCGCCATCGGCCACCCGCTCGCCTCCTCCGGCGTACGGCTGATGACCCAGCTCGCCCGGCAGTTCGCCGAGCACCCCGAGGTGCGGTACGGGCTCACCGCGATGTGTATCGGCATCGGCATGGGCGGCACGGTCATCTGGGAAAACCCCAACTGGGAGGGTGAAGACAAATGAGTGCGCTCACCGCGCCGAACGAGGTCGTCACCAGGGCGCTGCTGCGGCTGGTGGCCGTACCCGGGCTGGACCGGCCGGCCGCGCTGATCACCCTCGACAACGGCTTCGACCACAAGAAGCCGAACACCTTCGGCCCGGCCGGGTTGGCCAGCCTGGACGCCGCGATCACCGAGGCGCTCGCCGCCGGGCCGGCGTTCGTGGCGGTGACCGGCAAGCCGTACATCTTCAGTGTCGGCGCCGACCTGACCGGCCTGCCGCTGATCGCGGACCGCGACCAGGCATTGGAGATCGGCCGGCTCGGACACCGGGTCTTCGCCCGACTGCGGGACAGCAGCGTGCCGACGTTCGCGTTCGTCAACGGCGCGGCGATGGGTGGCGGTCTGGAACTGGCCCTGCACTGCCACTACCGGACCCTCTCCTCCGGGGCGGCGGCACTGGCCCTGCCCGAGGTGTTCCTCGGGCTGGTCCCGGGCTGGGGCGGCACCCAGTTGCTGCCGAACCTGATCGGCATCGCCGGCGCCGCCCAGGTGGTGATCCAGAACCCGCTGACCCAGAACCGGATGCTCAAGCCGAAGCAGGCCGCCGAGCTGGGTATCGCCGACGTACTCCTCGAGCCGGCGGACTTCCTGGAGCGTTCGCTGGAGTGGGCGGCCGGGGTGGTCCGGGGTGAGGTTCAGGTGGCCCGGCCCGAGGTCGACCGGGAGATGTGGGACGGGGTGCTCTACTTCGCCCGCAAGCTGCTCGACGAGAAACTGCACGGGGCGGTCCCGTCCGCGTACCGGGCGTTGGACCTGCTGGCCCTGGCGAAGGACGCCGACTTCAACATTGGCACGGCCGCCGAGGACGAGGCGCTGGCCGATCTGATCTTCAGCCCGGAGCTGCGCAGCGGGCTCTACTCGTTCGACCTGGTGCAGCGGCGGGCCAAGCGGCCGGCCGGCGCCCCGGACAGGGCGTTGGCCCGGCCGGTGACCAAGGTCGGCGTGGTCGGTGCCGGCCTGATGGCCTCGCAGTTGGCGCTGCTCTTCGTCCGCCGGCTTCAGGTGCCGGTGGTGTTGACCGATCTGGACCAGACCCGGGTGGACAAGGGCGTGGCGTACGTGCACGCCGAGATCGACAAGCTGGTCGGCAAGGGCCGGCTGCCCGAGGGGACCGCCGCCAAGCTGCGCGGCCTGGTCAGCGGTTCGGTCGACAAGGGTGTCTTCGCCGACGCCGACTTCGTCATCGAGGCGGTCTTCGAGGACCTGGCGGTGAAGAAGCAGGTCTGGGCGGAGCTGGAGAAGATCGTCTCGCCGGAGACGGTACTCGCCACCAACACCTCGTCGCTGTCGGTCAGCGCGATGGCCGCCGACCTGGCACATCCGGAGCGGGTGGTCGGTTTCCACTTCTTCAACCCGGTCGCGGTGCTGCCGCTGCTGGAGATCGTCCGGGGCGAGCGGACCGACGAGGCCACCCTCGCGACCGCGTTCGCGGTCGGCCGGGAGCTGCGCAAGTCCTGCGTCCTGGTCGCCGACGCGCCGGCGTTCGTGGTGAACCGGCTGCTCACCCGCTTCCTCGGGGAGATCTTCGCGGCCGTGGACGCCGGCACCCCGCCGGAGGTCGCGGACAGCGCGCTGGACCCGCTCGGCCTGCCGATGCGCCCGTTGGCGTTGCTGCAGCTCGTCGGGCCGGCGGTGGCGTACCACGTCGGCGGCACCCTGCACGCGGCCTTCCCCGAGCGGTTCGGGGTCAGCGAGAACCTGCGCCGGATCGCCGAGTCCGGCCAGCCGCTGCTGGTCGACGACCAGCTCAACCCCGAGGTGGCCACGCTGCTGTCGATCGGCGACGCGCCGCTGACCGCCGAGCAGGTTCGGCAACGCGCGCTGGACGCGCTCGCCGAGGAGGTGCGGCTGATGCTCGACGAGGGTGTGGTCGCCGAACCGCAGGACATCGACCTCTGCATGATCCTCGGGGCCGGCTGGCCGTTCCACCTCGGCGGGATCACCCCGTACCTGGACCGGACCGGCACCTCGGAGCGGGTCACCGGGCGCCGCTTCCTGCCGCCGGGGGTCGCCACCCTGCCCGCCTGACGTTCCACCTTCCCCCACCCGGTCGCGGTGGTCGGGGCCCCGCCGGCGTGCGTCGCACACGCCGGACGAGGCGCCCGACCACCGCGACCGCGGTCTTTGTGGGGCACCGCGCTGGAGCACTGCCGTCGATCACTTCCGTGGATCACTGCAAACAATCTGCAAACGTTAACTGTTGCATTCTAGGAAACCGCTTTCCTACGATTGCGTCTCATTGATGTTTCGCTTTGGGGTCAGGCGGTCGCATATCGAGCGACGCCACTGCCGGTGTGCCGGCATCACGGCAGCACCCCTTCAAGGACGAAGGTGAGCGAGATGAGACACGCAGTCGCACTACGACTCCAGGTGGCGCTGGCCACGGCGGCCCTCGGGGCCGCGGTCGGCGTGGTGGCGCTGCCGACCCCGCAGGCGTCGGCCGCGGTCGGCGGCGTCACCGGCTACGCGACCCAGAACGGCGGGACCACCGGCGGCGCGGGCGGACAGACGGTACGGGCCAGCACCGGAACCGCGATCCACCAGGCCCTGTGCGGCCGGGCCAGCAGCAGCACCCCGATCATCATCGAGGTCTCGGGGACCATCAACCACGGCAACACCACCAAGGTGTCGGGCGACAGCTGCAACACCGCCGCCGACAGGATCGAACTCAAGGAGATCAGCAACGTCACGATCATCGGCGTCGGTGGCGGGGCGGTCTTCGACCAACTGGGCATCCACGTCCGCGACTCCAGCAACATCATCATCCAGAACGTGGCCGTCCGGAACGTCAAGAAGTCGGGTTCACCGACGTCCAACGGCGGTGACGCCATCGGCATGGAGAGCACCGTCCGCAACGTCTGGGTCGACCACGTCACCCTGGAGGCGTCGGGCGGGGAGTCGGAGGGATTCGACGGCCTCTTCGACCTGAAGGACAACGTCCAGTACGTCACCCTCTCCTACAGCATCCTGCGCAACTCCGGCCGGGGCGGCCTGGTCGGGTCCAGCGAGAGCGACCGCTCCAACGGCTTCATCACGTACCACCACAACCTGTACGAGAACATCGACTCCCGCACACCCCTGCTGCGCGGCGGCATCGCGCACATCTACAACAACCACTACGTGAGCCTGCACGAGTCCGGGATCAACTCGCGGGCCGGCGCCCGGGCCAGGGTGGACAACAACTACTTCCGGAACTCGAAGGACGTGCTGGGCACCTTCTACACCGACGAGGCCGGCTACTGGCAGGTCAACGGCAACATCTTCGACAACGTGACCTGGTCCTCCCCCGGCGACGACACCAACCCCGCCGGCCCGAACCCGCAGTCCAACACCACGGTCAGCATCCCGTACGCGTACAGCCTGGACGGGGCGAGCTGCGTGCCGAGCGTCGTCAGCCAGACCGCCGGCGCCAACAAGGGCCTGCAGGTCTCGAACGGCAACTGCGTACCGCAGACCCCGACCACGGGTCCGACCAACCCCACGCCCCGGCCCACCACGCCGGGACCGACCAACCCGACCACCCCGCCGCCGGCCGGCGGCACCAACCTCAGCCTCGGGGCCGGCGCCGACGGCTCCAGCAAGGCCAGCGGAACGAGCTACGGCAACGTGAAGGACGGCAACCTGGGCAGCTACTGGTCGCCGGCCGGTGCCACCGGTTACGTCTCGATCAAGTGGGGTTCCGCCACCACGGTCTCCAGGATCATCATCCGGGAGGCGTCCGGCGCCGCCGGTGCGATCGGCTCCTGGCGGGTCCTGAACGCGGACACCGGTGCGGTGCTGGCCTCCGGCAGCGGGGCGGGGGTCATCACCTTCCCGTCGACCTCGCTACGCAAGATCACCTTTGACATCACCGGTTCCAGCGGTACGCCGAGAGTCGCCGAGTTCGAGACGTACGCGGCATGACCACTCCCCTCGGGGCGGGCCGGCCCGCCCCGAGGGACGTGGCCCACCACCCGACGCGGCCGGCACGCGGTCACCGGCTCAGGCGCGCAGCTTGGCGGCCCGCCGTCGGGGCTTCGGCCGCCCGGCGGTGGCCGCCTGAGGAGCAACGGCCCCGCCCGCCTGGTACTGACGGGCCAGATCGGACTCCAGCGCGTCCAGCGCGGCACGCAACTCGCGCAGCCGTACCGTGAGATCGGCCGGTGGAATCGGGGCCGACGCCGCGCCGGCCGGTGGCACCGGGTCGGGCGTCGGCGGCCCGACCGGTACGGCGGGCGCCTCGGACGTGGGCCGCTCCGCCTGGTGGGCCTCCTCCAACGCCTTGATCACGATGCCGACCAGCAGGTTCGTCAGCAGGTACGACGCCACCACGACGTACGACGCGTAGTAGAGGATGCTCCACTCGGAGACCAGCCGGCCGGCCTCCAGGGTGTCGGTGATGCCGTCCAGCGAGAGCAGCAGGAACAGGGTGAGCATGGCCTGGCCGACGGTGCCGTACCGCTCCGGATAGGCCTCGCCGAAGGTTATCCAGCCCACCATCGCGTAGAGGTAGATGGTCAGCGTGGCGACCATCAGGAAGCCGCCCAGCCCGGGCAGGCTGCGCAGCACACCGCCGATGATGACCCGCAGCCCGGGGAAGAGCCGGACCGCCCGGACCACCCGGGCCAGGCGGAGCAGCCGCAGCAGGGTGACGTTCTCCCGGGCGCCGGGGACCAGCGACGCGGCGACGATCACCAGGTCGAAGACGTTCCAGCCGTCACGGAAGAACCGGCCCGGGGTGGTGAGCCGGGCACCGAACCGCAGCAGCAGTTCCACCGCGAACGCGGCGAAGCAGGCGTACTCGACGGCCAGCAGCGCGCCGCCGGCCCGGTCGACCACCCGGTCGTACGTCTCCAGCCCCAGCACCACCGCGTTGACGATGATCAGGCCGAAGGAGGCGGTGTGGAACCAGTCCGCCTCGACGATCCGCGTGCACCAGCCCGCCACCCGTGTCCCGACGCCAGCCGGAAGCTCCCTCACGCCGATCTCTCCCCTGTGGACGACATCTGCCGGCGGTCAGCGTAGTTCGCGGCCTACGTCCCGGTGTCGGGGCGGGCACCGGGCCGGAGGCACCGGGATCCGCACTCGGATCGGATGCCGAAGATCCGCACCCTGGATCAGACGCCGAACCAGGCGCGGCAGCCGTCCAGGCCCTCGACGGTCACGGCCGGCCGGGTGAGCTGGTGCCATCGCCGCAGAGTCAGCCGCAGCCGGTCGGAGACGACCGCCTCACCGTCACGCGCGTCGACCGAGATCCCGTCGTGTTCGTAGCCGAGCTTGCGTGACACGCCCTGCGAGGCATGGTTGTCCTGGAACACCTCGGTCAGGGCGGCGGTGGCGCCGAGATGCGCGAAGGCGAGGGTGAGCAGTCCCGCCCTCGCCTCCGTACCGTAGCCCCGGCCCTGATGCTCCACGCCGAGCCAGGCCGAGGTCGTCACCTGCCGCACCACCGGAAAGTCCCGGGCGCGCAACGTGACCACGCCGATCGGCTCGCCGGCCCGAAAGACGCCCAGCCCGAGCTGCCACGCCGCCACCTCCCACGAGGCGAGCCGGTCCCAGTGGGCCCGCAGGACGGACCGGGCCCGGTCGGCATACGTGCCGTCGGTCCACGGGGTCAGGAACGGCCGCTCGCCGGGCGCGTGCACACCCCGGCCCGCGAGGTCGGCCAGCTCGGCGAGTTCCTCCTCGCGGGGCAGACGTAGCCGCAGGTGCGGTGTGACGATGGTGAGGCCGTACAGGGGCCACAGGTCGGCGAGCATGTCCCGCATCCTGTCGGCGCAAGATCGGTCCGGGCAAGCGGAATACGTTCCCGTACCGACCACCGCGACAAAACGCGGCTCCGACGACCGCGGTCGAATACGCGGTCGGGCGAGGATGACCGCATGGAGATTCGTTTCGACCACGGCGACGAGCACGGGCGGGTGACGGTGGAAGTCGTCCCGAACACCGACCCGGTGACCATCGGCAAGGACGAACGGGATCACGGCATGCCGGTGTGTACCGCGTCTGTCGAGTTCAGTGCCCGTGGTTACCGGTCACTGCTGGGCTGGGTGCAACTGGTCCGCGAGCCCGGTACGACGGACCGGTTCGAGGTCGACCCGTTCGACCTGTTCGCCGACTCCAGCGCACCGTTCGCCTGGTACGGCTTCCGACCGGTGCTGTTCGACGCCCCCTCCCGCTGGCGATCCGGTGTGGTGCGGTGGCGGGCGCACACCTTCCTGACCATCGGCCCGTGGGACATCGACCGGCGGCTCGTCGTGCCGCTCGTCGGGTTCTCCTGGGGCTACCGTCAGGATCCGGAGGAGCCGCCGCGGCTGTCACCGCTACGGTTGCTCGGCCCGACGGACTGGGACAGCCATCGGGCCTACCTGGCCGAGAGGTACCCGACGTGGACATTCGGCGAGGGGAGCCCGCTCGCCGGGCAGCACTGACGGCTCCGATCCGGAGCGGACCGGCGCGGCGGACCCGCGACAACGTCAGCGGAGGTCACCACGACCGCTCCGGACGATCCGGCGCCGGATCCGCTCGACCCGCGCCTCGACAGCCTCTTGGCCGCCATCCCCGGCCCCGCCCGCCGGTTCGGCAGCGGGACAAAACGGTTGATCATGTCGTGGGTCGCTGGCAGGCTGGAGCGGTCCCCGGGGCTACGCCTCCCTGAAACGAGTCGCCCCGGTCGACAGGCCGACCATTGGCCGGACACACTGGACATCGGAGGTGATCGCGGTGCGCCGCTGCTCATGACAGCCCCACCCCGGGGCGTCACGGAGCCGAAAGGTGCCCGTATGAGCAGGACCGACAAGACCCGGCCCTGGTGGGTGAAGATCGCCGACCGCCCGATGGTGACCTGCCGACCCCGGCATGACCACCGGTTCGGGCCGTGCACGCTGCCTGGACGGGTCGACGCCGACAGTACAGCGACGGCCGGCCGGCCCACCAGCGGCTGTCACTGGACGGTGTCCGATCACCACGCCGACCTGCTGCACGACGGCTGCCGGAGTTGCACCGGCTACCACCTGCGGCGGGAGCAGCGCCGCCGCAGTCGCCACCAGATACGCCGTGAGCTGCGTACCCACCACGACGACTGACCGGCACGGTGGGGCCGGCCGGGCACCGGCCCCACCGTCTCCCGAGATCGGCCCACGACAAGGGGTCATTCGACGGACCAACCGGCCGACGGAGCCAGGCTGGACGACGCGGGCTGGTTCTCCGTACGGTGCGTCTACCGCGTCGGGTCCGCCCCCGGTACCCGGCCGTACGAGGAGCGGCTGTGCCTGTGGCGGGCCGAGGACTTCGACCAAGCGATCGAACTGGCGGAGGGTCATGAATCCCGGCCGACACCGCGTCAGCGACAGGTGGGGGCGACCGTGACCGCCCGCCCGTCACCGGCAAGGACCCGCCCGAGGTGCTCGCGCAGGCGTATGCGGACAAGCGGGACGAGCCCGGCGCTCCTGCTGTTTGATCGACTGGCTGACCCGCGCCTAGGGCACCGGGAGACCTTCGGCCGTACGCCCGAGATAGACCTCTTCGCCAGGGTCAGGGAGATCTCAACCGCACGAAGGCAGTCGCCGGCACTGAGCCGGTAAAGTGGCTGGCACAGCCAGGAATCTCGCGAACGGAAGACGGGTGGAACTACGCGACATCGAGATTTTCCTGGTGCTCGCTGAAGAGCTGCATTTCGGCCGAACCGCGCAGCGACTGCATGTCACCACGGCCCGGGTCAGCCAAGCGATCAAGCAACAGGAACGCCACCTCGGCGGACTGCTCTTCGACCGCTCCAGCCGTTCAGTCCGGCTCACCTCGCTCGGTGAACTGCTGCGCGACGACCTTCGGCCCGTTCACGCCGGCCTGCAGCACAGCATGGAACGGGCCCGGCGGTTCGCCCAGGGCATCATCGGTACGCTCCGCGTGGGCATGATCCCGTTCAACACGTACGATCTGCGTCCGTTCTGGGACACGTTCCGCCGCCGGCACCCGCAGTGGTCGTTGCAGATCCGCCGCACTTCGTTCGTCGACCCGTTCGCCGCACTGCGCGCCGGAGAGCATGACATCCTCGTCGCGTGGCTGCCCGTCGACGAAACCGACCTCACGGTGGGGCCGGTCCTGTTCAGCGACCAACGAATCCTCGCCGTGTCAGCCGACCACGAGCTCGCTCAACGATCGTCCGTGTCGGTGGAGATGCTCGCTGATTTCCCGAACGGGATGGGTGAGGGCTTACCGGATTACTGGGAAGATTCGTATCTGCCGTTCCAGAGCCCGCGCGGCCGTACGATCGCGCGGAGCGCGTTCGTGACCAGCAGCGATGACCTCATCCACCATGTCGCCCTCGGCGACATGGTCCAGGTCTTCCCCGTCCACGTGACCGACCACTGGGCCATGCCGGACGTGCGGTGGCTGCCCATCACCGACCTGACCCGCCTGCACTACGCCTTGGTGTGGCGCACCGAGACCGAAAACGAAATCATCCGGGCAATGGCCCGAATCGTCAACGATCTTGGTCCGCTGCTGCGTTAGAGCACCATGCAGAACGGCTTGTCCCCATGTGCGGTAGATCTCCGGTCCACTAACCGTGCGTCGTACTTCGGGAATTCGGTGAGGCGTCCGCGCCATCGCTCGCCGGCCAGCTCGGCGACGTGATCGCCGCGCAGTCCGGTTACAGCCTGGCGACGCGGCGGCGCCCCGCAACGGTCTCTGCGGTCCACACAGCCCAGGTGATCCGACATCATCGGAGCCGTTCGAGCACCTCGTCGGTGGTGACGACCTCGCCGAACCGGGGCAGGACCACCGTCAGTGCGTGCTCATGCTCGCCGGCTGTCATGCCGCTCATCGCATCGGATGCGAAGATGACCTCGAACCCGTGATCGGATGCGGCGCGCGCGGTCGACTCGACGCCCATCGTCGTGGCAAGACCGGTCATGACCACCGTGTCCACACCGCGCTCCCGCAGCCGGTCGGCCAGGTCCGTGCCATGGAACGCGCCGATGGTGTGCTTCACAACGGCGATGTCGCCAGGCTGCGGCTGCATCTCCGGGACGAACCCGCTGCCGGGTGGCTGCTCGGCGACGCCCGGCCGATCCACCCGGACCAGTACCACGGTGCCGCCAGCCCGGCGGAACGCTGTCACCAGACGGCTTGCCCGGGCCACCACGTCGGCGCCCTTGTGGGGACCCATGTCCTGCTCGACGATACGCGGCATCAGGTCCACAACGATCAGCGCGGTACGTCCGGCGGCGAGCGGCTTGGTAAGGGGTGAAGGCACTCTGTGACCCTAACAGCCCGGCAGACCCAGGAGCACCACCACCCACGCCGCGGCCGAACGGTGAAGCAACCTCGCCAGCCAAAATGACCTCCACCCGGCCGGCACGGATGCCTCACCGAATCTTCCGAGTCCACATAGCGTTACGACCCGCGGTTTCGGCGCAGACGGCCGGTGGTGCGGCCGAGGCAGGTTCTCGGCCAGCGCCAGGAGATTCCGATGTCCCGCGACTCCATGTCCGATCGTCAACCCATGGCTTAACGGAGCGTTGCTGAGGTCCTCGTTGATCCGGGGCTTGCCGTGACGGAGGCTCTTGCAGGCCAGCAACATCCACCGATGGGCCGGGAGAACCGGCTGTGGGCACCGTGGTTCGCCAACGTGCGTGGGCGCACCGGGTCAGCCGGATGGCCTCGCTGCACCCGGGACGGTCGTCCTGTGACGAAAGGAATCAGATGGACATGTCAGGCAGCGCCGCGTCGCGGGTGTGGTTCATCACCGGGGCCAGCCGTGGCCTCGGCCGCGCCTTCACCGAGGCGGCTCTCGCCACCGGTGACCGGGTGGTCGGCGCGGCCCGCGATGTCTCGCCGCTGGACGAGCTCGCCGCCCAGCACCCGGGCCGCCTGCTGGCGTTGCGATTGGATGTCACGGACCGTGCCGCGGTTGTCGAGGTGGTCGCCCACGCGGTTCGGCACTTTGGCCGGCTCGACGTCGTCGTGAACAACGCCGGCGCGTTGTTCGCCGGGATGGTCGAGGAGTTCACCGAAGCCGAGGCACGCGCACAACTGAACCTCAACTTCTTCGGCGCGATGTGGGTCAGCCAGGCCGTGCTGCCGTACCTGCGTGCCCAGGGCAGTGGACACATCGTCCAGATCTCCAGCATCGGCGCGCTCGGCGGCTTCCCCAGCACCGGGCTCTACAGCGCGAGCAAGTTCGCGTTGGAAGGCATGAGCGAAGCGCTGGCCGCCGAGGCTGCCGGGTTCGGCGTGAAGGTCACGATCGTCCAGCCGGGAGGCTACTGGACGGACCTGTACACCAGCAGCAGGGCGACCACCCCGGATCCCGCGTACGATTCGCTGCGCGAGGAGTTGGCGAAACAGTGGGCGGAAGGGTCGATCGACAGCGAGCCACGGCTGGCCGCCGAGGCGCTGATGACCCTGGTCGCCAGTGACGACCCGCCGCTGCGGCTGCTGCTGGGCAGCATGGTCTACGACCTCGCGATCGACATCTCCCGGCGGCGGATGGACACCTGGGCCGGCTGGGAACAGGTCAGTCGCGCCGCCGAGAAGGCGGTCCCGGCGCCGGCCACCGAGCAGGCCTGACGATTGACCTTGGAGGGGAGGTCATGTCTCGTCAATCCACGATCATTGTGGCCGACAGCGTGTTGGACGCCGATGACAGTGGGGGGGCTCGGCCGTGCCGTCGTCTACCTGAACGGCGCTCATGCCGACCAGCGGCCCGTGATCGCCGAGCTGGGTACCGGCTTCCGGCACATCACCTACGACCAGCGGGCCCGAGGCGAGTCAGGACGATCGGCGGACTTCTCCTTCGTGGCAATGCTGCACGACCTCGACGCCGTCCCGGAGGCAACCGAGGTGCGGCGACCGCTGCTGGTCGGCTGATCCTACGGTGCGGCGCTCGCGGCTCACCGGGCCCGGCGAAGCCCGGACCGTGTCGCCGGGTCGGTGTACGTCGACGGCGCGATGCCGTACGGCTTGACCGGCGAGGAGGGTCGCGAGCGGATCTGAGAACCGCTCCGCAGGATGCGGTGGTTGATGCCGCGGTCGCGCCCGCTGGGCCTGGCCGCAGGATGACCGTCGACGAGCACGCCGACGTCAAATCGAGCTCAACGAGCTCAGCGCCGCGATGGCTCCGGTCCTCGACCGCATCACGTGCCCGGCCCGGTACGTCCCGGCCACCACCGGCAACCTCGGCGCGGGCGACTCAGCCCTTTCCGGGCGCGCACGTCAGCAAAGGGCTGGTGAGCAGTGCGCCGGCAATTCAGCGACACCCCGAAGGGCCCATCGATATGAAGCATCACGATCCCACCACCGCCGCAAGAGCCATGCCCGGCCGGGTCGCGGGCGGACGCGACGAAGACCGGCAAGCGAGAGGGCCGACACCGGACGCCCACGTGGTCATTGTGGGGGCCGGCCCGACCGGCCTCATGCTGGCCAACGAACTACGTCTGGCCGGTGTGCGCCCACTGGTGTTGGAGCGGCAGCCGAGCCGCCGGGACACCCCCAAGGCCGGTGGTCTCGGCGGGCAGATCCTGCAGTTGCTGCGTTACCGAGGCTTGCTGGAACGATTCGAAGCAGCCTGTACCGGCCCTGTTCCGGCGCCCCGGTTCCCGTTCGGCGGTGTGCATCTGGACCTCACCCAGCTTGCCGATCCCCCGATGCACGCCCTGCCACTGCCGCAGCAGCAGCTTGAGCAGCTGCTCGACGAACGCGCCGCCGAACTCGGGGTCGACCTCCGCCGCGGACACGAGGTAACCGCGGTGAGCCAGGACCACGCCGCGGTATCCGTTGACGTGCGGGGACCGGACGGGCCGTACCGGGTGTCCACCCGCTACCTCGTCGGATGCGACGGCGCGCGCAGCCGGGTCCGTGACTGGGCCGGCATCCCGTTCCCCGGCACCACCTATCCCGAGGTCAACCGGCTGGCCCAGGTCACCCTGCCCGAAACCGTGAACGTGCTCGACAACGGCGATCTCGATGTCCCCGGTTTCGGCACGATCCACGCGGGCTTCACCCGAACCGGTCACGGTCTGCTCGGCGTCGGCTCATCGCCGACCTCCACAGTCGTCTCCCTCTACACCGTCGAAGACGAGACCGTCGAATACGACGACGACACACCGATGACCGTCACCGAGCTGCAGGACAGCGTCCGCCGGGTCCTCGGTGTGGATCTGCCAGTGGCAGATCCGATCCGGCTCTCGCGGTTCACATTCAAGGCCCGGCAGGCCGAACGGTACCGTGACGGGCGGATCATGCTCGCCGGCGATGCCGCACACCTGTTCCCCGCCACCGGCGTGGCCCTCAACGCCGGCATGCTCGACGCGGTCAACCTGGCCTGGAAACTGGCCGCCGACATCCACGGCTGGGCCCCGGCCGGCCTGCTGGACACCTACCACAGCGAACGCCACCTCGCCGGCGCCCGCACCATGCTGCACACCCGAGCCCAGGTGGCACTGCGGCGCGGGCACGACCCAGCCGCCGAAGCGCTCCGGCAAGTCTTCCAGGAGCTACTCACCGACGAGCAGCCGTTGCGCCGGATGGGAGCGCTCGTCGCCGGCACCGACATCCGCTACCCGATGTCCGGCCCCCACCACCACTCGTCAGCCGGCACCTTCACACCCGACCTCACCCTGCACACCAACCGGGGCATCACCAGCGTCGGAGAACTCATGCACCCCGCACGGCCCGTCCTGCTCGACCTCGCCGACCGTCCAGACCTGCGCCAGATCGCCCACGTCTGGCACCAGCGCGTCGACATCCACACCGGCACAACCGACCAGCGGCCGGCCGACGCACTGCTGATCCGCCCGGACGCCCACATCGCCTGGGCCGCAGCCATCGACGAACCCGCCGACACCGCCGCGCCCGCACTGCAAGCAGCGCTCACCGCCTGGTTCGGCCCCTGAGACGACCCCGCCGACGCGTCCGCAGTGGAGAGACAGGGTCAGCTGCACGGCCCTGTCGTCCGTCGCGCTGCTCTTTCCCATCCGCAACCTACGTCACCTACCGAGGACCATCGACGAGAGGACCCGACTGTGCTGACGATCCGCCCAGCCCGGCCCGAAGAGCTGCCCGCCCTGACGGCATACCCGAACGACGACGAACGCAACGCCGCGACCGCGGCGTATCTGGCCGGGTTGCTCGACAGCGGCTGCACCCAGCCGGGCTGGTGTCTGGTGGCCGAGCGGGACGGTGCTCTCGTCGGCAACGTCGTGCTGTGGACGGTCCCCGGCAGCCCGACGCCGATGGATCTCGTGCTGTGGGAGCCCGGTGACGATCAGACCGGCGCGGCCCTGTTGGCTCGTGCCGCCGAGCTGGCCCGCTCGCTGGACGCCCGGACCCAGGGACACGTGCTGGACACGCCGAGCCAGGCCCCCCAGTTCCAGCGCGACCCGCAACGGCGTGAGCAGCTGCTCGCCGGCCACGGGTTCTCGGTCGTCCGCGACGGCTGCCGGTTCCTCTGGCAGACCGGCGCTCCACTGCCCGCCCAGGACGAGCGGCTGCACTGGCGATCGCTGGCCGAGCTGGATGAGGAGCCGTTCGTCGCCCTGCTCGCCGACGCGTTCTCCGACACCAGGGACTCGATCTTTCTCGCCGAGATCGCCTCGCACGGCCTGCGCGGAGCGGCCGAGCGCAATCTCGCCGACATGCTGGAGATGGACCACAAGCCCGAATGGTTCGAGATCGGCTACGACCGGGAGGATCGGCCCGTAGCGGTCAGCCTGCCCGCCCGCACCCCCAGCTCCGCCGTGATCGGCCTGGTCGCGGTCGCGACGGCCGGCCGCGGTCACGGCTACGCCACCGCGGTGGTCGCCCGCGGGACCCGAATCCTGATCGCCGACGGAGCCACCGAGATCCGCGGTGACTGCGACGCGGGCAATATCGCCATGTTCAAGGCGTTCCAGCGGGCGGGATACCGCAACTTCGCCAGCCGCAGGATGTTCAGCCGTCCGTTGTAGACCCGGGAGCGGATTCGCCGTCCGCGTGCCGGTTCCAGAGCGCCGGCACGCGCGGCGGGCAGCGTGATCCGCACCGCCTGGTCAGCGGTCGCCTCGTCGACCTGCTCAGCGGTGCTGAGCAGGCGGAGACAGACCGGCTCGGTGCACCACGCCAGGCGACGGTCAGCACTCGGGCGGGCGAGGCGCGGAGCAGGAGAGGATAACCCTCGACCGCGCTGCCCCCGTACTCGGAGACTGACGGTGATTGCCGAATCAGGCCAACCGCCGGATCAGGTCGACGGCCAGCGTCGCGACCGCCAGGGTCAGGAACACACCCAGGATGCCGAACTCGTGGTACCGCGCCCGCAGGTGCACCACGACCGCGCCGACGAAGAACAGCACCAGTGCCCCGGCCGAGACCGTGCCGACGACCGGGAACGCAAAGCCGACGAGCAGCCCGAGGGCGCCGGCCGCCTTGAGGACGCCCAACGGCACCATCCACGACAGCGGCACCAGTCCGCGTCGCATCGCGGCAACGACCCGCTCGTGCCGGGCGAAGTCCAGGCAGGCCGAGAAAAGGTTGGCGACCGCGGTCATCACGGTCACGGCGACATAGGCAGTGTCCACAACTCCTCCATCCAGGCACGACAGCTTGGTGGGATCGGAGACCGGAGAGCTGCCCCTGATTTCCCACCCCGACATCCCGACCGTTCCGGACCGCCGGATGTGACATCGCGGGAGAAGGGCTGTGGTGGTGAAGATCGTCCTACCGGCCGATCGGCCGGACCCGTAAGCTCCCCCAGAGCCGGCCGTACGGATGACCGGCGGTGGGCCGGGATCGAGAGGACGTACGACAGGCAAGGAGCGACGAGTGCCCCTCCCACAGCTTCGCCGGGTCCGCTGGGCCGTCCGCGCCACCCTGACCCTCGGGGTGGCCGCCTCGGTGGTCGCCAACGTCCTGCACGCACAGGACAACCCGATCAGTCAGGCGATCGCCGCGTGGCCGCCACTGGCCCTGCTGCTCACCGTGGAACTGATCTCCCGGGTGCCGGTGCACCGCCGGTCACTGGCCGTCGCCCGCTGGGTGGCCACCGCCACCATCGCCGGGATCGCCGCCTGGGTGTCGTACTGGCACATGGTCGGCGTCGCCGCCCGGTACGGCGAGACCGGCGCCTCGCCGTACCTGCTGCCGCTCTCGGTCGACGGCCTGATCGTCGTGGCCAGCATTTGCCTGGTCGAATTGGGTGGCCGGATCTCCGCCGCCCAGGCCGAGCAGGCCGCCCGGACCCAGTTGGCCGCCCCGGCCGAACAGCCTCAGCAGGCTGCGGGCGCGACCGGGTCGACGCCGGCCCGGAGGACCACCCGGGCGACGCCCACCACACCCGTCGCCACGTCAACCACGACCGCCGAGCCGACACCACCCGTCGTACCGACGGGGGTGACCGCCGAAGCCGGCACCGCCCGCACGGGCCTGGTCACCGGTCCCACCCGCTCCGACCGGTCGGACGGCACAGCGGAGGCCGCTCCCGCCTCGACGAGGAAACGGGCCCCGGCGAGCGGCCGGTCCACGAAGTCCGCGCCCCGCCCCCGGCGGCCGATCACCGAGACGGCCGCGCTGGCCGCCGAGATCCAGGCGAACCGTCCCGAGGCGAGCGACGCCGACGTGGCACAGGAGCTGGGCATCACCACCGCCCGGCTCCGGGCGATCCGACGGGAGGTCCGCGAACTGGAGCCGGCCGCCTGAGGGTGTACGCAGGACCGGGCCGGCCCCGGCTGGGCGACGGGACGGCGGGCGCGGGCGGGACGGCGGGCGAGAGCCGGTCGGCAACGCCCGTGGTCCGGGGCGCCCGCCGCGTCCAGCAGGAACCCCAACACGTCCCAATACCTGTCCAGGTCGGCCTGTGTCTCATGCTCGCTGAGCACGTCATAGGGCCGCGCCGCAGGGGATCGCAGCTCTTCCACAAGGCCCGGGGACACCCGGGCAAGCGAACCGAGAATGCTCATGGGACCTTTCCTCGGGCCGGGCGGCCCTGAGCGTACCGGGTGGTCAATACCGAATCACTCGTTCATGCCTGGGGCGTCGCGGTGGGCGCACCCGCGGCCGGGGCCGTCGGTACGGTCGGGGTCACCGGCACGGTCGTCGCCGCCGGCCCGGTGGTGACCACCGCCGAGGCGGCGACCACCGGGGTGGCCTCGGCCGCCGGCAACGTCACGGTCACCTCCAGCCCGCCCCCGTCCTGGGCGGTCGCGCTGACCGTGCCGCCGTGCGCGTCGCAGACGGCCCGGACGATCGACAGCCCCAGACCGGATCCCCGGGCGCCGGTCCGCTCCCGACCGCCGCGCCGGAACGCCTCGAAGAGCCCCGGTACGTCCGCCTGCTCCACCTCGAAACCGGTGTTCCCGACCACCAGCCACGCCTGCTCGGCGTTCGAACCGGTCCGTACCCAGATCCGGCCGTTGAGATGGTTGTAGCGGACCGCGTTCTCGACGAGGTTGCCGGCCAGCCGTTCCAGCAGCCCCGGATCGCCGACGACCGGGGCCGGCGCCAACGCGGTGTCGATCGCCAACCGCAACCGGGTCGTCTCGGCCCGTACCGCCGACAGCGCCGCACTGGCACCGGCCGCGAGGTCGGTCGGCGCCTTGCGGGCCAGCCGACGCCCGGACTGAGCCTCGCTGCGGGCCAGTACGAGCAGCGCGTCGACCAGGTTGTTGGCCCGTTCGGAGGCGTCCCGGACCACGGTCGCCATCCGGCGGTACTCCGCCACGTCCGCCTCGTCGTCGGCCATCGTCACGTCGATCTCGGTCCGCATCACCGCCAGCGGGGTACGCAACTCGTGCGAGGCGTTCGCGACGAACCGTTTCTGCGCCTCGAAGGCGTCGCCGATCCGGTCCAGCATCGCGTCGAAGGTGGCCGCCAGCTCGGCCACCTCGTCGTCGGCGCCGGAGTAGCGGATCCGCTGGTCCAGAGTGGCCTCGCCGAGCCGGCGGGCGGTCGAGGTGACCTGGTGCAGCGGGCGCAACGCCCGACCGGCCACCGCGTACGCCCCGGCGACCCCGACGATGCTGATCGCCAGCAACGCCACCAGCCCCTTGGCCAGCAGTTCCCGGGACTGGGCTTCGAGCAGCTGCTCCTGCCACAGCCGGGCGTCCAGCGACCGCCCGTCGGTCAACTCCACGACGGTGCCCGGTTTCAGCTGGTCGGTCGGGCGCAGCGCGTCGCCGACCAGCAGCCAGGCGAGCAGCAGCAGGATCGCCCCGGCACCGATCAGCAGTACGCCGTTGAGCAGGGTCAGCCGCAGCCGCAGCGTCGGGCGGACCCGGGGGCGGCGACGAGTCAGATAGACGGTCACGCGTTCACCTGGCCGGGGAGGTACGGATCGGGCACCCGGTAGCCGGCACCGACCACCGTCTCGATCAGCGGCGGATCACCGAGCTTCTTCCGCAACGTCATCACGGTTACCCGGACCGTGGTGGTGAACGGGTCGGTGTTCGCGTCCCAGACCCGCTCCAGCAGTTCCTCGCTGGAGACCACCGCGCCCCGCGCCTTGAGCAGTTCCTCCAGCACCCCGAACTCCTTACGGGTCAGATCCACCACCGCACCCCGTCGGGTCGCGACCCGACGGGCCGGGTCGACCACCAGGTCGGCGACACTGAGCACCGGCGGCGCCGCCGGGGTGGCCCGGCGGCCGAGCGCCTGCACCCGGGCGACCAGTTCGTCGAAGGCGAACGGTTTCGGCAGGTAGTCGTCGGCGCCGAGCTGCAGGCCCTCCACCCGGTCCGCCACCGTGCCGCTGGCGGTCAGCATCAGCACCCGGGTCAGCGCCCCCGAGGTGACCAGGTCGGCACAGATCTGGTCACCGTGGATACCCGGCAGGTCCCGGTCCAGCACCACCACGTCGTACCGGGTGACGAACGCCATCTCGTGCCCGGCCGACCCGTCGTAGGCGACGTCCACCGCCATCCCCTTGCGGCGTAGCCCCCGCACGATCGCGTCCGCCAGGTTGCGCTCGTCCTCCACCACCAGCACCCGCACCATGACCTCCCCGGACCGCCTGTTCACCGACAACCTATCGGCGCGTGCCAAGCCCGCCCGGCAACCGCCAGAGGCCGACCGATGCGTCGACCCGCCGGCAGTGCAGCCATCGTCGGATCAGCGCACAGTCATCGGAGACCCCGGACAGCACGCCCAGCGGCCGTACCCGCCGGGACGGCACGTCGATCTCCGCGACCCAGGCACGTCGGTCGGCGTCGACGCGGACCGCCACGAACCGCGACGACGCCTCCGTGGTGTCGAGGATCTGCCAGCTGCCCAGGTCGGCCAGGGAGCGGCCGGTGTCGGCGTCGAGCACGCTCAGCGGCGCCGGTCCGGCGGACTCCACCGGACCGATGCCGACCGGTTCGTCGCCGGCCCAGTGCAGACGGGCCCACCGGTCGGACGACCACCGGATCCCGCCGGTCGCGGCGTCCAGGACCCGTACCCCGCCGTCGCGCCCGTGAGTGCACAGATCGGGCCCACAGACGCCCGGACCGTACTCGCGGTTGTCGTCGACCGTCACCGACCAGCGGCGGTCCAGCCCGGGCATCTCGTACGCGGTCACCCGCCCCCGCTCGCGGACCAGGAACAACTCGCCGGCGATCGCCCCGTACCAGCGTGGTTCGTCGGGGTCGCCTAGTGACGGCAGCCGGGTGGCGCTGATCAGGGCACCGGTGCCGGTGTCCCGGCTCTCCACCCGACCGGACGGTTCGACCACCACCATGGTGGGCGGCGCGGCACCGCCGAGCCACGGATAGTGGCGCCGGACGCCGGCCGGGCCCGGCAGTGACCAGCGGACCTCCCCGGAGACCGGGTCCACCGCCCGCAACGGGGTGGCCGGGTCGACCGACGGATCGGCGGTGCCGGACAGCAGCAGCTGACCGGCCGGGTTGACCACCTCCAGGTACGCCTCCCGCGACCACCGGACCGCCCCGCTGGTCAGGTCCAGCGCCGTCACCCGGCCCAGTGCGGCGCGGTCGCGGTACGACCGGGTGCTGAACACGAGGGTGGCACCCACCATCGTCAGCGCGCCGACCTCGCCGGCGGGCAGCACGATCCGCCACCGGGGCGCCAGTTCGTCCCTCCCGCCCCAGCCGCCGGCGTCGTCCGGGATCCGGTAGGCGGCCAGTTCCTGCCGCTGGGTGCCGGCTTCGAGCGGGTCGGCGACGAACAGCCAGTCCCCGACCGCGTGGACGGTGGCGCCCAGTCGGGCCGGCACCGTCAGCTCCGGCAGCGGCCGGGGCACCGGTTCCCCGGCGGCGACGATCGCGAGCGAGCCGACCAGCACCGCCGCCGCCCCGGTCCGGCGTACGTCCCGCCGGCGCCGAACCGACCGGACCGCGGCCCCGCCCGACCGGCCGTCGGCGGCGCGGACCGCCTCGGACGCCGGCCCGGGACCGAGTTCACCCAGTTCGATGATGGGCACTCCGGCTCCCTTCCACGGCTTGCCCCAGCCCGGACCGGACCATGGCGGGTGGTGGCAAATCGGGCACCTCGCCACCTGTACGATGGCGCCTCGTGGCAGCTCCGGTGGTGAAGCACGCAACGGATGCCGAGGCCGGATCGACCGATGCCGGTCGATCCCGCCCCTGGCACAGGTTCCGGTCGCCCGCGCGGGCCGACGTACTGGTCATCGGAGCGTACGTCCTCCTCGGCGTTTTCGTCTGCGCCAACTACTGGGCGGACATCAACCACCGGGTGTCGTCGCACCTGCCCACCGACCACAGCTGGTTCGAGTGGCTGCTCTCGCACGGCGCCTACTCGGTACGGCACCTGGAGAACCCGCTCTTCTCCGCCCGGCAGAACGCGCCGGACGGGGTCAACATGATGGCCAACACCTCGGTGCTCGGCATCAGCATCCCGCTGGCCCCGCTCACCCTGCTGTTCGGCCCGCAGGTGACGTACGCGATCTATCTCGGCGGGGCGCTGGCCGCGACCGCCGCGACGTCCTACTGGGCGCTCTCCCGTCACCTGGTCAGCTCCCGGGCTGCGGCGTTCGTCGGCGGCGCCTTCCTCGGTTTCGCGCCCGGCATCATCCACCACGCCAACGGGCAGCCGAACTTCGTCTCGAACTTCCTGCTCCCGCTGATCGTGGTCCGGGTGCTGCGCCTCGGTGAGCCGGGCCGCTGGCTGCGCAACGGGATCGTGCTGGGCCTGCTGGTGGCGTACCAGATCTTCATCAACGAGGAGATGCTGCTACTCACCGCGCTGGCCTGTGCGGTGATCATGCTGCTGCTCGCGGTCTTCCGCTGGTCGCAGACCCGGGCCCGGCTGTGGACCCTCCTGCGCGCGCTCGGCGTCGGCGGCGGCCTGGCCCTGCTGCTCGCCGGCTACCCGATCTGGTACCAGTTCAACGGGCCGCAGTCCTACCGGGGACTGCAGGGCGGCGTCTTCCACAACTGGGGCGAGGACCTGAAGGCGTTCGTCACCTTCCCCCGGGACAGTCTCGGCGGCATTCCCGAGGTGGAGAAGACCATCGGGTTGACCGAGCAGAACACCTGGCTCGGCTGGCCGCTGGTCGGGTTGGCCGTGCTGGTCGCCGTCCTGCTCTGGCGGACGTCGCTGACCGCCCGGATCGCCAGCCTGGTCGGGGTCGGCTTCGCGGTCGCCTCGGTCGGCCGGCAGGTCCGCTACAACGGGGAACTGACCGAGTTCGAGGGCCCCTGGAAACTGCTGCCGGAAAACCTGCCGCTGGTCGAGATGATGATGCCGACCCGGCTCAGTCTGGTCACCGTCGGCGCGGTCGGTGTCCTCGTCGCGCTCGCCTGGGAAGAGATCGCCAAGATCGAGGTACGTCCGGTCCGGGTGAAGATCCTGGCGTACGCGGCGGTGGCCCTGGCCCTGCTGCCGATCTTCCCCCGTCCGCTGCCGGCCCAGCACGTCGACCCGCCGCCGCACTTCATCACCTCCGGCGCCTGGCGTCCGTACGTGCCGGCGGGGCGCACCCTCGTCCCGGTGCCGATCCCGAGCAACGTGCACGGGCTCTCCACGCTGCGCTGGAGCGCGCTGACCGGGCAGGAGTTCCCGATCCCGGCCGGCTACTTCATCGGCCCGGACGTGGACGGCTTCGGGGTTTTCGGTGCCCCGTCCCGGCCGACCAGCATGCTGATCTACGGCACCATGGACCGGGGCGCCGCACCGGCGATCACCGAAGAGAACCGGCGTCAGGCGATCGAGGACCTGAAGTTCTGGCGGGCCTCGGTGGTGGTGCTCGGTGACCACCCGTCCGCTCCCGCGCTGCACGTCCTGCTCGCCGGGCTGCTCGGCCCCGGGCAGCGGGTCGACGACGTCTGGCTCTGGGACGTCCGACCCCTGGTCGGCTGAGCTGTCGGGGCAGGGCGCCCTCCGCTACCGGAAACGTCGGGACGGGGCCCTGCCCCACCACTCGGCGCCCGACGCGCCGGGTCAGCCGCCGACGAGCGGGCGCACGTCCCAGACCCAGGCGCCGGAGATTTCCCGACCCGGGCCGAGGAGCCTGTCCAGGGTCTCCTTGACCGGCGCGCCCCGGTGCAGACCGCCCTGCACGACGATCGCCGCCCGCCAGTGTCGCAGGTCCTCGACCGCCTGTCGGCGTTCCGCGTCGCCGATCACCGGCACCTCGCCGGTGAAGGCGACCCGGTCCAGCAGCACGGCGGTGGGGCGGTCCGGTGAGCCCCAGCGGCCCTGCGGATCGTCCGGGCCGGCGGGGCCGATGAAGTAGCCGCCCGGGGCGGTGAACGCCAGGCCGGTCCGGGCCGACCAGTACATTCCGGCCGTCGCCTCACCACCGGTGGTCGGCGGCACCGGCACCAGGGTCCGCCCCGGTGGGACGTACGCCCGCCACTGGCCGCTCGCGACGAACTCCGGCACCGGCCAGACCGGCTTGGTCCGCAGCGGCGCCGGCACCAACGGCAGCAGTGCGGCGACCACCGCGCCGGTCCAGAGCAGCCGGACCGGCGTCCGTTCCCGGACCGGCCGGTCGGCCGCGTCCGCCGGCTCGGGCCGACCGACGTCGGCCGCCACGTCCGGCTGGTCGGCGCCGGCCGCCCGCATCGCGTCGGCCGCCCGCACCGCGTCGGTCGCTGCCGGCACCGGCCGTCGGTGGACCTCGGCGAGGGAGACCGCCAACAGGATGCCGATGACCGGTACGCAGATCAGCGGGAACCGTGCCGGGACCGCCAGGTCGAGCAGGGGCAGTTCGGCGACCAGCCGGTACGGACCGGGTACGTCGAGCAGCTGCCCGCCCAGCCGGACGTCCCGGCCGAGCGACAGGATGGCGAAGACCACCCCGCAGAGCGCCAGGGCCCGGACCATCGACCGACGCCACTGCCAGATCACGATCACCACGCAGAGCACGATCAGCGGGAGCCCGAAGAAGGAGTTCTCCTCCGTCGGGTTCGGCGAGAGCAGGCCGGGGACCGAGTCGAAGCCGGTGATCGACTGTCGGGCGGAGGTGGTGAACGACTCCAGGTCCAGGGCGTAGCCGGCGGGGTCGAAGGGCAGCCCCCGGTAGTGCCCGGGTCCGAAGAACTGGAACCAGAGCGGGTACGCCAGCAGCACCGACCCGGTCAGCGCGCCGATCCCGAGCCGGCCGAGGAAGGCCGGCGCCAACCGGCGTACGTCCCGAGGGGCGGCGGCCACGTGGCCGAGGGTGAACAGTCCACAGGCGAGGACCAGGAAGACCAGCACCTCCTCGCCGAGGAAGACCTGGTACGTGACGAGGAGCCCGAGCAGGACGCCGCGCCGGAGCACCCGGTCGGTGCGGGGGTCGAAGACCACCGCGAGGATCGCCGGCACCAGGAACTGCGCGATCATGTGCAGGTGCCCGGTGGCCTGCGAGATCATCCCGGGGGCGAATCCGCAGAACAGCCCTCCGACGAGGGCGCCGACCCGGCCGGTGCGCAGCCGTCGGGACAGGAACAGGTACCAGGCGGTGGCGGTGCCGGCCAGGGAGAGCACCACGGCGAGCAGGTACGTCGTCTGCGAGCCGAACAGCAGCGTCACCGGGGCCAGCGGCAGGCCGAACCCCAGCACCGAGGTGTTCGCCATCAGGTTGACCCCGTCCGGCGCGTTCAAGGCGGTGCTGTAGAACGGGTTCTCCAGCTCGGTGACCGCACGCGCGGCCCGGGCGAGCATCCACTCGAAAAGCATCATGTCGTTGTCGGCGTACGTCATCCGGTCCCGGTGCCGCCACAACCCGGCGGTGACGTAGCCGGCGACGGCCAGGTGGAACAGGACGACCACGGTGTCCAGCAGCGGGCCGCGCCGCCGGCGGAGCCGGTCGACCAGCGGAAGCCGGCAGAGTCGACCAACCAGCGGAAGCCGGCGGAGCCGGTCGGGACGATCGGAGTCGGACGGGTGGCCGGCCGTCGGCACGTCGGTGGCGACCGCGCTCCTCGACGCGGCCCCGTCAGGTCGTCCCGGCCCGCTCACCCGACGGTACGGCTGGTCAGGGGCCGGATGTCCCACACCCACACGTCGTCGACCCGTTGTGCGGGTCCGGCGAGCTGGTCGACGGTACGACGCAGCGCCTCGACGTTGGCCTGCCGGACCGGCAGGACCAGGATGGCGGCCCGCCACTGGCGCAGTTCGTCCAGGCTCCGACGACGCTGCCGGTCGGTCAGGGTCACCGGCCGGCCGGTGGTGGAGACCCGGTCCAGCATCGCGCTCAGGCCGCTGGGGCGACCGCCGAACCGGCCCGGGTCACCGGTGTTGCCGTTGCGCGGGGCCAGGAAGTAACCGCCCGGGATCTTGAAGTCCAGGTTGGTGTAGGCGGCCCAGCGCATGCCGTTGGTGTGTCCCATCGCCGGGATCGGCACCGGCACCAGCGTCTGGTCGGTGCCGACGTACGGCCGCCACTGCCCGGAGGTGATGAAGTCCGGTACGGGCGGCCGGCTGACCTCCCGCAACGGCAGCGGCAGGATCGGCAGCAGGGCGACGACCAGCGCGGTCACCACCACCGTCCGGACCGTACGCTGGTCGGCGGGCCGCATCGCCCAGGCCCGGTCGGTGGCGAGGGCGAGCAGGAGTCCGATCACGACAGAGGTGATCAGCCCGAACCGGGTCGGTACGACGGCGTCGAGCAGTGGCGCCTTGACCAGCACCTCCCACGGCCCCCAGAACGCTCCCCGGTTCCACCAGGAGATCCGCTCGCCGAGGGAGAGGATCGCGAAGATCAGGCCGGTGGCGGCGAGCGCCCGGATGACCACCTCACGGCGGAGCCAGACCACCACCGCGACGGCGAGCAGTGTCAGGCTCCAGCCGAAGAACGCGTTCTCCTCGGAGTAGTTCGGGGCGAGATCCAGGTTCGCCCGCTCGTTGCCGCCGAGGGTGGTGGACCCGGGCGCGAAGAACGCGGCGATGTCGTTGCCGTAGTCCCGGACCGCGTCGCTGAGCCCGTGGTACGCCTGCCTGCCGGCGAACTGCACGTACAGCGGGTACGCCAGCAGCGCCCCGGCGAGTACGGCGCAGACCGCCAGTCCGGCGAGGAGTGGCCGCCACGCCGCCCGCCACCGGCCCGGCTGCTGCACCAGTACGGCGGTCAGGAAGACGCCGCAGGCCAGCGCGGTGAAGAGCAGGATCTCCTCGTTGATGAACGCCTGGTACGTCACCAGCAGTGCGAGGATCACCCCGTCCCGGACCGGGCGGGTGGAGCGGGTCAGCACCATAACCCGCCAGACGATGAACGGCAGCAGGAACTGGGAGATGATGTTGGGGTGCCAGTTGGCGTGCGAGAGCATCGCCGGGGAGAACCCGCAGAACCAGCCGCCGACGATCGCCGCGACGGGCGCCCGGACCAGGTGTCGGGAGATGACGTAATACCAGGCGGAGGCGGTGCCGGCGAGGCCGAGCGTCACCAGCACCACGAACGAGACGGCCGGTCCGAAGAGCAGGGTCACCGGGATCATGGGGATGCCGAGCCCCAGGATCGCCGTGTTGGCCATCAGGTTGACGCCGTCAGGATAGTTCAGCCGGTCGGTGAAGAACGGGTATTCGCCGTGCAGCACCACCCGGACCGAGTGGGCGAGGAAGTACTGCACCTGGGCCGGGTCGCTGCTGTAGAGCGCGGCCACCCGGCCGGCCGGGTCGAGCCAGATCTGGCTGGTCACCCAGAGCGCGGCGAGCAGGAAGGCGCCGTACACCGCGAGGTCACGCCGCCAGGTGGGCCAGCGGGGCGGCCGGTCCGTACCGCTGCCGGTGTTCCGGTCCGGCGTGCCCGGCTCCTCGCCGGCGCGGGCCGGTCGCGGGTCGGCCGGGGCGTCGGCCGTCGGGCCCGCTCCGGGGCCGGCCGTCGCACCGTCGTCGGCGTCGTGGCCCGGTCCGGTCGACGCGGCGGCGCCGGGACCTGCCGCACCCGCGTCGGCTCCGGTCACCGTCCGCCCGCCGGACTCGGTGGCCCCCGGATCCGGTGTGGTTTCGAGACGTGGTGCGGCAAGCGTCACAGTCGGCGGAGTCTACAGGAGTATGTCCGGGGTCCCGGGCGCCTGGGCTGCTGGTTACCGTCAGGCGGGCGGGCCGGGCGTCGGGGTGGTACGGCGCGCCGACCCGATCGGTCCACGTTTCCCGGGTGTCGCCCGGCGGGCGTCCGAGATCTCGTAGGATGTGGCATCTGTAGTCAGCTGAGACGGATCGGGGGCACAGGGGTGGGCTCAGTCCCTCGTCTCGGAGTGACACGGCGCGCAACGACACTGCCCGGAGTGACCCGGCGCGGAGTCTGGCGTCCCGGAGCGACGCGGCCCGCGGTGACGCGGCGCGCGATGGCCGGTGTGGCGGTGGCTGCCGCGCTCCTCGTGGGCGGATGCGGCACGATCCCGACCGAGCCCGCGGTGGCGTTGCGGGTCGGCTACGACACGCTCGACGGCACCCTGCCGGTGTGGCCCGCCCGGGGCAACCTCGCCACGGATCCACAGGCGACCGCCGCGGTCGCGAAGGCGGTGGACGGGTGGCGTTCACCGGTGGACGACCGCGTGCACCTGCCGACCTCGGGCATCCTCTGGCTCGGCGAACTCGACAAGGCGCGGCGGGCGTTCGTCGCCGCGGACGTGCCGGGCGAGTCGGCGTCGTGGCTGCTGCAGCTGACCGGCGACGGCGACCGCTTCACCGTGGAGCGGGCGGTCGAGTACACCGAGCCGGGCTACCTGGTCTACTCCGACGTACTCCCTCTGCAACTGCCGTCCGGCCGGCGCTACCTCGTCTCGGCCCGGGTGGACCGGCTGCTCGACCCGAACCGGAACCCACTGCCCGTCACCGACGGGCTGACCGGCCCGGTGCCGGTACCGTCCTGCACCGCCGTCACGGTCACCGCCCGGCTGCGGCCCAGCGAGTCACTGCCGAACGGCAAGGCCGCCGAACGTCTCCTCGACCTCGGCACCAACACCCCGGGGCCCCGGTACCCGCTGGTCGGCGACGACACCGGATCGGGCGGCCGGGCGCTGGAAGGCCTGGACACCTGTGCACTCGGTGACCGGACCGGGCCGTTCGGCAGCATCGCCCACCGGGTCCACGACCGGCCGAGCCTGGAGTCCGTACCGGCGTCCTGGCCGATCGACCGGGTCGCGACCCGGACCCTCGGCGAGGTCGACCTGGACGGTGCCGGGCAACCGGCCCGGCTCGACGAACTCACCTGGCGCACCGACGAGGGGATGATGACCGCGGCCGTGATCCGCCCCGGCGGCGCTCCGCCGGCGGTGTCGGCCGCCGACCGGGTCGAGCCGCTGCAACTGTACGTCGTACCGCTGGCCCGCCCGGTCGTGGTGTTGACCTGGAAGAACACCGCGGACAGCAGCCTTGTGCCGCCACCGGACACGGTACGTCGGGTCGACCGACCCGGGCTGGCGGTGCTGGACAAGCCGGCCACCCAGGCGACCTTCAGGCTGATCGCCCCGGACAAGACCACCCAACGTTCGGTCAGCCCTGACTGACCGCGCCCGGCCGCGCGTCCCGGCGACGCCGCCGTCTCCGTGTGCCGAAGGGGCCCGGCCAGTGGCCGGGCCCCTTCGATCAGGTCGACAACGGTGGCCGGAGCCACCCTGGTTGGTTCAGCCGCGACCGTTGCGGCCACCCTGGTTGGTTCAGCCGCGACCGTTGCGGCCCTTGGTCACCCGCTGACCGTTCTGGTCGCCGTTCGCGGCCGCCCGCCCGCCGGTCGCCTCGGGGTCCGCCGTCACCCGGACCGGGGCGATGGACTCGCCGTCGAGCTGGGAGACCCAGCCGGTGACGTTCCGGGCCACGTCCTGGGCGGTCAGCCCCAGGTCGGCGAGGATCTGCGCCCGGGTCCCGTGCGGCTGCCAGACCGACGGCACGCCCAGGTCCCGCAGTGGCACCCGCACGTCGGCGTCGCGCATCGCCTTGGCCAGCGCGTCACCAACACCACCGGCGCGTACCCCGTCCTCGACGGTGACCACCAGCCGGTGCGCCCCCGCCAGGGTGACCAGTTCGGCCGGAACCGGCCGGACCCAGCGCGGGTCGACCACGGTGACGCCGTAGCCCTGCTCCGCGACCCGGGCGGCCACCTCGACGCCGAGCTGCCCGAAGGCGCCCACCGCGACCAGCAGTACATCGGTGCGGGCCGACTCGGCCAGCACGTCCACCCCGCCGGAAACCGAGTCGGGGGCGGTGACCCGGCGGATCGCCGGCAGGTCGGCAGCGACCGTACCGGTCGGGAAGCGCAGCAGCGTCGGGCCGTCCTCGACCGCGACCGCCTCGCGCAACTCGGCCCGGAGCGTGGCGGCGTCCCGGGGCGCGGCGATCCGCAGCCCGGGCACCACCCCGAAGACGGACATGTCCCAGATGCCGTAGTGGCTCGGCCCGTCCGGGCCGGTGATGCCGGCCCGGTCCAGCACGAACGTCACCGGCAGCTTGTGCATCGCGACGTCGAGCAGCACCTGGTCGAAGGCCCGGTTGAGGAAGGTGGCGTAGACCGCGACCACCGGGTGCAGGCCACCCATCGCCAGCCCGGCGGCCGAGGTGGCCGCGTGCTGCTCGGCGATGCCCACGTCGTAGACCCGCTCCGGGTACTTGCGGGCCAGCGAGGCGATCCCGGTCGGCTCGGCCATCGCGGCGGTGATGCCGACCACGTCCGGCCGCTCGTCGGCAACCTTGACCAGCTCGTCGGCGAAGACATGGGTCCACTTCACCGACGGGGCGGCCAGCAGCTTGCCGGTCTGCACGTCGAACGCGCTGCTCGGGCCGTGCAGGCAGTCGGCGTCGTCCTCCTCGGCCGGCCGGTAGCCCAGGCCCTTGCGGGTCACCGCGTGCACGATCACCGGCCCGCCGAAGCCCTTGGCCCGGCGCAGCGCCGACTCGACCGCGGCGACGTCGTGCCCGTCGACCGGGCCGAGGTACTTGATGCCGAGGTCCTCGAACATCGCCTGCGGGGCGACCGCGTCCTTGATGCCCTTCTTGACCGCGTGCAGCACCTCGTACATCGGCTTGCCGACCAGCGGGGTCGAGCCGAGCGCCTCCTTGACGGTGTCGAGGACCTTCTCGTAGCCGGGGTTGAGCCGCAGCGTCGACAAGTGGTCGGCGAGTCCGCCGATCGTCGGCGCGTACGACCGGCCGTTGTCGTTGACCACGATCACCAGCGGATTGCGGGCGGCGGCGATGTTGTTCAGCGCCTCCCAGCACATGCCGCCGGTGAGTGCCCCGTCGCCGACCACCGCGACCACGCTGCGCGACTCGCCGCGCAGCGCGTACGCCTTGGCGAGCCCGTCGGCGTAGGAGAGGGCGGTCGAGGCGTGCGAGTTCTCGACCAGGTCGTGCTCACTCTCGGCCTGGCTCGGGTAGCCGGAGAGCCCGCCGCGCTGACGCAGCTGGTCGAAGCCCTCCTGCCGACCGGTGAGGATCTTGTGGACGTACGCCTGGTGACCGGTGTCGAAGAGCAGCCGGTCCCGGGGCGAGTCGAAGACCCGGTGCAGGGCGAGGGTCAGCTCGACGACACCGAGGTTGGGGCCGAGGTGTCCGCCGGTGCGGGAGACCTTGGCGACCAGGAAGTCCCGGATCTCCGCGGCGAGCAGTGCCAGCTCCTCGGCGGTCATCCGCTTGACGTCCTGCGGGCTGCGGACCGCGCTCAGCATCCGTCCGGTGGGAATGGTCTCCTCCTCCACGCTCATGCCGTCACCTCGCCCCGTTCGGCAGGGGTATCGGGCCGCACGGCAGTGGGCTGGCTCAGTCGCTCCCTACGCAGGCTCATAGCCGCTGAGTCTATCGGGACCGGCCCGACCCGCAGCCGGGCAGCCGATACGGGGACGCCGGATCGGGGGATGGCCCCGGCCGGGCCCGTCGATCGGCAGAGTCCCGTTGACCGGACGGCGCACCGTCGCGATCAGTTGACACATCGGTACGGCGAGTGGCCGCCCGTACCTCCACCGAACGAACGAAAAATCGGGCAGAAGCCCCCAAGGGCCGTAGTATGGCCGGTATTCCGACCCTCCCCTAAGGTCTCGCCATGCCGCCTGCCGATCTTCCCCAGGATTCCCCGTCCCCCGCCTCCCCCGGCCGACGCTCTCGGGTCTCCGGCCGGTACGCCGCCGGACAGCTTCTCGCCGCGATCGTCGTCCTGGTCGTCGCCCTGCCCCTGCTGCCGCTAATTCTCCTGATCGTCGCCTGGATCCGGCTGCGGGACCGGGCGGCCGCCCGGGCAACCCGCCGCGATTCGGAGGCGGCCTCGATCCGCTCCGGGGTGCCCGCGCCCGTCGCGCCCTGATCGCCCACGAGGCTCTCAGGATATTTGTGTTGCCGGCGGCGGCCCGCGTCTCGTTAGGTAGACCTGACCGTCAACGGCAGGCGAACACGGGGGCCGAGATGTCCAGCTTCAACGTGCGCAACACGGATCTGCGGGCCGTCAACTCGATGACCAAGTACCCGTCGATCCCGACCTACCACACACTCGACCCGCGCAACGGTGGCCTGCTCGAGGAGACCGTGCGGTTCACTGGCCGGGTCAGCCTGACCGAGAAAGTCGACGGCACGAACGGTCGGATCGTCTCGCTGCCGGACGGCAGCTACCTGATCGGCAGCCGGGAGGAGTTGCTGCACGCCCGGGGCGACCTGATCGCCAACCCGGCCCTCGGCATCGTCGACGCGCTGCGTCCGATAGCCGAGCGGCTGCCGCCGGTCGACGGGGACCGGATCGTGGTCCGCTACCTGGAGGTCTACGGCGGGAAGGTGACCGGCGCCAGCAAGCACTACACCGCGAGCCGCACGGTCGGAGCCCGGCTGTTCGACGTGGCGGTCGTCGACGACTACGCCGAACTGCTGGACTGGCCGGCGCAGCAGCTCTCGTCCTGGCGGGAGAGCGGCGGCCAGCGGTTCCTGGACGAGTCGGCGCTGCTGAGCACCGCCGGGGTCGACGGACTGGAGATCGTGCCCCGGCTCGACGTACTCGAGGCGGCGGACCTGCCGACCGACCTCGACAAGACGTACCAGCTGCTCCGGGAGTACCTGCCGCAGACCCGGGTGGCGCTGGACGGCCCGCCGGGACGGGCGGAGGGCATCGTGCTGCGGTCGGCCACCCGCTCGGCGATCGCCAAGGCCCGGTTCCAGGACTACGAGCGGACGTTGAAGCGACGCGGCGCCCGGTAGCGTTCGCGGCCGTTCGTCCGCCGGGTCCGACACATCGGCACCGCACCAGAGGAGTGCACTGGCGATGGGATGTGACATCTGGTCGTACGCGGAGGTCCGCACCGGGGGCGGGTGGCGGTGGGCACGGAACCTGTTCCCGGACCGGGCGGACGAGAACGACCGCGATGAGGTGTTTCCGGACTTCGACTACCGCCTGTTCGGCTTCCTCGCCGACGTACGCAACTATTCGCGCTCGCCGGTGATCGCCAGCCCGCGGGGACTGCCGGGCGACGTGTCGCTGGAGGTGCGGGTCGAGCATGACGCGTGGGGCCGCGACGTACACCACGCCTCGTGGCTGACCCTGGCCGAGCTGCTCGGCTACGACTACGACCAGGTGTTCTGGGACCGGCGCGTCACCCGGGACGGAGATGGTGCCGCCCTGGCCGCGGAGGGCGAGGGTGCGCATCTGACGCTGCGGGACTTCCTGGGGCGGCGGTACTTCGATCGACTCGCCGCCCTGTCCGGCCTGGGTGACCCGGCGGATGTCCGGATCGTCTTCTGGTTCGACAACTGACAGGGGGGACGTGGTCCCCGCCGTTCACACGCCGGGGACCAGCAGGGCCACCAACTCGACGTGCTGGGTCATCGGGAAGAGGTCGTAGCCCCGCAGCGCGGCGAGCCGCCAACCGGCGGCCCGGAACGTGCGGACGTCCCGGGCGAAGGCCGCCGGGTCGCAGGCGACGTAGGCGACGGCCCGCCGGGCGGCGGCCACGACGTCCCGGACGACGGCGGCGCCGGCCCCGGACCGGGGCGGATCCAGCACCACCAGGTCCACCGGGCCGATGATCCGCCGCCGGGCCAGTGCCGGGCCGACCGACGCCCGGACGATCTCGACCCGGGGCAGGTCGCGCAGGTTCTCCCGGGCGGCGTCGACCGCCGCCGGTGCCGACTCGACCACGGTGACCCGTCCGGTCGGCCCGAGCCGGTCGGCCAGGGCCGCCGCGAAGAGGCCGGCGCCGCCGTAGAGGTCCCAGGCCGACTCGCCCTCTCGCGGGTCCAGCAGGTCGAGCACCGCCGCCGTCAGGGTGTCGGCGGCGGCCGGGTGCACCTGCCAGAAGGCCTCCGGTGGCAACCACCAGGTCCGGCCGACGGCGTGCTCCCGTACCGTCCCGGTCGTCGCCGCGCCGGTGCCCGAGATCCCGGGCGACGGCGTACCGTCCGCCGATCGCGGCACGACGTGCGACGGCCCGGTCCGGACGTCGGGCTCGGCCAGGTCGCCACCGGCGACCAGACCGCCGTCCCGCAGGGCGCGGACCACCACGTCGCCACCGGTGGAGGCGATCACCTCCACCGCGTCGGCGTCCGGCCACCGCCGCCCGTCCGCCGAGAGGACCGGCAGTTCCTGGATCGCCGGGTGGGCGATCAGGCAGCGGTCGATCGGCACCACCTCGTGCGAGCGGTGCTTGAGCAGACCGGCCCGGCCTGCGGCGTCGACGGCGTACCGGACCCGGGACCGCCAGCCCAGCTGCCCGCCGGGCAGCGCCTGCACCTGGACGTCCAGCGCGTCGACCTCCGCCGGGCTCAGTCCGCCGAGTCGCAGCAACTGCTCGCGGACCACGTCCACCTTCCAGGCCCGCTGTGCGTCCGGCGCGACGTGCTGCAGGTCGCAGCCGCCACACCGGCCTGGCCGGGCGTACGGGCAGGGCGGCTCGACCCGCTCCGGCGCTGCCTCCAGTACCTCGACCGCGTCGGCCCGGAGGAAGTCCCGGCGTACCTCGGTGATCTCGGCGACGACCCGCTCGCCGGGCAGCGTGTGCCGGACGAAGACCACTCGGCCGTCGAGCCGGGCCACGCAGTGCCCGCCGTGCGCCACCGGGCCGATGGTGAGCTCGACCCGTTCCGCCTCGCCTGGCCCGGACGGGTCGGCGGGACGTGGCCGTCCACCGGAACCCGCCGGGTCGGCGGGACGTGACGGCCCGCCGGCACCCCCCGTCGGGTCCACGGTGGAACGTGGGCTCGCGCCGGTGCTCATCGGGGTCCGGCCGCGTCGTGGCCGGGAGCCGGCGGCGGATCGGTGATGTCCCGGTCGGGTCGGCGGGACGGCGCGACCAGGTCGCCGAGGGTGGCACCGCGTGGCCCCCGGGCCGGTCCACGGCTCAGGGTGGCGTCGAACCGGTCCAGGTTCTTGCGGGCGCTGGACTCCAGCTGCCAGGGCACGCTGGTCACCATCACCCCCGGTTCGAACAGCAGTCGGCCCTTGATCCGCAACGCGCTCTGGTTGTGCAGCAGGTTCTCCCACCAGTGGCCGACGACGTACTCCGGAATGAAGACCGTGACCACGTCGCGCGGTGACTCCCGACGGGCCGACGCGACGAAGTCGAGGATCGGGCGGGTGATCTCCCGGTACGGCGAGTCGATCACGGTCAGCGGCACCCTGATGCCGTGGCGCTCCCAGTCGGCCTGCACGGCCCGGGTGTCGTTCTCGTCGACGTTGACGGTCAACGCGGTCAGGGTGTCCGGCCGGGTCGCCTTGGCGTAGGCGACAGCCCGCAGGGTCGGCTGGTGCACCTTGCTGACCAGCACAATCGCGTGGTTGCGGGCGGGCAGCACCGGGCGGCCCTCGGGTGGGGTCAGCTCGGCGGCGACCCGGTCGTAGTGCCGCCGGATGGCGAGCATCACCACGTAGATCACCGCCATCGCGGCGATCGCGATCCAGGCACCGAGCAGGAACTTGGTGATCAGGACGATGACCAGGACGGTCCCGGTCAGCCCCGCCCCGAACGTGTTGATGCCCCGCGACCGGATCATGCGCCGCCGGGCCTGCGGATCCCGCTCGGTACGCAGCAGCCGGTTCCAGTGCCGGATCATGCCCGCCTGGGAGAGCGTGAAGGAGACGAAGACGCCGACGATGTAGAGCTGGATCAGCCGGGTCACCTCGGCCTGGAAGGCGACGATCAGCAGGCTCGCCGCCACCGCGAGGAAGATGATGCCGTTGGAGAACGCCAGCCGGTCGCCCCGGGTGTGCAGCTGCCGGGGCAGGTAGCGGTCCTGGGCCAGGATCGAGCCGAGCACCGGGAAACCGTTGAACGCCGTGTTGGCGGCCAGGAACAGGATCAGCGCGGTCGCGCCGGCAACCACGAAGAGCAGGACGTTGTCACCGAAGATGGTCTGGCCGAGCTGGACGGTGACGGTCTTCTGCACGTAGTCCGCCGGCCCCTGCTCGAGCTGGCGGGCCGGGTTCTCCATGAACTGCAGGCCGGTCAGCCGGGAGAGCCAGATGATGCCCAGGATCATCACGATCGCGACCGACCCGAGCAGCAGCAGGGTGGTGGCCGCGTTGCGGCTCTTCGGCGGCTTGAACGCGGGTACGCCGTTGGAGATGGCCTCGACACCGGTCAGCGCGGCGCAGCCGGAGGAGAAGGCGCGCAGCAGCAGGAAGATCATGGCGAACGCGGTCATGTCGGCGTGCTCGGCACTGACGACCAGGTCGGCGCTGGGTGCCTTCAGGTCGTGGCCGAGGACGAAGACCCGGACCAGGCCGGTGAGGATCATGCCGACGATGACGATCATGAAGCCGTACGTCGGAATGGCGAACGCGGTGCCGGACTCCCGCAGGCCGCGCAGGTTCACCGCGGTGAGCAGGATCACCGCGGTGACCGCGATGATCACCCGGTGTTCGGAGACGAACGGCAGCACCGAACCGAGGTTGGCCACCCCGGACGAGACCGAGACCGCGACGGTCAGCACGTAGTCGACGAGCAGCGCGCTGGCCACCCCGACGCCGAACTTCGGACCCAGGTTCACCGTGGCGACCTCGTAGTCGCCGCCACCCGAGGGGTAGGCGTGCACCGTCTGCCGGTAGCTCGCCACCACGGTCAGCATCACCACCACCACGGCCAGGGCGACCCACGGCGAGAACAGGTAGGCGGAGGTACCGGCGATGGAGAGCGTCAGCAGGATCTCGTCGGGGGCGTACGCGACGCTGGAGAGCGCGTCCGAGGCGAAGACCGGCAACGCGATGCGCTTGGACAGCAGCGTGTGCTGCAACTTGTCCGACCGGAAGGGTCGGCCCAGGAGCAGGCGCTTCAACAGCGAGGCGGGACTGGCCACAAGGGCTAAGGGTACGGCTGCCCCGCCGCGTCGACCGACCGGTGGGTCCGATCTTCTGGACTGAGCCGGGTGACACGGGATTCTCCGCACCAAACCGGGATGTCTCTCCCAGCCGGCGTGGCCTCCGCTCCCCCACCGGTCGACGGGGGAGTCGGGCGGCGGCGGAGCCGGGCCACATGGCACGCTCATGGTGAGCCCGTCAGACGGCGGCGGGCAGGTCGCGCGGTCACCCGGGAGGACGTACGTGCACGTCGTGATCATGGGCTGCGGACGGGTCGGCTCGTCGCTGGCCGACAGCCTGGAGTCGCGCGGCCACTCGGTGGCCGTCATCGACCAGGACGCCGACGCGTTCCGCCGACTCGGCTCGGACTTCGGCGGCATCACGGTCACCGGTGCCGGTTTCGACGGTGACGTGCTGCGCCAGGCCGGCATCGAACGCGCCGACGCCTTCGCCGCCGTCTCCAGCGGCGACAACTCGAACATCATCTCCGCCCGGCTGGCCCGGGAGACCTACGGCGTCTCGCGGGTGGTGGCCCGGATCTACGACCCCAAGCGGGCCCAGGTCTACGAGCGGCTCGGCATCCCGACCGTCGCCACGGTCCGCTGGACCGCCGACCGGATCGTCCGGCACCTGGTGCCGGAGGGGCACGTGGAGATCTTCCGCGACCCGACCAGCACGGTGTCGATCATCGACGTGCCGCTGCACGACGACTGGATCGGTCGACCGCTACGCGGGCTGGAGGAGGCGACCGGCGCGCGGGTCGCGTACCTGACCCGGTTCGGCATCGCCGCGCTGCCGACCGGCTCGACCGTGCTGCAGGAGGGTGACCAGCTCGCCATGCTGGTCACCGACGACATCGCCGACCAGGTGACGAGGGTGGCCAGCCTGCCGCCGGAAGGAGGGCGCTGAGAATGCGGGTCGCCATCGCCGGCGCCGGCAACGTGGGCCGCTCGATCGCCCAGGAACTGATCGACAACGGCCACCAGGTGATGTTGATCGAGCGGAAGCCGAAGATGCTCCGCCCGGAACGGGTCCCGGCCGCCGAGTGGATCCTGGCCGACGCCTGCGAGCTGACCAGCCTCGAGGAGGCCGACATCGCCAGTTGCGACGTCGTCGTCGCCGCCACCGGCGACGACAAGGTCAACCTGGTGCTGTCGCTGCTGGCCAAGACCGAGTTCGCGGTGCCCCGGGTGGTCGCCCGGGTCAACCGGGCCGAGAACGAGTGGCTCTTCACCGACCAGTGGGGTGTCGACGTCGCGGTCAGCAAGCCGCGGGTGATGGCGGCGCTGGTCGAGGAGGCGGTCACCGTCGGCGACCTGGTCCGGCTGATGACGTTCCGGCAGGGTGAGGCGAACCTCGTCGAGATCACCCTCCCGCCGACCGCCCCGTACGTCGGCCACCCGATCCACGCCGTACCGCTGCCCCGCGACTCCGCGCTGGTCGCGATCCTGCGCGGCAAGCGGGTGCTGGTGCCCAGCCCGGACGATCCGCTGGAGGCCGGCGACGAGCTGATCTTCGTCTGCACCGCCGAGGTCGAGGACGAGGTGCGCGCGGTGATCCTCGGTGCGGACAGCGTCGAACGGACCCGTCGGACCCGCTGAACACGTCCCCACCGACCGGTGACGGTGCTGTCCCGTCGCCGGTCAGTTGACGACGGTCGCCGTCGGTACCGCCGGTTCCCGCCGGTTCACCCGGCGGACGACCCAGATGGTGATCACCAGCAGCAGGGCGTACGGCGGATAACCCAGTGCCAGGCGCGCGGCGCCGAGCGCCGTGGTCATGTTCGCCACGTAGAGGGCGTGCTGGGCGCCGACCTTGAGGATCCAGACCACACCCCAGAGCACGGTGAGCCAGGTGAAGGTCCGGACCAGTCGGGGATTCTGCCGCCACTCCGACCGCCCACCGGCCGCGATGATCGACCAGATCCAGCCGACCAGGGGCTGCCGCAGCGCCGCGGAGCCGAGCAGCACCACGCCGTAGGCGTAGCCGTAGAGGATGCCGGGGAGGTAGAAGTCCCGCTCGTCACCGGTCCGCCAGGCGATCAGGGCGCCGATTCCGATGCCGAACAGCCCGTTGACCGCGTGTCGGATCGGCCGCCGCTGGGCCAGCCGCAGCCCCGCGATCGCCACCGCGACCGCCACCGCGGCGATCACCGCGGGCCGCAGTTCGCCGATGATGTTGACCACCACGAAGACGAGCACCGGGATGCTGGACTCGACCATCCCGCGCCAGCCGCCGAGCTGCTCGGCCATCTGCTCGGTCAGGCTGGGCAGCGGCTCGTCCGGCCCGGTCGGGCCGGCGGCCGGCGTACGTTCCGTCTTGTCGGTGCGGGGCTGTCCAGCTGTCATCTGGGCGTCTTCCGGTCGCGGCTGGCGGCGCCGGTCGACACCCTCATCGCGGCAGCTCCAGCTCGTAGTACGGGTTGTAGATGACTTTACGGTCATCCCGGACCGCCACGCGACCACGAGCCGTCAAATGCCGCCCCGGTTCGATGCCGGCGATGTGCCGGCGGCCCAGCCAGACCAGCGTCACGATGTCGCTGCCGTCGTAGAGGTCCGCCTCCAGCGTGGGCAGGTTGGTGCGCGGGGTGTAGACCACCGTGCGCAGCCGGCCCGACACGCACACCACCTGACCCCTGCTGCACTGCCGGGCCGGCATGCCGCCCACCTCGGCGCTCTCCCGCTGCAGCTCCTCCGCCTCGATCTCGGCCTCGCTCGCGGTCAGCCGCTGCAGGAAGCCTCGCAACGACGTCCGGCCCTGGTCGGTCGCCATGACCCGGTGTCACCCTCCCCGGCGCGCCCGGTCGGCGCGTCCACTCGACGCGGCTGGTCGACAGCCGCCCCGCAAGCGTACGCCGGATCCGGTCCGGCCGGTCGGCGCGGCCGGGCTGCCTCGGCCGACCCGGACCCCCGGACGGGATCCGGGTCGCGACGTGCCCTCAGCCGGCCCGGCCGGGCTCACCACGCCGTGGCGTCTGCTGGCCCGACACCGCTCCGTTGACCGCGCCGTCCGGCACCGGTCCGGCCGCCTCCGCCCCGTCGACGCCGGTCCCGGGATCCCTCGGCAGCCGCAGCGGCAACGGCTCCCGCACCGGCTTCGCCTCCTTGCCCCGGTCGACGACCAACCCGTCCAGGCAGGCGGCGAGGGGCGCGGCAGCCGCGGGGTCGCTCGCGGCCCGCCCCTGGAAGACCCCCTGGACCATCCAGCGCGGCCCGTCGACCCCGACGAACCGCAGGTCGGCGACACCACCGTCCGGGGTACGGACCCGTGCCCTCAACTCGGTGCCGTGGTCGCCCTCGTCCTCCTCGGCCAGCACACCGTCGGCGGCCAGCGAGGTCCGGATCTCCTCCCGCCACTCGTCCCAGATGCCCTCGGAGCGGGGCGCGGCGAAGACGCCCAGCTGCAGGGCGCTCTCGCCGTGCACCAGGACGACCTGCTGGATGACGCCGTCGGGATTGGCCTGGACCCGCACCTCGACCTCGGGTACGGCCGGGATCTGCAGACTGCCCAGGTCGAGCCGCGGTACGTCGGGAGCCGACTCGGCGCTGTCGTACGGGCCGCCCGACCGCCGGTCGGCCCCGACGCCGGTGGCCAGGTCCTGCGTGTCGGCCGTCGGCCGGTCCGACCGCTCGTCGCGGGCGTGGCGCCCACCGCCGCGTCCTCGGGAGAAGATCATCGTCCTTACCTGCTACCTTCCGTTCACGGCTGCGGGACGGGTCGGCGCTGACGCCGGGTGGGAACACCGCGGACGGTGGGAACCGCCGCGGAGGCGCGTACGCGCGGTCACCGGCCGACCGCCCCCTCAGTTTCCTCGCTCGGGTCGTACGCGGTGACCAGGTCGGCGTGCCCGCCGGTCGAGCCGTGCCCGCCCTCCCCACGAGCGGAGGCGGGCAGCTCGTCGACCAGTCGGAACTCGGCCCGCTCCACCCGCTGCACCACGAGCTGCGCGATCCGGTCACCCCGGGAGATCTTCGCCGGCCGGACCCGGTCGTGGTTGATCAGGTTGACCAGAATCTCGCCACGGTAACCGGCGTCGACCGTACCGGGCGCGTTGAGCACGGTCACACCGAGCCTGGCCGCGAGGCCCGACCGGGGATGGACCAGCCCGACGTACCCCTCCGGCAGGGCGATGGCGACCCCGGTCCGGACCAGTCGCCGGTCCCCCGGCCCGATCTCGACCTCCTCCGCGGAGACCAGGTCGGCTCCGGCGTCACCGGGATGTGCGTACGACGGCATCGGCAGGTCCGGGTCGAGCCGCCGGACCGGTACGGGCACCACGTGTGTCACGTTGTCACTCTCCTGGAGGTCCCACGGAGCCATCTGGCGGTGGTCCCCCCATCCTGCCGGGTCAACGGGTCGCGCCGCGCCGTACCCTCACAGCGTGGCCCCGACGAGTCCTGATCCCACCGTGGCGGATCCCACCGTGGCGGATTCCGCCGTCGTACCCGCCCGCGCCGGGTACGCCGAACGGTTGAGTCTGCCGTGGTGGTGGTGGCTGGCCGGCATCGGGGTGGCCGCGCTGCTCGCCCTGGAGCTCTGGCTCGGCGGGACCGGGGTCCGGGCCTGGCTGCCGTTCGCGGTCCTGCTGCCGCTCGCCGTCGTCGGGCTCGGCTGGCTCGGTCGGATCCGGGTCGCGGTGCACGACGGCGAGTTCCTGGTCGACGACGCCCGACTGCCGCTGCGGTACGTCGCGGACGTGCTCGCCCTGGACGCCGAAGGCCGGCGTGAGGTGCTCGGGGTCGGTGCCGACCCGCTCGCGTTCGTGGTGCAGCGCCCCTGGGTCGCCGGCGCCGTCCAGGTGGTGCTGGACGATCCCGCCGACCCGACCCCGTACTGGGTGGTCAGCTCCCGTCACCCGGTCCGGCTCGCCGAGGCCGTCCTGGCCGCCCGCGACGCGTCGTCCGGGGAGACCGCGACCCGCTGACCGTCCGACGGTCGGCGCCGACCCCGGCCGTTGTGGGGTGTGGCCCGACCGTTCTGGGGTGTGCCCGACCGTCACCGTCCGATCGCCGGCGGGCGCTCACGCAGGTCCTCCCGGATCCGGTTGCCGAGCCCACGGGTGGCCCGGCCGTTCAGGAAGGCCGCCACCGCGGCGCCGGTCAGGAACGGTCCGAGCGTGGTCAGGTTGCGTCCGAAGCGCCGCAGCAGCCGGTCCCGCAGTTCGTTGCGGGCCGCGGTGCCGAGCACCGCACCGACACCCACCCCGGGCAGCAGCGGATTGACTCCCCGTTGCGCCGCCCAGGACCGGAGCAGCGCCGTGGCGCGCTGGCCGCCACCGCCGGGCAGCCTGACGCCGTACGCCTCGTGCAGCTCGCCGATCAGCTTCAGCTCGATGGCGACCACGGCGACGGTCTCGGCGGCCAGCAGGACGGGTGCCGAGAGCAACGTCGGAGTGGCCACCCACTCCACCGCCGCCACGCCTCCGCCGGCGGCGCCGACCCCGGCGGTCGCCCTGGTGGCGTTCCGGACCAGTCGTTCGGCGAGCACGTCGCCGTCCAGGCCGTCGAAGTGCCGCAGCAGCGTTTCCCGGTCCCGGATCGGCACGTGCGGGGCGATCTCGGCGACCACGTCGGTCAACCAGCGCAGCGCCGTCTTCGGCTTGAGTAGCCGCCTTCCGCCCCGCACCCGTACCTGGTCGACGAGCCGGCCGAAGATCCGTCGGCGGCCGGCCCGGTCGAGTTCGTCGTCGGCGAGCGCGCCGACGGTCCTGCCGAGTGTCGCGCCGTCCGCCGGAGGCGAGGTCGTCGCACGAGGCTCAGAGGTCGCACCAGGGTCAGACGTCGTACCGGGGTCGGCGGCGACGGGCGGGGCCGCCGCCGGCTCGTCCGGCCCGGACCACCCGGCCGGTGCCGGGCTCTCCGGTGCCGGGTCGGAACCGCTCATCGTGACCTCCCGCGCCTGCGCGGGGCCCGGTGGCACCGCGCGGATCGAGTCAAGCAGCTACCCGCCCGCGTCGCACCTCGAATCGTGCGCGGCGACCCCCGTCCGTGGAGGTCGCCGCCCCTCCCCCCGAGGAACTCAGGCGCACTCGCGGCAGATCAGCTCGCCGTTGCGCTCCACCGCGAGCTGGCTGCGGTGGTGTACGAGGAAACAGCGCGCGCAGCGGAACTCGTCCGACTGCATCGGCAGCACCTTGACGGTGAGCTCCTCGTCGGCCAGGTCGGCACCGGGCAGTTCGAAGCTCTCGGCGACCTCGGCCTCGTCGACGTCCACGGCAGCCGACTGTGAGTCGACCCGCCGAGCCTTGAGCTCTTCCAGGCTGTCCTCGCCGAGGTCGACCTCGTCGCGACGCGGGGCGTCGTAGTCGGTGGCCATCGGTTTCACTCTCCCATATCGATATAGTCGCTTCCGGTTGTAACGCCGGAAGACGCTGTTTCGGTTCCCGCTGGCCGGCCGTCACTTCCGGTTACCCGCCCCGGCGCAGGTCCGGGTCGCGGGTCGCCGGGCGGAACTTCCCCCGCCGAGCGGGGTACCTTACCCCCCTTCGGGCGAGGCATGTATACCGTCCCTGCGGCATGCTTGTACGTCCGAGCGCCCGGAGTTGTTCCCAATGTGACTCAGGCGACACGAAGATAGGGTCAGTGGTCGGCCGATCGTCGTCGGCGCGCCGACGGATCCGCCGGTTTCCACACCCGGTCGGACAACGCCCGGCGCCCCCGGCATACTCGGTAGCCAACGGCGGCCGACCGGCGTCGGCCCGCCGGTTTCTGTCACAGACGAGCTTCGGGGAGCCAACTAGATGAGTTTCGCGCGCGTCCGGGCCCTCGTCGTCGTCGGCGTGCTCGCAGTGGTCGCCGTGGTCTTCGTCGCGGTCACGCTGGTCCGGGACACCCAGGCCGGCAAGGAGGCGGGCGAGGCCTGCCCGCCCGGTGCCAAGCTGGCCGACACCCGACTCCGGTTGCCGAAGGACATCAAGATCAACGTCTACAACGCGACCGACACCCAGGGGCTGGCGAACTCGGTGAAGACCGATTTCCAGAACCGGCAGTTCCAGGTGCTCAAGTCGGGCAACGAGCCGAAGAACAAGGGCGTCGACGACGTCGCCGTACTGCGGTTCGGCCCGAAGGGCCTCGGTTCCTACCACGTGCTGAAGGCGTACTTCCTGAACGAGGCGACGCCCGATTTCCAGATCGACCGCACCGACGACGTGGTGGACGTGGTGATCGGCAGCGACTTCAAGCAGCTCGCCACGATCACCGAGGTGAGCCAGGCGCTGGCCCAGGGCAGCGGCGGACCGCAGCTGCCGGACGGGACCTGCGCCGACCCGAACCTGACCTGAGCCGACCCACCTGCCGCCGCCCCGGTGCCGCACCGGGGCGGCGGTCCGCACGACCCGGGATCCGACGGTGGTCCCGGACGGACGACGGTGGTCCAGGGCAGCCGAACCGGGTCGCCGACGGTTACGGGCCGTCCGTGACACCGAGCCGGGCCAGCCGGTCGTGCAACGGCGCGAACAGCGCCGGCGGCGCGGCGATGAGTAGCTCTCGTCCCGCGGGCGCCCCGGCCAGTCCGGCGACCCGTAGGCCGGCCTCGGCGGCGATCAGCCCGCCGGCCGCGTGGTCCCAGAGGTTGAGGCCCCGCTCGTAGTACGCGTCGACCAGCCCTTCGGCCGCCATGCACAGGTCGATGGAGGCGGCCCCGAAGCGGCGGATGTCCCGGACGTACGTGATCAGCCCGCCGAGTACGGCGGCCTGGTGCGCCCGCCGGGCCGGGTCGTAGCCGAAGCCGGTGCCGACCAGCGCCTGGCCCAGATCACTCTCGGTCGAGCCGTGCAGCCGGCGGCCGTCCCGGTAGGCGCCCCCGCCCCGGGTGGCGGTCCACTCGTCACCGGTGACCGCGTTGCGCACCACTCCGGCGACCACCTCGCCGCCAACCTCGGCGGCCAGTGAGACCGCGTAGTTGGGTAGGCCGTACAGGTAGTTCACGGTGCCGTCGATCGGGTCCAGGATCCACCGTACGGACTCCGGGTCGACCGGACCGGAGCCGGCGGTGTCGCCGTACTCCTCGCCCAGCACGGTGTCGTCGGGCCGCAGGTCTCGCAGCGCCGCCACCACCTCCCGCTCGACCGCCCGGTCGGCGGCCGTGACCACGTCGGTCGCGGTGCTCTTGGTGGAGATTCCGGACACTCCCTCGGCCCGCATCCGGCGCGCGGTCTGGGCCGCCTGCCGGGCGATCTCGACCGCGATCTTCAGCAGTTCCTCGGGAGCCGGCGTTCCGACCCGCATGACGTCCCCTTCCCGCACGCCTGTGACGTGCTGCCCCGACCGCGAGTATCATCCTTACAAAGTCCACACATGTATCGAGTCGGTAGCCCCCGACCGCCTCTCCGGCGTGCGGCGCAGGATGATCGCCGCAGACGGCGTTACAATTCACGCCTGCCCACGCGCCACGGACCGCCGAGCACCGGCCGGCCCGGGACACGGGGGTTCCTCAACCACATCGGCCCGGCACGACGCTCCGCGCTGCGCCGGCCGAAACCGGCCGTGCTCGCTCCATCGCCTCCGGAAGGTCATTCGTGACAGAACCCCGCCACATCGGCGCCGACGTACGCTCGCTCACCGACACCCTGATCGCCCACGCGCGGAACGCCGGCGGCCAGCTCACGTCGGCCGAGCTGGCGCGCACTGTCGAGTCTGCTGAGGTGACTCCGGCCCAGGCCAAGAAGATCCTGCGTGCGCTCTCGGACGCCGGGGTGACCGTGGTGGTCGACGGTTCGGCGAGCACCCGTCGTCGGGTCGCCGCCGCCCGTTCCGCCACCCCCGCCTCCCGGGCGACCACCGCCAAGGCGACGAAGAAGTCGGCTCCGCCGGCACCGAAGCAGGCGCCCGCGGCCGACGAGGGGACCGGCGCGGCGCGTAAGCCCGCGGCCCGTAAGCCCGCCCTCGCCGCCGACGGCGGGTCGCCGACCACTGGCGCCAAGGTGACCGCGAAGTCCGGCGAGGCGCCCGCCAAGGCCGCCGGGAGGGGCACCAAGGCCGCCAAGGCGGCCGGCGCCCCGGCCAAGGCCACCAAGGCGACCGCCGGCAAGAACCTGGACCCGGACGGCCCGGGAGACGGCGACATCGATCCCGAGGAACTCGCCGCCGAGATCGAGGACGTGGTCGTCGACGAGCCGGCCGAGCTGGCCAAGGCGGCCGAGGCGGACGCCGCCGACGCGGCGACCGACAACGACTTCGAGTGGGACGACGAGGAGTCGGAGGCGCTCAAGCAGGCCCGGCGGGATGCCGAGCTGACCGCCTCCGCGGACTCGGTCCGGGCCTACCTGAAGCAGATCGGCAAGGTTCCGCTGCTCAACGCCGAGCAGGAGGTCGAGCTCGCCAAGCGGATCGAGGCCGGCCTCTACGCCGCCGAGCGGCTGCGCGCCGCCGAGGAGGGCGAGGAGAAGCTGGTCCGGGAGATGCAGCGCGACCTGCTGTGGATCTCCCGAGACGGCGAGCGGGCCAAGAACCACCTGCTGGAGGCGAACCTGCGGCTGGTGGTGTCGCTCGCCAAGCGGTACACCGGGCGGGGCATGGCCTTCCTCGACCTGATCCAGGAGGGCAACCTCGGCCTGATCCGCGCGGTCGAGAAGTTCGACTACACCAAGGGCTACAAGTTCTCCACCTACGCCACCTGGTGGATCCGCCAGGCGATCACCCGGGCCATGGCCGACCAGGCCCGCACCATCCGCATCCCGGTGCACATGGTCGAAGTGATCAACAAGCTCGGCCGGATCCAGCGCGAACTCCTCCAGGACCTGGGCCGCGAGCCCACCCCGGAGGAGCTGGCCAAGGAGATGGACATCACACCGGAGAAGGTGCTGGAGATCCAGCAGTACGCCCGGGAACCGATCTCCCTGGACCAGACCATCGGCGACGAGGGCGACAGCCAGCTCGGCGACTTCATCGAGGACTCCGAGGCGGTCGTCGCGGTCGACGCGGTGTCGTTCTCACTGCTCCAGGATCAGCTCCAGCAGGTGCTGCAGACCCTCTCCGAGCGTGAGGCGGGCGTGGTACGGCTGCGTTTCGGGCTCACCGACGGACAGCCCCGGACCCTGGACGAAATCGGTCAGGTGTACGGGGTGACCCGCGAGCGGATCCGGCAGATCGAGTCGAAGACGATGTCGAAGTTGCGGCATCCCTCGCGCTCGCAGGTCCTCCGGGATTATCTCGACTGATCCAAAAAGTCAACCAGTCGTGTCGCTTTGATCACCGGACGTATATCGACCAGTGCTGGCCGGTCGGTTTCCCACCCGTGATCGTTGACGTGGCACCCTGGTTGCACGGCACACTGTCTCTACCACGTGTGACATCGGTCCCCCGGGGGCACACTGGGAAGGCCACACCCCACAAGGGTGTTGCACGATAGGTGAGCAATGACCGACGAGAGTGTTCATCGGTGACGACCGCAGGAGGAAGGCGATGACCCCGACCCTCACGCCGCCGCCCGAGACGGTGGCTCCCCCAGCCGCCGATGAACGGTGCGACCGCTGTAACGCTGCCGGCAAGCTCCGGATCACCCTCGCGGGTGGGAGCGAACTGGTGTTCTGTGGGCATCACGCGAACAAGTACGCCGAGGATCTGGTCAAGATCACGGTACGCTACGCGGTTGACCCGGAATTCAGCTGGCGTGGTGCCGATTTGATGGCGAACTGATCAATCCAGGGACATACGTGACCGGAGGTGCCCAGACCGGGCACCTCCGGTCGTCTCTTCCCCTGGATCGGCTCCCCGTCCGGCAACCACCATCCAGCGGCGGCGTTCCACACGACGCACCGTTCATCAGCAGCAACGATCACGACAAGCACCGTTCAGCCCGGCGCGTCCCGAAACGAACCGTTCAGCCCGTGCGCCGGAAACGGAGCCAACCACTCCGCCCGTACCGCCACCGCGGCGGAATCTGATCCGGACGACCCGGATCCACCCGAGTCCCCTAGAGGCTCTGCACGGTGGCGATCCGCTCCTCGAGCTGTTCGATGGTCGCCTGGGCGCTCGGCGGCCCCCCGCACCGTCGGCGCAACTCCGCGTGGATCTTCCCGTGCGGTAGTCCCGTACGGTGGTGGTGCGCGGCGACCAGGGCGTTGAGCTGACGGCGCAGCGTGACCCGACGTTCCGCCGCGCTGAGTGGCCGGGCGGCCGGCTGCGGGGCCGGGGCCGGCTCACCGGTCTGCCGGCGACGCCGCTGGGCGGCCAACTGCTCCGCCTGCCGCTTGTTCAGCAGGGTGGCGACCTGGTCTGCGGTGAGCAGGCCGGGCAGACCCAGATACTCCTCCTCCTCCGGAGTGCCCGCCTGGGCGGCGGTACCGAAGGACGCACCGTCGAAGATCACCTGATCGAGTTCGGCGGTCGCGGAGAGCGCCTCGAACCGCTTCTCCAGTTCCCCACTCGCCTGCTCGGTACGCTGCGCCCGTTCCAGCAGGTCGTCGTCGAACCCCTCGCGCTGTTTCGGCGCCCCCAGTACGTGGTCCCGCTCGGCCTCCATCTCGCTGGCCAGCCCGAGCAGGTGCGGCACGCTGGGCAGGAAGACCGAGGCGGTCTCCCCCGGCCGGCGGGCCCGGACGAACCGGCCGATCGCCTGGGCGAAGAAGAGCGGGGTGGAGGCGCTGGTCGCGTAGACCCCGACGGCGAGCCGGGGGATGTCGACCCCCTCGGACACCATCCGCACCGCGACCATCCAACGCTGCTCGGAGGCGGAGAAGGCCGCGATCCGGTCCGAGGCGCCCTGGTCGTCGGAGAGGACCACCACCGCCTTCTCGCCGGTCACCCGCTCGATCAGCCGGGCGTACGACCGGGCGGCCTGCTGGTCGGTGGCGATCACCAGCCCGGCCGCGTCGGTCATCCCGCCGGCGCGCAGCACCTGCAGCCGGGCGTCCGCGGCCCGCAGCACCTGCGGCATCCAGTCACCCGCCGGGTCGAGCGCGGTACGCCACGCCTGGGCGATCAGGTCCTGGGTCATCGGTTCGCCCAGCCGGGCGGCGAGTTCGTCCCCGGCACTGGTCCGCCATCGGGTCTCCCCGGAGTAGGCGAGGAAGATCACCGGCCGGACGACACCGTCGCCGAGCGCGTCGGAGTAGCCGTACACCGAGTCGGCCCGGGACCGCAGCAGTCCCTCGGTGCCCCGCTCGTACGTCACGAACGGGATCGGGTTGTCGTCGGACCGGAACGGCGTACCGGTGAGCATCAGGCGTCGTACGGCGGGCTCGAAGGCCGCCTTGACACCGTCGCCCCAGGAACGGGAGTCTCCGGCGTGGTGGATCTCGTCCAGGATCACCAGGGTCCGACGGGTCATCGTCCGTCGACGGTGCACCTGCGGCGCCATGCCGACCTGGGCGTACGTGACCACCGCCCCGTGGAAGTCCGCCGACGAGTGCAGGTCGGCGTTGCGGAACGCCGCGTCGAGCTGGATGCCGATCCGGGCGGCCGCCTGGGCCCACTGGGTCTTCAGGTGCTCGGTCGGGGCGACCACGGTCACCGCCTCGACGGTGCCGTCGGCGAGCAGTTCTGCGGCGATGCGCAGCGCGAAGGTGGTCTTACCGGCGCCGGGTGTCGCCACCGCCAGGAAGTCCTCGGAGCGGCGTCGCAGATATTCCACCAACGCCTTGCGCTGCCATGCGCGCAGCGCCGGGAACGACTCGATGGTCGGCAGCCGGGCTCCCACGCAGCACACTCCCCTCCGACGACGGAAATCCGACCCCCACACGGAAACGCCTCCGCGGCCGGTACGCGCGCGAAGGCCGTATCAGCATAACCAGCCGGCACCCCGTGACCCAGGCGACACCAACGGCACACCGGTCACCGCGGCGACCGGCCGCTCCGGTCCGCGGCGACCGGAGCGGACCAGCGGCGACGCAGCGCCACCAGCCGGACCACAAAAATCATCACGGCGGCGGTGACCAGCGGCCCGGGACCGGCCAGGCCGGTCCGGTCCAGCAGCACCACGACCACCGCGCCGGCCAGGGCCGCCACCGCGTAGATCTCCCGGCGCAGCACCACCGGGATCTCCCCGGTGAGCAGGTCCCGGCCGAGACCACCGCCGATCCCGGTGATCATGCCGACCAGGCAGGCGCCGACCGCCGGCACGCCGACGGTGAGCGCGGCCAGGGTACCGGTGACGGTGAAGAGGGCCAGTCCGGCCGCGTCGAGCACCAGGACCGCGGCCCGCAGCCGGTTGAACTGCGGGTGGAGCCAGAAGACGGCGACGGAGCTGACCGCCGCGGTCGCCGCGTACCGCCAGTCGGCGAAGGCCAGCGGCGGGGTCTCGCCGATCACCAGGTCGCGCAGGATCCCACCGCCCAGGGCGGCGACAAAGCCGACGAGGGTCACCCCGAAGAGATCGAGCCGCTTGGCCACCGCCGCCGACGCGCCGGAGGCGGCGAAGACGGTGACGCCGAGCAGGTCGGCGAGGAGCAGGGCGGTCGAGGCGGTCACCGGATGGAGGCTACGACGTACCCGTCACGACGGCCACCGGGACGACTCCCGGCGACCGGTCCGGCCGGACGCCCCGGCCACGGACCGCCGCCGTCCGCCCCCGCGCCGGGCCGGGTCGCCCCGACCCGGACCACGGTGTGGGGCGGGAACTACTGCTGCGGATCCGGCTTCGGGTCGAAGAACCGGTTGTTGTCCTCGAAGATCTCCTTGCACTCCGGGCAGACCGGAAAGCGACTCGGATCACGCGACGGAACCCACACCTTGCCGCAGAGCGCCTTGACCGGTGTGCCGAGCACGAGAGCCTCGGTCAGCTTGTCCTTGGCGGTGTAGTGCGCGAAACGCTCGTGGTCGCCGTGCTCGAGCGGACGCTCGACGGGCCGTTCGAGGATGCTGCCACTGCTCTGGGGGGCGACGGGTGTACTCACCCGTCCAGTCTTGCAGGTCACCGCCGCACGGTCCACCGGAAGAGGCGCCCGCCGGGGCCGCGCGTACGGTAGGCGACCGTGAACGACTTCCAGATCCGGTACGGCGCCGAGGTCGCCGAGGCACTGCGGGCGGGCCGCCCGGTTGTCGCCTGTGAGAGCACCATCGTCTCGCACGGGCTGCCCCGCCCGGACAACCTGCGGGTGGCCCGGGAGATCGAACAGGCGGTACGGGACAACGGCGCGGTGCCGGCGACCATCGGCATGGTCGCCGGTGAGCTGGTCGTCGGCCTCGACGACGCCCAGTTGACCCGGCTGGCCAGCACGGACGGGGTGGCGAAGCTCTCCGTCCGGGACCTGGCGGTGGCCGCCGCGGCCGGCGTGGACGGGGCCACCACGGTCGCCGCGACCAGCGCGGTGGCCGCCGCCGCCGGCATCCGGGTCTTCGCCACCGGCGGACTCGGCGGAGTGCACCGGGAGGCGGCCCAGACCTTCGACGAGTCGGCCGACCTGACCACCCTCTCCCGCACTCCGATCGCGGTGGTCTGCGCCGGGGTGAAGTCGATCCTCGACGTCGGCGCGACCCTGGAACGCCTGGAGACCCTGGGCGTCGCGGTGGTCGGCTACCGCACCCGGCGCTTCCCCGGTTTTTTCGTCACCGACGGCGGGTTCGACCTCGACTGGGCGGTGGAGTCACCGGAGCAGATCGCCGCCGTGCTGGCGGCCCGGACAGCGCACGGGGTGCAGCCGGCCGCCCTGGTGGTGGCGAACCCGCTCCCCGCCGACGAGCAACTGGACCCGGCGCTGCACGACCGGACCCTGGCCGCCGGGCTGGCCCGGCTCGCCGCCGACGGAATCACCGGCAAGGCGGTGACGCCGTTCCTGCTGGCACACTTCCACTCCGCCACCGAGGGCGCGAGCCTGGCGGTGAACGTGAGGATCATCCTGCGTAACGCGGCCCTCGCGGCGCGGATCGCGGTCGCGGCCGCCGCCCGGGCATGACCTCCCCGGCCCGGCGGCACCGGACCACCTCGCCGCGGATCGTGGTGGTGGGCGACATCGTCACCGACGTGGTGGCGGTGCTCGCCGACCCGCTGGCGCCGGGCTCGGACACCCCGGCGGGGATCCGGTTCACCGGCGGCGGACAGGCCGCCAACACCGCCGCCTGGCTGGCCTGGCGGGGCCACCCGGTAACCCTGGTCGGTGCGGTGGGCGCCGACCGGGAGGGCGAGGCCCGGCTCGCCGAGCTGACCCGGCTGGGCGTGCACTGCCTGGTGCGGCGCTGCCCGGACACCCCGACCGGCACCGTGATCGTGCTCACCCACGACGGGGAGCGGACCATGGTGACCGAGCGGGGTGCCAACCTCCGGCTGACCCCCGACGACGTGACGGCGGCGTTGGCCGAGGCGGCCGACGCGGGGCATCTGCACCTGTCGGCGTACCCGTTGCTGGACGCCGGGTCGCGCGGGGCCGGGCTGCGCGCGCTGGTCGCGGCGCGCGCACGTGGGCTCACCACCAGCGTCGACGCCGCCTCTGCGGCACCGTTGCGCCAGGTCGGTGCGGCGACCTTCCTGACCTGGGTACGCGGCGCCGACCTGCTGCTCGCCAACGCGGACGAGGCGGCTGTGCTGACCGGCCCCGGCTCGCCGGCCGCCCGGGCCCGCTCCCTGACCGGAGCGGTACGGCACGCGGTGGTGAAGAGCGGCGCCGCCGGTTCGGTCTGGGCCGAACGGCACGGGGTGGTGGTCGAGTCGGCGGCCCGTCGGGTGCCGGTCCGGGACGTGACCGGGGCCGGGGACGCCTTCGCCGCCGGCCTGCTGTCGGCCTGGGTGGCCGGGGCGGGCCCGGCCGAGGCGCTGCGGCACGCCGCCGAACTGGGCGCGGTGGCGGTCTCGGTGGTCGGCGCCCGTCCGGTGCCGACCGCGACCGGCGGGCGCTGAGCACCGGCGGGCTGTGAACCGTCGGTCAGCCGGCCTCGCGGCGGGCTGCGGCGATCAGCCGGTCGAACGTCTCCACCAGTACGGCGCGTCGGGCCGCCTGATGCTCGGCCGACGACACCAGTTCGTCGATGTAGCCGTCCCAGACCTCCAGGTACCGCTGCTTCCATCCGGTCGCGACCTCGGGGGACGGCAGCATGACGCCCACGTACTGCCGTTCGGCGAGCTGGTACAGGAGTTCGGCGTTGCACGGCACCGCCACGCCCCAGTACTCGTCCGGCTCGATCTTGCCCGGGTCTCCCGACATCGCCTCGGTGATCTCCGTCAGCAGACGGTCGGTGATCATCGAGAGGTGGTCCGCCGCGGTGTCGTTGTCGAAGTTCCCGTTACCCCAGTTGCCCACGATCGCTCCCCCACACCGCTCCCGGTCCCGTCCCGGGCCGGAACGGCCAGCCGACGGTATCGATCATCGATCGGTGAGGCTACCCGTCGCCCGGAGTGCCGGCCCGGCCCGGCATCGCGGTCGGCGGACGGCGGTCGGCCCGGTGCGGATATCCCGGCGGCGCTGTCGGCGGCGGGTCAGGGCTCGGCGTCGATGATCCGGTGCGGACGTTCCTCGGCGGCGAGCGCCCGGGGTGGGGTCTCGTCGGTGTGCCGACGACGTAGCCGGGTGGCCAGCCGGTGCTGTTCCTTCGGCGGCCGGTCGTTGGCGAGCAGCACCGCCAGCCAGGGGATCAGGACCATGCCGAGCGCGCAGAGCGGCAGCCAGAGCCAGAGCATCGGTGCCTTGGCGATGACCAGGACGGCACCGACGACGATGCAGACCGCCCGGATGGCCATCATCACGATGTACCGACGCTGACGGCTCCGCAGCTGGTCGTCCTGGCTACGCGAGGCGTCGGTGATCAGGATCGGCTGGTACGCCTGACGCTTCACCGCGGTCCTCCCCGGGGTTGCTGGGCACCCGTCCGTGGAGGCGGTTCCGTCCCCGGATGCCACGACCCATCCTCGCACTCCGTCGGGGTACGGCGACGGGCAGCCGCTGACCCCGGCATCGCGTGTTACGTACGTGGTACGCTCCCCCCGTGGGCAGCAGGTTCAGCTTCACCGACGAGGCGTTGGGAAACCTGAGGGTCCACGACGTCACCCCCGGCGAGGTGTGGGAGGCGTTGCACAGCACGCGCCGGGTCATCCGGCACCTCGGCGACGACGTGATGGTCGTCTACGCGACCGCACGGCGCGGGCGACGGCTGGCGATCCTGCTCGCCGAAGCCGATCAGATCGACAACGACTGGGACATCCTCTCCGCGCGCGACCTCACCGACATCGAGTCCAAGCGCTACGAGGAGACGATCCAGCGGCGGCGAGCATGAGTCCGCCGAGGCCGGACGGGTACGCCACGGCCCACCAGGTCCAGGTCCCCGCACCGGGCACGAGGATGACGAGGAGGCGCTGATCATGAATCGACACGACGCGACGAAGCGGTTCCACTCCGGCGACGAGCAGGTCGCGGATCTGCTCGACGGCGCGCCACCGGTCGAGCTGCCCACCCCGGACACGGACGTCCCGATGGTCAGCCGGTCGGTACGACTGCCGCTGGACACCTACGAACGGGTACGCGCGGCGGCCGACGCCCGGGGCATCGGGGTCACCACCCTGATGCGGCAGTGGATCGAGGCGGGGCTGGCCGACCTCGACGACTCCGCGACCGTCTCGCTCGCCGACGTACGCCGTGCGCTGGCCGCACTCGCCGCCCACCCGCACGCCGCCTGAGCCGTCACACCCGCCGGACGGCCCGGTGTTGCTGATCCGGTGTTGCTGATCCGGTGTCGCCCGCGTCGCCACCGGGCCGCCCCGCCCTCGACCCGGTCACCGCTGACCCACGTCGCCACCGGGCCGCCGAGGCGCGTTGTCAGCTGGCCGAGGCGGCCTTGGCGGCGGCTTTCACCTGCTGCTTGTGCTCGCGTACCCGGACCAACGACGCCTCGTCGGTGACGTCCGCGACCGAGTGGAAGATTCCGTCGGCGCCGTACGTCCCAGCCGCCTCCCGCCAGCCGGGTGGCTGGACCCCGAACCGCTTGCCGAGCAGGGCGAGGAAGATCTGCGCCTTCTGCCGGCCGAACCCGGGCAGTCCGGTGAGCCGGCTGAGCAGCTCGGCGCCGGTCTCCGCCCCGGACCACAGCCGGGTCGGGTCGCCGTCGTACTGGTCGACGAGGGTTCGGCAGACCTCCTGCACCCGGGCCGCCATCGCCTTGGGGAACCGGTGCAGGGCGGGCCGCTCGGCGAAGATCGCGGTCAGCGCCTCCGGGTCGTAACCGGCGAGTTCGGCGGCGTCCGGTTCGTGCCCGAGCCGCCGCGTCAGCTCGTACGGGCCGGCGAAGGCCTTCTCCATCGAAACCTGTTGGTCGAGCACCATGCCGACCAGCAGCGCCAGCGGGTTACGCCGGAGCAGTTCGTTGGCCTCGGCGGCGATGGGCAGCGAGAGCGTCATGGCGACATGCTGTCACCACGGCCCCCGGGCGGCGACAGGACCCGCCCACCGGCGGTGACCTGCGGCACCCCGGGCGTGCGCCGTGACGACCGGTCAGCTGACCGGTCGACCGTCGTCGTGGTCGACGCCGGGACACGTGGTCGACGCCGGGACACGTGGTCGACGCCGGGACACGTGGTCGACGCCGGTCAGCCGCACCCCGGGCACGAGGCCGTCCGTCGGTGGCCCCCCGCAGGTAGCCTGGGAGCAGGGCCTCGCCCGGAAGAACAACGACACCCGACCCAGACCGCAGATCACCTCTCTCCGGAACGGAGCAGAAATGATCATCGCGACCACGCTCACCGCCCTGGCCGCCGTCGTGGCGGTCAGCCTGCTGGCCCTGCGCCGTCAACCCGCCGACCGGCAGCCCCTGTTCCGCCGGGCGGTACTGACGATCACCATCCTGGTCGCCATCGCGCTCCTGCCGTTGACCGTACGCGACTCCGGGTCGGCGGCGTCCTTCCTGCTCGGCGTACCGGTGCTCGCCGCCGCGATACCGGCGCTCGCCCAGCGCCTCGGCGTGCGGACGGGCTTCGTGGACCTCGGCGCGGCGGTCGTCATCGGCGGCTGGGGTCTGCTGCTCGCACTCGGCGGGCTCGGCATCGCCTTCCTGCCGTCCGCACTGCTGTCGCTGGTCGGCGCCACCCAGCATCCGGCGACCCGCCCGTCGTCCACCACCTGACCCGCCGGGCACGCCGGCTCGGTCCGGGAGATCCGCGGCACGACAACGGTCGATGTTGCCGGAGCCGGGCGCGCCGTGTTGGAATGGCTCATATCGCCGCAGTGCGGGGGCAACCACACTGGGAACGGCCACCACCGGGAGCAACCACCAGCGCCTGATCGGCACAGCCCTGCCCGTCGGCACCGCCCTGCCCATCGGCACCGCCGGCCGGTCGACACCGTCCATCCGTCGACAGGGTCCGGTGCGGGGTGACGGCCCCCGGCCTCCCTGGCGGCGAAGCACGCGACGGCACACCTCCGGGCACCAGCACCAGCCGGACGCGGATCCGAATCGGACCCGTCCGGACCGACGTTCTGACCAGACCGGCGAGGTGAGGCACGATCATGTTTTCCCGTAGCAGTTTCGCGGGGTGGTACCGCAACCGCTTCGTGTGGGTGGGGGTCATCCTGCTGGCGGCGTCCGCCACCGCGGTCGTACTGGTCAACACCGCCGGTTCGAAGGCCCGTCCGGCGGACCTGAAGGCCCAGCTCACCGCCCAGATACGCGGCGTACTCGAACAGGCCGACGCGTCCGCGCACCAGCACCAGCACCACACCGGGGCGGCCAACGCCCAGGCGGATGGCGAAAAGGCACCGGTGGTCTGCGGGATCAACGTGTACGGCTTCGAGCCGTCGACCGCCACCGTCCTCACCGACGTCAAGACGGTGTACGCCTTCCACCTGTGCGGGATCGCGGAGCAGAAGCGCCCGTGGGACTGGGCGGTCAAACTGGTCGGTCCAGTGATCATGGACATGTCGACCGACCCACCCGGCATCCAGGTCGTCGAGGCGACCGAGAACGTCCGGTTCGTCGACCGGCTCCGGGAGATGTTCCCCGACCCGTACGAGGCGCAGGCGCTCAAGGAGGCCCTCCCCGAGTCGGAGATGACGGACCTGCGGCGGCGGTACGACGCCGCGGCCGGGCTGTGACACCGCCGCGCCGCGACCCGGCACCCCGGGCCCACCCCGCCGGCGCCGGGTGGACAACCGGGGTACCCGGACCCGGCGGATAAACTCCGCACGGCTCCGGCGGCCGCCGGGGACCAGGACCGATGGTCGGGACCGGTACGACCCCGAGGTGGTCCGGCTCCGGCACAGCGCACCGGGTCGGCACCCTCCGGGGCGGTACGGCCGCGGCCGTACCCGAGTGGAGGCCAACGCGTGACAACGCCGAGCCGACCCGAGCTGGCCGAGCGACTCGACCTGGCGCCCCACCCGGAGGGTGGCTGGTTCCGGGAGACCTGGCGGTCGGCCCAGACCTTCACCCCGGCCGGCTACCCCGGGCCACGCAGCGCGGCCACCGCGATCTACTTCCTGCTGCATCCGGGCGAGCGGTCCCGCTGGCACGTGGTCCGCTCCGACGAGCTGTGGCTGTGGCACTCCGGCGGCCCGCTCCGGCTGCGCCTGGCAGGTGGGGCGGAAACACCCGACCCGCGACCGGACGAGGTCCTGCTCGGCACCGACCTGGCCGCCGGCGAGCAGCCGCAGGTGCTGATCCCGGGCGGCGTGTGGCAGGCCGCCGAACCCGCCGGCGACCAACCCGTGCTGGTCAGCTGCGTCGTCGCACCCGGCTTCGACTTCGCCGACTTCCGACTCGACTGACTGTGGGCGTCGCGGGGTCAGCGCCGGCCGGAGCGCGTCACGCCGGTCAACGCCAGCCCGAACGCGCCACCCGGAAGCCGACGTCGTCGATCCGGAACGTCGGGTGGCTGCGTCGCCGCACCGAGGCCCGGCAACTCCAGTGTTCGTCGAACCAGCCGCCACCGCGCAGCACCCGGTAGCTGCCGTACACCTCGGCGTCGTAGACGTCCCAGCACCAGTCCCAGGTGTTGCCGAGCATGTCGTACAGGCCCCAGTCGTTCGGGGCCCGGCCGGCCACCTCGTGAATCCGTCCGGCCGAGTTGTCGCGGTACCAGGCGATCTTGTCGAGCGGTCCGTACCGCGGCCCGGTGGTCCCGGCCCGGCAGGCGTGTTCCCACTCGGCCTCGGTCGGCAGCCGGTACCCGTCGGCGGACACCTCCCAGTCGGCACCGTCACCATCGGGGTGCGGGCGGCACGCGGGCGTCAGTCCGTCCCGTCGGGACAGCGCCTTGCAGAACCGGACCGCGTCCCCCCAGGAGACGGTCTCGACGGGTAGCCGGTCGCCCCGGACACTGCTCGGGCGTTCCCCGGTGAGGCGGGCGGTACGCGGGCATCAGTTCCGGTGACCGGTGCGGCGGCGATCCGGTACGGCGCGAGTGCGCCCGACCAACTGCGCCGGGTCCGGCGGTCCGACAGCGTCACCCGGCCGGCGGGGATCGGGACCAGGTCGGTCCCCGCGTCGGCGTCCGTCGCCGGATAGCTGCTCGTGTCCATCAGCAGGCGAGCCTACCGACGCCCCGCCCACGCACCGTGACCCGGTTCGCGACCGGCGCCCGAACCGGCAGCATGGGCAGCAACGACGGCCACTACTACTGGAGCGGTCGACTGCCCTCCGGCAAGAGCGGTCACCACATCATCTACTCCGTATGGACCCGCTCCGACAGCCAGGAGACCTTCTACGGCTGCTCCGACGTGACCTTCTGACCAGCCGTCGCTCGGCCCGGCCGAGCGGTCCCGGCGCGCGCGACGGACGCGACGGACCAACCTGGGCCGGCCGGAACCCGACACCGGGTCCCGGCCGGCCCGCCCGGAAACCGGCGCGAGGGACGTCCCCGACCCCGGGTACGCGCCATCACCGACCGATTCCCCGGGGGTTGCGGGCGAGACCACCGGCGGCGCCGGGCAGGATGGACGCCGTGGACGGAGACGACATGCTGCTGTCCCCCACTGGGGTGGACCAGCTCCGAGAGGCGCTCACCAGCGCCGGGTACACGTCGGGCGGGATCGCCGGCCGGCTCGGTGCACCGGCGACCAGCGCCCTGGCCCGCAACGACTTCCGGGCCGCTCTGCGGGCCACCGAGGACCGGGACCGGCTCGGCACGCTGATCCGGCTCTTCGTCTGCGGTCAGACCGAGCCGAAGGCGGCGGTACGCGCCGCACTCGGGCCGCTGCCGCTGGCCGACGCGCTCGCTGCCGGACTTGTCGAACCGTCCGGTGACGGGCTGCGACAGGGCGTCGACCTGGAGCCGTACGGCGACTCCTGGTGGGTGCTGTCCGACGTGCCGGCGAGCGCCCGGCCCGGCCAGCCGCTGGCGCCGGACCACGTCCTGGGAGTCGGCGGGGCGACCACCACCCTGGTGGGTGCGACGATCCGACGTCCCGTCGGCACCGCCCTGGACCTCGGCACCGGCAGCGGCGTCCAGGCCCTGCACCTGACCACCCACGCCAGCTCGGTCACCGCGACGGACGTCTCCGAACGCTCGCTGCGTTTCGCCGCGACCACCGCGGCGCTGAACGGACAGCGGTGGGAACTGCTCCGGGGCGACCTGGTCGCGCCGGTGGCCGGCCGCCGGTTCGACCTGGTGGTGAGCAACCCGCCGTTCGTGGTCGGCCCCGGTACGACGACCCACAGCTACCGGGACTCGGGACGGGTCGGCGACGGTGTGGCGGCGGAACTGGCCGCCGCCGCGCCGAACCTGCTCACCGAGGGTGGCACCATGCAGTACCTGGCCAACTGGCTGCACGTGACCGGTGAGGACTGGGGCGAGCGGGTGGCGGGCTGGTTCGCCGGTACCGGCCTGGACGCCTGGGTCATCCAGCGCGAGGTCGCCGACCCGATGGCGTACGTCAACCTGTGGCTCTCCGACGCGAGCGAGACCGCCGACCCGCACCGGGCGGCCGCCTGGCTGGACTGGTTCGACGCGCAGAAGGTGGAGGCGGTCGGGTTCGGGCTGGTCAGCCTGCGCCGGGCCGGACACGACGACCCGGTGGTCCGGGTCGAGGACCTGCGCCAGCAGGTGGAGCCGCCGTTGGGCGACCAGATCGCCGGCTGGTTCGACCGGCAGGACTGGCTGCGCGCCCAGGACGACACGACGCTGCTGGGCACCCGGTTCCGGGCGGCGGACGGGCTGCAGCTGCGCCAGGAGGCGACGATGGGCGACGACGACTGGGTGGTGGACCGGCAGGTGCTCGCCATGTCGCACGGGTTGCGCTGGACCGAGGAGATCGACCCGCTGGTGCTCGCCCTGGTCGGTGGCGCCAACGGTCAGGTGCCGCTGCGTGATCAGCTCGCGGTGCTGGCGCTCGCGCACGACGTACCGGCCGAGGATCTCGCCGACGTGGCCGCACCGATCATCGGACACCTCGTCGAGCGGGGCTTCCTGGCACCCGTGGCAGACTGACCGCCGTGCGTGCGGTGGTGCAGACGGTCAGCCGGGGCAGGGTGACGGTGGACGGTGCGGTGGTCGGGGAGATCTCCGACGGCCTGCTGGTGCTGCTCGGGGTGACCCATTCCGACAGCGTGGAAACCGCCGCGACGATGGCCCGGAAGGTGCACGAGCTGCGAGTCCTGGACGACGACCGGTCGGCCGCGGAGACCGGGGCACCGATCCTGCTGGTCAGCCAGTTCACCCTGTACGGGGACGCCCGCAAGGGGCGGCGACCGAGCTGGACCGCGGCGGCCCCGGCCGAGGTGGCCGAGCCGTTGGTGACCGCGGTCGTCGAGGCGCTACGTGCCCGGGGCGCCACCGTGGAGACCGGCCGGTTCCGGGCCCAGATGTTGGTCGAGAGCGTGAACGTCGGTCCCCGTACGGTGCTGCTCGATCTCTGACCTCCGGTGCGTCCGTCCGCCGGCCGGGTTCGCCGGCCGGGTTCGCCGGCCGGGTTCGCCGGCCGACGGACGCACCGCGCAGTGGAACAGGCCGCTCAGTGGAACAGGCCGCGCTTGCGCAGGGACTGCCGCAGCCAGCCGTCGAGTTCGGTCGCCCAGTCGGTCCGGTCCACCAGCGCGTAGTCGACGCTGAACCGGCCGAACGCGTCGCGTCCCTCGGTGAACAGGCCGCCCCGCTTGTCGATCTCCAACACGATCTGCAGCTCCTGCGGGGTGGCGACGAAGGTCAGCTCCAACTGGTTGATCGCCCCGGCGTACTGCGGGCCGGGATAGAACTCGATCTCCTGGTAGAACGGCAGCGTCTGGCGTACGCCGTAGATGTGCCCGCGTTCGACGTCGGCCCGGCTGAACCGGAAGCCGAGCCGGAGCAGGGCCGCGATGATCTGTTCCTGGGCCGGGAGCGGATAGACCGCCACCGGGTCGAGGTCCCCCTTGTCCACCGCCCGGGCCACCTCGAGTTCGGTCCGCAGGCCCATCGTCATGCCGTGCAGATGCTGGCCGGCGACCTCGGTGATCGGGGTCTCCCACGGCACCTCGAAGCGGAACGGGATGTCCCGGCGTTCGCCGGCGTCGAGTCGGAACGCACCGACCGCCTGTTTGCGGTGGAACTCCTGGGTGGTGTCGTACTCGGCGTCGCCGCCCTCCACCTCGACCCGGGTGACCAGGCCCAGTGAGACGTAGGAGATGTCGACCGGGTGGTCGCCGCCGGCGACGTGGATCTGGCCCTCGAGATATCCGCCCGGCCGGCAGTTGGGGTTGGCCAGCACCGTCTCCACCGACGGGCCGCCGACCCCCAGCGCCTGCATCAACCGCTTGAAGACCATCGTCTCCTCCGTCCATGGTCCGTCGTCCGCGCTCCGGACGCCCGTCCCAGCTTCGGCGTCCGCCCGACCGCTGGCACGTTAGCGTCAGCTGGCAAGCCTGGGCCGGGCCGGCGTCAGCCGCCGGTCGCGACAAAAGCTGAGACTTCCGGCAAATCGTCGCTCGCCAACTCCCGGATTCATGCCATCCGGACGATCTCCTCACCTCGGCTTCACGCCCTACCCGCCAAGCTAGGTGTCACCAGCGCGGTTGTCCGCTGGGACGCGCCACTTTGTCGAAGCGGGGAGGCGACAGATGATGGTCATGCGCAACAACGGCAGCGAGCTTCACCCGGCCGGCGCGGCCGGATCCGATAAAGAGTCGGCCCACGAGGGTGTCGCCGGCCAGCCCTTGGTCGACCTCGACGCCACCGACGAGCGCGGCGCCTCCGCCGACCTGGTCCGGGCGTACCTCAACGGGATCGGCCGGACCAAACTGCTCACCGCCGTCGAGGAGGTGGAGCTGGCCCGGCGCATCGAGGCTGGACTGTACGCCGAGGAGAAGCTGGTCGCCGAGCAGCCGCTGACCGCCGACCTGCGTGCCGACCTGGCGACGATCGCGGCGCAGGGCCGGGCCGCCAAGAACCACCTGCTGGAGGCGAACCTGCGGCTGGTGGTCAGCATCGCCAAGCGGTACACCGGGCGGGGCATGGCCTTCCTCGACCTGATCCAGGAGGGCAACCTCGGCCTGATCCGCGCGGTCGAGAAGTTCGACTACACCAAGGGCTACAAGTTCTCCACCTACGCCACCTGGTGGATCCGCCAGGCGATCACCCGGGCCATGGCCGACCAGGCCCGCACCATCCGCATCCCGGTGCACATGGTCGAGCAGGTCAACCGGATGGTCCGGACCCGCCGTGACCTGGCCACCACGCTCGGCCGGGAACCCACCGTCGCCGAGGTCGCCGCCGCGCTGGGCGTGCCGGAGTTCCAGGTGATCGAACTGATCTCGTACGACCGCGAGCCGGTGAGCCTGGACCAGGCGGTCGGTGAGGACGGCGAGAGCGCGCTCGGTGACTTCGTCGCCGCGGTCGACCCGCGCGACGAACCCGGCGACGCGGTCTCCCAGGGGCAGCTCCGCAACGAGGTGGAGATCGTGCTGGCCACCCTCTCCCACCGTGAGCAGGCGGTGATCCGGCTCCGGTTCGGTCTCGACGACGGCCGGCAGCGCACCCTCGACGAGGTGGGCCGGGAGTTCGGGCTCTCCCGGGAACGGATCCGTCAGATCGAAAAGGTAACGCTGCTCAAGCTGCGTCACCCGTCCCGGGCGGAACGCCTGGAGGCCTACGCGGGCTGACCCGGCCCACAAACCGTCCGGCGGAGCCCGGTCACCAGTCCTGGTGACCGGGCTCCGCCGCGTCCGGACTGCTCAGCCGATGGCCAGGTCCCGGCGGCGGAACGCGGCCAGCCCCGCGCCGAGCAGTCCGACCGCCACCAGCGACAGCACCACCAGCGGTGTGGCCGCCGGGTCCTCGGCCGGCACCACCGGCAGGTGGGTGAAGGGCGAGACGTTCAGCACCGACTGGGGCAACTCCAGCAGCGCACCGAGTTGCCCGAACAGGACGCAGAGCAGCAGCGCCGCCCAGGAGAGCGCCACCGACCAGCGGGGCAGCAGTCCGAACAGCACCACCGCCAGCCCGGCCAGCACCAGGACGGCCGGCGCCTGGACCAGTCCGGCGACGGTGAGCCGGCCCACCTGGCCCGGCACGTCGTCGGCGACCAGCCCGTAACCGAGTCCGGTGGCCGCGCCGGCGAGCGCCAGCAGCCCGACCGTGCCGAACGCGGCGCAGGCCAGGTGGCTGAGCAGCCAGCGGGGCCGGCTGACCGCGGTGGCGAGCACACCCTCCACCGTTCCGGCCGCCTCCTCGCCACGCAGCCGAAGGACCGCCTGCGTCGCGTAACCGCCGACCGCCAGGGCGAACATTCCCATCATCGCGCCGAGAAAGGCGTCGACCAGTCGGTCCGTACCGCCGAGTTGGGCGATCAACTCGGCGGCCGTCTCGTTCTCGCCGACAAAGCTCTCCAGTTCGTTGCCGACCGACCCCATCGCCAGTCCCATCACCGCGACCCCGACCGCCCAGCCGAGCAGGACGCCACGCTGCAGCCGCCAGGCCAGGCCCACCGGGCTGAGCAGGGCGGCGGACGCGCCCGCCGGTCCACGTCGGACGGCCAGCAGCCCGCTGCCGAGGTCCCGCCGGCTGGTGAGCAGGAAAGCCACCCCGACCGCGGCGACCGTGAAGGCGGCGGTCAGCCCCAGCACCCACCAGCGGTCGGCGTCGTAGGGGCGGACCTGGTTTGCCCAGCCGAACGGGGAGAGCCAGGAGGGCCAGGCACTGGTCACCCGCAACCCGTCCACGGACACCTCACCCCAGGCGTCGCCGGCGGCCCGGAGCAGGAAGGCGAGGCCGACGGTGGCCGCGGCGAGGCCGTTGGCCCCGCGTGCCGTACCGGAGACCTGGGCGGCCACCGCCGCGACGGCGGCGAAGGCGATGCCGATCCCGGCGATCGCGGCGGCGAGCGCCACCGAGCCGGCCACCGGCAGGTCACCCCCGACCAGGACGGCCGCCAGCAGCACGCCGCTGAGCAGGTTCGCCGCCACCGTACCGAGCAGGGCGGCGGTGAGCGGGGCGTACCGGCCGACCACCGCCGAGCCGAGCAGTTCGGCGCGTCCGGTCTCCTCGTTCTGCCGGGTGTGCCGGACCACCGCGAAGGTGCTGAGCAACGCGGCGAGCACGGCCAGACTGGTGTACGCCTCGGCGTTGACCACCGCGCCGAGGCTCGGCCCGGAGGCGGGTCCGTTGAACGCCCGGGCGACCACACTGGCCGCGCTGCTGGTGGCGTAGAGCAGACGGTCCTGCTCGGTGGCGTAGATGCTGACGACACTCTGCAGGACGGCCGCCCCCACCCCGGGCACGGCCACCAACCAGACCAGGAGCTTCACCCGGTCGCGGCGGACGGCGAGCCGGGTCAGTCGCGGAGTGCCGGTGAAGCCGTTCACCGGGCACCCGCCGCCACCGGCCGTGCTCCGGCGGCGGCGGAGTCCTCGCCGTAGTGCCGCATGAAGAGTTCCTCGAGGGTCGGCGGGGTGCTGGTCAGCGTCCGTACGCCGAACTGGGCGAGGTGCCGCAGCACCGGGTCCAGCGTGCCGGACTCGACCTCGAACCGGGTGGTCGTCCCGGTGACCGTCACCGCGGACACGCCGGGCAGGTCGGCGAGCCCGTCGATCGGCCGGTCGCTCTGCACCGTCATCGGCGTACGGGTCAGGTGACGCAGTTCGGTGAGGGTGCCGGACTCGACGGTCCGGCCGGCCCGGATGATGCTGACCCGGTCGCAGAGCGCCTCGACCTCGGACATCACGTGGCTGGAGAGCAGCACGGTACGCCCGGCGTCCCGCAGATCCCGGACGTACTCCCGGAACACCGCCTCCATCAGCGGGTCCAGGCCGGAGGTCGGCTCGTCGAGGACGAGCAGTTCCACATCGGAGGCGAAGGCGGCGACGATGGCCACCTTCTGCCGGTTGCCCTTCGAGTAGGTGCGGCACCTCTTGGTCGGGTCGAGGTCGAACCGGGCCAGCAGTTCGTCGCGACGTTTCCGGTCGAGCCCGCCGCGCAGCGCGCCGAACAGGTCGATCGCCTCGCCGCCGGAGAGGTTCGGCCAGAGGTTGACGTCGCCGGGCACGTACGCCAACCTGCGGTGCAGCGGCACGGCCTCGCGCCACGGGTCACCCCCCAGCACGCTGACCTCGCCCGCGTCCCGACGCAGCAGTCCGAGCAGGATCCGGATCGTGGTGGACTTGCCCGCCCCGTTGGGCCCGAGGAACCCGTGCACCTCGCCGGTCCGGACGGTCAGGTCGAGCCCGTCCAGCGCGCGGGTGGCTCCGAAGGTCTTCACCAGGCCGGCCACCGAGATCGCGGTCATGACGCCCCCTCACTAGTGCCGTTCACGTCGTCGCCTGCGGGACGACGTGGGTCGCCCCACAGTGTACTGACCGATGGTAGGGCAAGTCGTGACGGATTTCTGATCGCCGGTCAGGAGCCGATACGCTGCACGGATGGACGGCGCTCCCAGCCTGGACACCCGTGGCCGGATCCTGCAGGCCGCGCTCGACCTGTTCGCCACCCGGGGCTACCAGCGCACCTCGCTGCGGGAGATCGCCGAGCGGCTCGACCTGACCAAGGCGGGGGTGCTCTACCACTTCCCCGCCAAGGAGCACCTGCTGGTGGCGCTCATCGAGCCGCTCGTCTCCGACCTGGAGTCGGTCCTGGCGCGGGCGGCCCGACTGCCCTGGCCGGCGGCCCGCTGGGCGATGCTCGAGGGCTGGCTGGACACCCTGCTCACCCACCGCCGGCCACTCGGCATGCTCTTCCACGACCTGGCCATGCTCCGTAGCGGCAGTGCGTTCACCCGGATCATGCGGGTCGCCATGGAGGCGTACGACCTGGTCGCCGGGCCGGGCGCGACCCGGAGCGAACGGATCCGCGCGGTGCAGGCCACGGCGATGCTCAGCGACCCGATCGTCTTCTTCGCCGACGTACCGGACGAGGTGCTGCGCGCGGAGATGCTGGACGGGGTGGCCCGGGTGCTCGGCGAGGCCCCGCCCGGTCCGGCGGACCGCCCGCCGGACCCCGACGATCCGCCCGTCCACACCGGAACCGACACCGGTACGCCGGCCGGCGCCCACTCGCCGGCGGCGGGCCTCCCGGGCGGATCCCGGCGGACACCCGATCCGGCACCCACCGTCTCCGACCGGGTACGGCCGGAGCGGGTCCGGGTCGGGCGACGTGTGGCCGGCCGGCCCCGGGCGTTGACCGGCGAGCAGATCCGGACGGCCCGGACGCTGCACGCCGAGGGGACCCAGACCGTCGACCAGATCGCCGCCGGTCTCGGCGTCTCCCGGGCCACCCTCTACCGGCACCTGCGAGCCGGCGAGCAGGCCCGTGAGACAGATTTCGACACTATTTAAAGACAATTTTGAGACTGCTGGTCGACGAAGAGCCGACCACGGAGGAGCCGATCCCAGGACGAAACAGCGGGCACCACTGTGACGGCCGGCATCCGGCGGGTCAGCGCGCCGGGTCCTGCGGATCGAGGTCGTACAGCGGGAACACCGCCTTGCGGGTGGCCATGATGGCCCGGTCCACCGCGTCCGGTTCGCCGGACGGCTGCCACGGCTCGTACGACGGGTCGGCGTCGTCGGTCATCCGCAGCGGCACGTCACGCTGGGGGCGACGTTCGCGGGCCAGCGCCCGCCAGGTGGGCGGAGTCAACGCCGCCGGATCGAGCGGTTCGCCGGTGGCCACACCGAGCAGATGCGTCCACGCCCTCGGCACCGCCTCGACGAGCGCGTAGCCGCCGCCTCCGGTGGCCACCCACCGGCCGTCACAGAGTTCGTCGGCCAGGCCGCGCAGGGCCAGGTAGCTCGCCCGCTGACCGTCCACGGTCATCCGCAGGTCGGCGAGCGGGTCGAGCCGATGAGTGTCCACACCGCACTGGGTGACCAGGATCTGCGGTCGGAACGCCCGCAGCACCGACGGCACGGTGGCGTGGAAGGCCCGCAACCATCCGGCGTCCCCGGTCCCCGGCGGCAGCGGCAGGTTCACCGCACCGCCCTCGGCGCCGGGGCCACCGGTCTCGTCGGCGAAGCCGGTGCCCGGGAAGAGCGCCAACGGGGTCTCGTGCAGGCTGATCGTCAGCACCCGGGGATCCTCGTAGAAGATCTGCTGCACCCCGTCACCGTGGTGCACGTCGACGTCGACGTAGGCCACCCGTTCCGCGCCCAGGTCGAGCAGCCGGGCGATGGCCACCGCCGGGTCGTTGTAGACACAAAACCCGGAGGCCCGGCTCGGCATGGCATGGTGCAGACCGCCGGCGACGTTGACCGCCCGCCGGGCCTCGCCCCGCCAGACCGCCTCGGCAGCCGCCAGGCTGGCGCCGGCGACCAGGGCGCCGGCCTCGTGCATGCCGTCGAAGATGGGGTTGTCCGACGTGCCGAGACCGTAGCCGGAGAAGAGCGGGTCGTGCGGGGCGGCACGGACCGCGTCCAGATAGTCCGGTCGGTGCACCCGGGCCAGGGCGGCGTCGTCGGCCGGGGTCGGCGCCACCACCCGTACGCCGGACCGGTCGAGAACCCCCAGCTCCCGCGCCAGCGCGATGGTCAACTCCACCCGTACCGGGTCGAGTGGGTGATCGCCCAGGTCGTACGTCAGCAGACTCTCGTCCCAGATCACCACGGTGTCATCCGACATGGCGCCCATCGTCGCACGGCCCGGGGCCGGCCCGTGGGATCGGAACCGGCCCGCTCCGAGGCGGACGGCGGTCAACGACGCTCGGCGGCTCCGGTGTCGCCGGTCGCCACCGGACGGCGGGGATCGGTGAGCCAGTCGCTCCAGGAACCGACGTAGAGGGCGGCGTCGGGGTGACCGGCGCGGTGCAGCGCCAGCACCGCCTGCGCGGCGGTCACCCCCGAACCGCAGTACGCGCCGACCGGCGTACCCGGCCGGACCCCGACCTCGGCGAACCGGGCGCGGAGAACGTCGGCGGCCGGCAGGCGGCCGTCCGGACCGACGTACTCGGCGGCCGGCAGGTTGACCGCGCCGGGGATGTGCCCGGCGACGGGGTCGACCGGCTCGGTCTCACCGCGGTAGCGCGGCCCGGTCCGGACGTCGAGCAGAACCCCGTCGGACGCCCGGGCCGCGGCGCCGTCGGCGTCGAGGGTCGGCAGGCCGCCGGGTTGCACCGTGATGTCGCCCGGCTCCGGCGCCGGTTGCTCCGCGGTGACCGGCAACCCGGCCGCGGACCAGGCCGGGAAACCACCGTCCAGAACCCGGACCTGCTGGTGCCCGGCCCACCGCAGGGTCCACCAGGCCCTGGCCGCCGCCATCCCGTCCCCGCCGTCGTAGACCACCACCGGCCGGCCCGACCGGACCCCGGCCGCCCGCAGCGCCTCCTCCAGCACGGCCGGGCCGGGCAACGGGTGCCGTCCGCTCGCTCCCGGCGGTCCGCACAGCTCGGTGTCGAGATCGACGAAGACCGCACCGGGCAGGTGGCCGGCGAGGTAGTCGCCGCGCCCGGGCGGGCCGGCGAGCCGCCACCGCACGTCCAGCACCGTGGGCGGGTCGTCGGACGTCAGCGCCAGCGCGAGGTCGGTCACGTCGATCAGAAGATCGTCTTTTCCGGGCACGGCGTCCAGTCAACACCATCGGGCCTGGAAGCGCCCGGCTCGGCGACACTGATTGTCGGTATCCCGAGGTAACATCTTTTTCGGGAGGACCGCTGACGTGAACGACCTAGTCGACACCACCGAGATGTACCTGCGCACCATCCTCGAGCTGGAGGAAGAGGGTGTGCCGCCGCTGCGTGCCCGGATCGCCGAGCGGCTCCGGCAGAGCGGGCCGACCGTCAGCCAGACCGTGGCCCGGATGGAGCGCGACGGGCTGTTGACCATCGAAGACGCCCGACACCTGCAGCTCACCGCCCTGGGGCGGGCGCACGCGGTCTCCGTGATGCGCAAGCACCGGCTGGCCGAGCTGCTGCTCGTCAACGTCATCGGGATGCCCTACGAGGAGGCCCACGAGGAGGCCTGCCGGTGGGAGCACGTGATGAGCGACTCGGTCGAGAAAAAGGTCTACGAGCTGCTGAACCGGCCCACCCGCTCGCCGTACGGCAACCCGATCCCCGGGCTGGAGTCGCTGGTCGCCCAGTCCGACGTACCGACCTCCGACAGCCCGACGGAGGGTGAGCGGAATCTCGCCTTCCCGGGTCTGAGTGGGCCGGTTGTCGTCCGGCGGATCTGCGAGAGTGTGCAGACCGACGGTGACGTGCTTCGCCAGCTGCACGCCGCGGGTGTCGACCCGGGCGCCACGGTCACGGTCGCCCAGGAACGCGACGGCGTGACGATCGACCGGTCCGGCGACAAGATCCGCCTCCCACGTGAGGTCGCCTCCCGCGTCTTCGTGGCCGCCCACTGACCGGGTCGCCCTGACCGGGCCGTCCTGACCGGGCGCACCTTGACCGGCAGTGCTGTCCTGACCACCGAACCCGCGGCCGTGGCCGAACCGACCGGCCCCCGGGGTCGGTCGGTGGCCCGTCGACCAGGGTCGGTCAGAGGCTGCTGGTGTCGATCTTCTTCGCCAGGGCGACGAGCTTGTCCGCGAACTCCTCCGCAGCCGCCTGGGCCTCCCCCTCCGGGAAGGTGTAGTGGAGGCTGACCAGTCGCTTGTCGCCGGTGAGCCACCCCACCTCCAGCCCGGGCCCCGAGTTCTTGGCCGGCTTCACCGCCACGTGGTAGGCCGCCTTGCCGAGCCCCTTGACCGTCTTGCCACCGCGCGGCACCACCTCGTCGGCGAAGATGGCGGCGTCGGCCGTGGTCGGGCTCACCGAGAGCGCGAGTTCCGGTCCGTCGGCGTCCTCTCCCCGCAGCACGCAGGTGTCCGTCTTCTCGTGCCGGCTCGCCGCCGATACGTCGAACCGGACGCCGGTGACCTCCTCGATCGTCGGATAGTCCACCAACTGACAGGCGCCGCCGGCGGACGCCGCGGGCAGCCGTACCACCTCCGGTGCCGGGAGGCTCGTCTGTCGCGCGGGCTCGTCGGCACACCCGGCGAGCATCAACAGTCCGGCCCCGATCAGGCAGAGTCGCCCGCGCATCTCTCCCCTTTCCACCGCCCCGGTCCGTCCGACCGGAAGCCCGTCGGACACGGTACGACTTCCGGGGCGGCGGGGAAAACCCGACGGCGGGCCCGCCCCGGAAATCGATGGGCGGATAACCCAGGTCTGCCCGTTAATCCGACGATTCCGCTTCCCTGGTATCACCCGTCCGGGTTACCGGCGGGTCGTCGACGTACGGGCAGTGTCGGCAGCCCCGCCCGCAACAGGTACCCCGTCGGGCGAGGAAGCCGGCGGTGAGCACGAACAGCCCGGTCGCCGGATCCGGATAGCCGACCTGACCGGCCGCCAACGCGGCGGAGTGCGCGGCCAGGATCCGCAGCCGGTCCGGGTGGTCCAAGGGCAGCCGGGACGGATGCGGTCGGTCCAGCGGACGCGGCGCCAACGGCAGCCGCCGGCCGGGTGTCTCGTCAGCCTCCATCGCCGCCGACCCTACGACACCCGCGGCGTCCCACCACGACACCCCGGCACCGACGGAGCACACCCGGAGGCCCGGGCTCCGCCGGGTGCCGGGGCCGTCAGGGTGTGCCGGCAGCCGGCACCAGCCGGAACTCCCGGCCCGGCCAACGGGACCGCAACCAACGGTCGTGGCTGGCCAGCACCACCGCGCCGGGACCGGCGCCCAACGCCTCCTCCAGCTCGTCGCAGAGCCGGGGCGAGAGATGGTTGGTCGGCTCGTCGAGCAACAGCAGCTCGGGAGGATCGGCCACCAACAGCGCCAGGGCCAACCGACGACGTTGCCCGACCGACAGGTCACCCACCCGCCGGTCAAGGTCCGCCGGGCCGAGCAGACCGAGCGAGCGCAGCGGTACGACCCCTGCCCGTTCCGCGCCCAGCGCCCGCAGGTAGACCTGCTCGGCGGTACCGTCCGGCCGGTCGAAGACGGTGTCCTGGGCGAGCAGACCGACCCGCAGTCCGGGCCGGCGGTGGCAGCCGCCGACCGCCAACCTTCCGGCCATCACCGCGAGCAGCGTCGACTTTCCGGTCCCGTTCGCGCCGGTGACCAGGAGACGGTCGGCGGCGGACACGTCGAGCCGGTCGACGGTCAACCGACCGGGCACCCGCAGGTCCCGCAGCGACAGCAGTGTTCCGGCGTCCCCACCGCCGGCTCCGGGGACGTCGGAGGAGCCGGGAGCGTCGGAGGAGCCGAGGACACCGGAGACCGCTGCGCCGCCGCCGGCGGTCAGCCCGACTCCCCGGAAACGCAGCGGCTCCGGCGGCGCGGGGACCTGGTCGCGTACCAGTTCGTCGAGGCGGCGGGCGGCGTCGCGTACCCGTCGGGAGATCTGGTTCTGCACCCGGCCGGCGGTGTGGCCGTACCCCATCTTCTCGTTGTCGCGGCGGTCCCGGCCGGGCGCCACCTGGTGCGCGGTCGTGTCGACCGCGCGGCGCAGCCCGGCCAGCTCCGCCTGCTCCTCGGTGAAACGCCGCTGCCACCGGGCCCGCTCCGCGCGCTTCGCGGCCTGGTAGGCGGAGTACGCGCCGCCGTAGCGCACCGGCCCGCCCAGGGCCGGGTCGAGGTCGATCAGATCGGTGCAGACCGCCTCCAGGAACGCCCGGTCGTGACTCGCCAGGACCACCACGCCGGACAGCCCGCGCAACTGCTCCTCGAGGAAGGTCGCCGCCCCGTCGTCGAGATGGTTGGTGGGCTCGTCGAGCAGCAGTGCCGAGGGTCGACGGATCAGCAGCGCGGCCAGTCCGAGCCGGCCGCGTTGCCCGCCGGAGATCGACCCCAACGTCCGGTCGTCCGGGATCCCGCCGAGCCCGAGCCCGGCGAGGACAACCCGGGCCCGGCGGTCGGCGTCCCAGGCGTCACCCTCCTGCGCCTCTTCGAGCCGCTCGCCGTACGCGATGAGCAGGTCGGCGTAGGCCGGCGAGTGCTCCGGGGTGGTGGCCAGCGCACCGGTGAGCCGGTCGAGCGCGGCCACCACCGCCCGGGCCTCGCGTAACGCGTCGTCGAGCACGTCCGCCACCGTCGAGGTGGGGTCGAAGGGCGTCTCCTGCGGCAGGAAACCCACCGCCGGCGGGCGTACGACGGTACCGGAGTCGGGCCGTTCCACCCCGGCCAGCAACCGGAGCAGGGTGGACTTGCCGGTGCCGTTCTCGCCGATCAGCCCGATCCGGTGGCCGGGTGCGGCGGTGAGTGAGACTCCGTCGAGTACCCGACGGCTGCCGAAGGTACGGACGAGATCGTGGGCGAGCAGGGCTGATGTGGACACGGCGGTCACCAACAGATCCGGGATCAGACGCCGTCCGGTCCCGTCGTCTCCCGCAGTCGGCCGTCGGCCAGCCGTAGCCAGCGGTCCACCCCGATCTCGGCGAGGAACCGTTCGTCGTGGCTGACCACCACGAACGCGCCCTGGTACGCCCCGAGCGCGCTCTCCAACTGGCCGACGCTGACCAGGTCGAGGTTGTTCGTCGGCTCGTCGAGCAGCAGCAGCTGCGGTGCCGGTTCGGCGTACAGGACGCAGGCCAGGGTGGCCCGCAGCCGCTCGCCACCGGAGAGCACCCCGACCGGTAGGTGGATCCGGGAGCCTCGGAACAGGAAGCGGGCGAGCAGGTTCATCCGCTCCGCCTCCGGTCTGGTGGGGGCGAACGCGGCCAGGTTCTCCGCCACGGTCCGGTCCAGGTCCAGCAGGTCCAGCCGTTGCGACAGGTAGGCGACCCGGCCCTCGGCCCGCTTGAGCTGGCCGCTGCCGGGGGCCAGGCCACCGTGGAGCAGACGCAGCAGGGTGGACTTGCCGGCGCCGTTCGGACCGGTGAGCGCGATCCGCTCCGGTCCCCGGATCGTCAGGTCGAGGCCGTCGCCGGCGAAGACCGGCCGGTCGGCGTACCGGACCTGCAACTGCTCGCCGACGAAGACGGTACGGCCGGCCGGGACGCTGGTGTCCGGGAGCTCGAGGGCGATCCGCTGCTCGTCACGCAGCGCCCGGCTCGCCTCGTCGAGCCGGCTCCGGGCCTCGCTGACCCGGTTGGCGTGGGTCTCGTTCGCCCTGCCCGCCGCCTCCTGGGCGCCCCGTTTCATCGTCCCGGCGAAGATCTTCGGCAGGCCGGCGTTCTTCAGGTTCCTCTGGGCGTTGCTGGCCCGCCGCTGGGCCCGCTCCCGGGCCTGCTGCATCTCCCGCTTCTCCCGTTTCAGCTCCTGCTCCGCGTTGCGGACGTTCTTCTCGGCGACCTCCTGCGCCGCCTGGACCGCCGCCTCGTACGCGGTGTAGTTGCCGCCGTGGAACCGCAGTTCCCCCCGGTCGAGTTCGGCGATCCGGTCCATCCGGTCGAGCAGGGCACGGTCGTGGCTGACCAGCAGCAGACAACCGCCCCACTCCTCCAGCACGGCGTAGAGCTTGTGCCGGGCGTCGAGGTCGAGGTTGTTGGTCGGCTCGTCGAGGAGCAGGACGTCGGGCCGCTTCAGCAGCTGCGCGGCGAGTCCGAGGGAGATGACCTGACCGCCGCTGAGTGTACCCAGAGGCCGGTCGAACGGGACGTCGACCAGGCCGAGCCGGTCGAGTTCGCCCCGGCTGCGTTCCTCGATGTCCCAGTCGTCCCCGACCACCGTGAAGTGTTCCTCGCTGGCGTCCCCGGCCTCGATCGCGTGCAGTGCCCGGATCACCGGGGCGATGCCGAGCACGTCGGCCACGGTCAGGTCGCCGGCCAGCGGCAGGGTCTGCGGGAGGTAGCCGAGCACCCCGTTGACCGTGATGCCGCCGGCACCGGGACGCAACTCGCCGGCGATCAGCTTGAGCAGGGTGCTCTTTCCGGCGCCGTTCGGCGCGACCAGGCCGGTCCGGCCGCCCGGCAGGGTGAAGGAGAGGCCCTGGAAGACCGGAGTGTCGTCCGGCCAGGAAAAGGACAGGTGGGAACAGACGATGAAAGCGTCGGACATCGGAGACAGACCTCGGGTGCGGTGGGCGGACCCGTGCCGCCCAGCAGTTGGACGTGGGGCTCGTACGACGACGGCATGGCCACGGTGGCGCGAGAACGCACCCACCGCCGGCCGATCACATCCCGGTATCACCCGGAGATGTCGTCGTCACCTGCCACGTCTGGTCTCCCTGGTCGAGATCGCTGGTGGTCCAGGATAACAGCACGGGCGCCGCCGCTGCCGCCGACGGGTGCCAAGCACGTCCGACGGACCTCGGGTACCCCGGTACGGCGGGGCGACACCGGCCGGTCTCAGCCGAACCAGGTCATCGCCTGCCCGTGTCCCCTGGTCCAGGCCAGCGGCCTGCCGTCCAGCGCCAGCACGTTGTGCAAAGCCGGGCCGGGAGGCGTCGGTAGCGTGCCGTGGCGCAGCACGCCCGGGTCCTCGTTCGCGATCCAGCGCCCGGGCAGGTCGCGGACCAGCTCGACAAACGCGGTCCGGCGCGGCTCCGGCACCTGGTAGAGCACGGAGGTGTGGAACACCACCAGGGTCGCGCCGGCCGGGGCCCGCGCGACCAGCGCCGGCAGGTCGTCCACCAGGTCACCCCGGACGAGCAGCGGTGGCTCGGCCGAGACGACCGCGACGGCGGCCCGCAACCGGGCCCGGCGGTGGGTGTGCTCCGGCCAGATGAGCGCGTCGAGCCAGCCGACGTCCGCCGGGTCGGTCACGTCGAGCGGATTCAGGTCGAGCCCGGCCCGCCACACCACCTCGGGTCGGGCGGACGGCGGCGCCGCCCCGGTGAGGGTGCACTCCAGCACCGGCTCACCCCCGCCGAGCAGGTGGTCGCCGTACCGGTAGCCGTACCGGTCGGGATAGAGGCAGAGCCCGGCGGAGGCGCCGACCTCCAGTAGGGCGAGCGGCTGCGGTAGCGCCGCGAGGACCGGCAGCAGTACGGCGCACCGCCCCGCCTCGTTCGTCTGGGTGGCCCGGTCACGGATCTCCGCCTCGACCGCCGGCCAGTTCGTCACGGTGAAGTCGTGGAAGGCGTCCGGGTCGTCGACCGGACCGCCGAGCAGCCGTACGACACCGAACAGCAGGTTCGGCTGGGTCTTGGCCGGCGGCAGGGTGCCGAGCAGGGCCAGCAGGGTCTCGTCCCCGCTGACCGCCGACGACAGCCGCGCGTACTGGGGTGACACGCCGTACGCCTCCCGGGCCGCGAATTCGGCGTAGCGGGCGGCGATCGTCATGGCGCGAGGGTAGTCGATCCCGCCGACCCCGGCCCTGAGGGGCGACGCGGCTGACCGAGCCGCCGACCCGGACCCGGGTACGCGGAAGGGAGTCGGGCGGCCGCCCGACTCCCTTCCGCCGACCTGGCCGTCAGTGCTCGACGTGCCCGGCCGACCGTTGCGTCAACCCGTTCCGGGCTCAGCTGCAGCCGGAGGTGGAACCGCAGCCCTCGCAGACGTAGCAGCTGCCGGCCGGGCGCATCTTCGTGCCGCAGGTGAAGCAGAGCGGGGCGTCCTGCGCCTTGCCGAGCACCGCCTCCAGCAACTCGGTCGACGAACCCACCCGGGCCGCCGGGCGGGCCGCCTCGGCCGGCTGCTCCGCCGGCGTCGCGGTCTCCTCGGTCGGGGTCTGCGCCGGCTTCGCCACCGGAGCCGACGCGGCCATCGCGGCGAGGTCCACCGCGCTCTCCGCCTCCGCCTCGGCCCGCAGCTGCGCGGCCCGCTCCTTGGCGGTGAAGATGCCCAGCTCCGCCCGCCGCTCGTAGGGCAGGAAGTCCAGGGCGAGCCGACGGAAGATGTAGTCCATCACCGAGGTCGCCAACCGGATGTCCGAGTCGTCGGTCATCCCGGCGGGCTCGAACCGCATGTTGGTGAACTTCGCGACGTACGTCTCCAGCGGCACCCCGTACTGCAGGCCGATCGAGATGGCCACCGAGAAGGCGTCCATCACCCCGGCCAGCGTCGAGCCCTGCTTGGACATCTTGAGGAAGACCTCACCGAGGCCGTCGTCCGGGTACGACGAGGCGGTGAGGTAGCCCTCCGCCCCGGCGACCGAGAACGACACCGTCGACGAGGGCCGCTTCTTGGGCAGCCGCTTGCGCACCGGCCGGTACTCGACGACCTTCTCGACGACCTTCTCGACCTCGGCGGCCGGGGTCTCGGTGCCCTTGTTCGACTTGGCCACCGAGAGCGGCTGGCCGACCTTGCAGTTGTCACGGTAGATCGCGAGGGCCTTGAGGCCGAGCTTCCAGCCCTCGAAGTAGATCTTCTCGACGTCCTCGACGGTCGCCGACTCCGGCATGTTGACCGTCTTCGAGATGCCACCGGAGACGAACGGCTGGATGGCGGCCATCATCCGCACGTGCCCCATCGGGGCGATGGAACGCTCACCCATCGCGCAGTCGAAGACCGGGTAGTGCTCCGGCTTGAGGCCCGGGGCGTCCACCACGTGGCCGTGGTCGGCGATGTGCTCGACGATCGCCTCGACCTGCTCCTCCGGGTAGCCGAGGCTGCGCAGGGCGCGGGGCACGGTCTGGTTGACGATCTGCATCGAGCCGCCGCCGACCAGCTTCTTGAACTTGACCAGCGCCAGGTCCGGCTCCACACCGGTGGTGTCGCAGTCCATCATGAAACCGATGGTGCCGGTCGGCGCGAGGACGCTGGCCTGCGAGTTCCGCCAGCCGAACTTGTCACCGATCTTGTTGCCCTGGGTCCACTGCTTCGTGGCCTCCCGCTGGATGGCGGTGGCCACCGTACCGGTCGGCTTGATCTCGTCGTTGGCGGCGGCGTGCTTGCGCATCACCCGCTTGTGCGGCTCGGCGTTGCGGGCGTAGCCGTCGTACGGCCCGACGACGCCGGCCAGCTCGGCGGACCGCCGGTACGCGGTACCGGTCATCAGCGAGGTGATCGCCGCGGCGACCGAGCGGCCCTGGTCCGAGTCGTACGGCAGGCCGGAGGCCATCAGCAGGGCGCCGAGGTTCGCGTAGCCGATGCCCAGCTGCCGGTACAGGCGGGTGGTCTCGCCGATCTTCTCGGTCGGGAAGTCGGCGAAGCAGATCGAGATGTCCATCGCGGTGATGACGAACTCGACCGACCTGACGAACTTCTCCACCTCGAAGCCACCGTCGGCGCGGAGGAACTTCATCAGGTTGAGCGAGGCCAGGTTGCAGGAGGAGTTGTCCAGGTGCAGGTACTCCGAGCAAGGGTTCGACGCGGTGATCCGCCCGGTCTCCGGGCAGGTGTGCCAGTCGTTGATCGTGTCGTCGTACTGCAGGCCGGGGTCGGCGCACTCCCAGGCGGCCTGGGCGATCGTGCGGAACAGCTTCTTGGCGTCGATCGTCTCGATCACCGCGCCGTCCATCCGGCCGCGCAGGTCGAACGAGCCCTCCTTCTCCACCGCGTTCATGAACTCGTCGGAGACCCGGACCGAGTTGTTGGCGTTCTGGTACTGCACGCTGACGATGTCGGAGCCGCCGAGGTCCATGTCGAAGCCGGCGTCCCGCAGGGCCCGGATCTTGTGTTCTTCCCGGGCCTTGGTGACCACGAACTCCTCGACGTCCGGGTGGTCGACGTCGAGGATGACCATCTTGGCCGCGCGGCGGGTCGCGCCGCCGGACTTGATGGTGCCGGCGCTGGCGTCCGCCCCGCGCATGAAGCTGACCGGGCCGGAGGCGGTGCCGCCGCTGGAGAGCAGCTCCTTGGAGGAACGGATCCGGGAGAGGTTGACCCCGGAGCCCGACCCACCCTTGAAGATCAGGCCCTCCTCCTTGTACCAGTCGAGGATCGAGTCCATCGAGTCGTCGACCGAGAGGATGAAACAGGCGGAGACCTGCTGCGGCGAGGCGGTCCCGACGTTGAACCAGACCGGCGAGTTGAAGCTGAACACCTGGTGAAGCAGCATCCAGGTCAGCTCGTGGGCGAAGATCTCCGCGTCGGCCGGGGTGGCGAAGTAGCCGTGCTTCTCCCCCGCCGCCCGGTACGTCGTCACCACCCGGTCGATGAGCTGCTTGAGCGACCACTCCCGCTCCGGGGTGCCGACCGCGCCCCGGAAGTACTTGGTGGTCACGATGTTGGCCGCGTTGACGCTCCAGGAGTCCGGGAACTCCACGCCCCGCTGCTCGAAGTTGATCGAGCCGTCCCGCCAGTTCGTCATGACGACGTCCCGGCGCTCCCAGGTCACCTCGTCGTACGGGTGCACCCCCTCGGTCGTCCACACCCGCTCGACCTTGAGCCCGGTCGTCGGTGCCGTCCGGGTCCGTGACTTACCTGCGGTCACACCATCCCCCGACATATCATCCGCCCCCTCACGCGCGCACGGCTCCCCGCCGTACGTCCGTCCTCGACTTCGAAATGAACACGTACTAGCTGGTCGGCGCCGCGGCCGGAATGGCCGACCCGGCCGGTCCCGCGCCGTCCCCCGACTGGCGACGGGCCTCCGCCGCCGCGCGCAGCGTCTCGATCTCCCGCTCGAAGTCGTCCAACGACTCGAACGACCGGTACACGCTGGCGAAGCGCAGATAGGCCACCTCGTCCAACTCCCGCAGCGGTCCCAGGATGGCGAGCCCGACCTCGTGGCTCGGGATCTCGGCCGCGCCCCTGGCCCGGACCGTCTCCTCGACCCGCTGGGCCAGCAGGGCGATCCGGTCGTCGTCCACCGGACGCCCCTGACACGCCTTCCGTACCCCGCCAATGATCTTCGTACGGCTGAACGGCTCGGTGACCCCGCTGCGCTTGACCACCGCGAGCACGGCCTCCTCGACCGTGGTGAACCGCTTGCCACACTCGGGGCAGGACCGACGCCGACGGATCAGCTGACCGTCGTCGGCCTCACGGGAGTCGACCACCCGGGAATCGGGGTGCCGACAGTACGGACACCGCATGCCGCCCCTCCTCTCACCGCCGCCGACGCCATCCGCCCCCGGGCAGCCGTCAACCCCGGGCCGACCACTCGTGGTGGCTCCCGCAGGACCGGCGTACCTGAAAGCTGTGGGTAGTTGAACCCCAACCTATAGGCGACTTACAGCCTTGTGACTACTACATCTAGGGGTCGACCGTATGCCCAGGAAGAGCCGAGGTCAAGTTGACGGGGCGTGGCGCGGCCCGCATTTTGTCAACCTCCCGGCAACCCTCCGGGTTACCGGTCGGCCGGCAGGAGCAGGCGCTGACCGACGTACACCAGGTAGCCGTCCATCCGGTTGAGCCGACGGATCTCATCGACGACCGTGGCTGGATCCCGGTCCGGTCGGTGCCGCTCGGCCAACGACCAGAGACTGTCACCCGGGCCCACCACGACGGCGGCCGGGGCCGTCGCGTGTGCGACACCCGACCCGGGCCGGGACGCCCGGGACGCCGGGGAGAGCACGGCCGCGGCGGCGGCCACGAGAAGCAGCAGAAGGATGGTAACCACCGCCCGACCCCGGCGGGTCAGCCGCAGTCGACCCCCACGGGACGCCCCCGGAACCTGCGTCACACCCATCGTGACCTCCATGATCGAACACCAGTTCGAAGGCTAGAACGTACGATGGTCTATCAGAACAGGCGTTCGATGTCGAGCATCCGGGGCCGACACGCCGGACCGGATGTCGTACAGATGTTTGAAACTGTGTGATCTCACCTATACGGTCGTGAACATCGACACCGCCCCGGTACCGCACCGGGCGGACGTCGACCCACGACGCACCACGAGCCGCCAAGGCAGCGCACCGCCACCAGGAGGACGACGTGTCGACCGACGACCGGACAAGCCGGCAGAAAGCACAGAAGAGCACCGCCCCGAGCAGCCGGGCCGGCCGACGTGGTGCCGGCACCCGGGCCCGGGACGCCGCGCCGACGCTGCGCGCCGTCACCCCGGTGGTCAGCACCTTCCCCGACCTGGTCAACGCCGACCTCACCGCCCGGCAGCGGCGCATCCTCGAGTTCATCCGGGACTGGGTGGAGCGGTACGGCTACCCGCCGAGCGTGCGCGAGATCGGCGAGGCGGTCGGACTGGTCTCCCCGTCCAGCGTGGCGTACCAGCTCAAGGAGCTGGAGCGGAAGGGTTTCCTGCGCCGCGACCCCAACCGCCCCCGGGCGGTGGACGTACGACCGCCGAGCGACATCGTCGACGACGAGACGGCCCGGGCACAACGCCCGACTCCCGCCTACGTGCCGCTGCTCGGCCGGATCGCCGCCGGTGGGCCGATCCTCGCCGAACAGGCTGTCGAGGACGTCTTCCCACTGCCCCGCGAACTGGTCGGGGAGGGCGAGGTCTTCATGCTCCAGGTCAAGGGCGACTCGATGCTCGAGGCGGCGATCTGCGACGGCGACTGGGTGGTCGTCCGGCAGCAGCCGACCGCGAACTCCGGCGAGATCGTCGCGGCGATGCTCGACGGCGAGGCGACGGTCAAGACGTACCGGCAGCGCGACGGACACGTCTGGCTGATGCCGCAGAACCCCGCCTTCGACCCCATCCCCGGAGACAGTGCCACCATCATGGGCCGAGTGGTTGCCGTACTGCGGCGGATCTGAGCCGGCACCGACCACGGGTGCCGGCCGGACCGCCGGCACCCGACCAGGTTCCGGCCCAGGTGGCGACCGGAATAGGCGCCAGCCTCCACGTCACCGGGAGCCGCCGGATCAGCGGTGGTCGGGCTCCTCCGGGTAGCCGCCAGGGCGCTGCCGGGGCTGGCCGTACTGACCGCCGCCACGCCTCGGACCGGCCCACGGCTCGTCGTCCGGCCCGGGCCCTCGCCGGCCGCCGCCCTGCGGGCCACGCGGAGGCTGTCCGCCGCCACCATAGACGCCGCCACCGCCAGCCGGTGGCTGTCCGCCGCCGCCGTAGACACCGCCCCCACCGCCCCGCCGGCCCGCTGGTGGGGCACCTCCGGGCACCGGCTGGCCGGCCCGGCCACCACCCGGCGGCCGCTGGCCGCCGTAGACGCCACCGCCACCGCCACCGGACCTCGGGCGCCCGACCGGGGCGCCCCGATCCGGCGTGCTTTGCCCACCGTAGGACCCACCGGCGGCGGGTCGGCCACCGTACACACCGCCGCCGGACGCCGCGCCCCGCCCCACCGGCTCGAAGTCGTCCGCGGGACGATCCGAACGGTAGCCCTGGCCGTAGCCGCCGGCACCCTGGCCCCAACCGGCCCCGTCCCGCTCGTCGGGACCCGGCTGCCGGCCCGCCCCGGGATCGCCGCCGGCGCCCGGCCGGCCCTTGCGGCCGGACCGCGGACCGTTGTCGTCGCCGTCGACGCCGCCGGCCCCCAGACCCTCGTCGGGTCGACGGCGGGCCCGCAGGATGCCGAAGACGCCGAGCGCGACCAGGATCGCGCCGATCACACCCAGACCGCCGATGAGGTACGTGATGTCGTCCAGGGTCAGCGAATCCGTCCAGGACGTCTCCGACTTCGCCGAATCACCCGCGGCCCCGTCGGCCGCCGCGGCGACCACCGTGGCCGGGGTGTAGCTCAGGATCGTCACGTCGGTCGGCTCGTCCAGCGCGGCGACGTCCGAGACCGTCAGGAAACTCTTGCCGTCCGCGGTGTAGGCGATCGCCTCGCCGAACGGGTCCTCCAGCGCGGTGGTCCGGGGCGTACCGCTGGTCAGGGTCTTGACCAGGTCGCCGTCCCGGACGTCCCACTCGAAGGCGTCGGCGTAGGTGCGGAGTGCGATCCGCTTGCCGTCCAGGGACCGCGCCGCGCCGGTGACGGTCTGCCGGCCGGCCGGCCCGAAACGGTTGGCGGTGGTGGTCTTCGGCAGCGAGATCTCGCCGGCCTTCTCCAACGGCACACCCGCGGTGTTGTTCTTCTTCAGGGCGCCGGTCGGGCGGTAGATCTCGGCCTTGCCGGTCGTCTTCGTGATGATCAGCGGAACGTCGTCGTCCCCGATCAGCAGCGCCTCCGCGTCGTGCCGCTTCTCGTCCGGGAACGCGAGCCGGTGGATGACCGGCGCCGCCGAACCGTCCACCGGCATGCTCCACAGCGCGACCGTGGGCCGCCGGGTCGCGCCGTTGTCCCCGGTGTCGGCGATCCACAACGTCTTGCCGTCCGGGGAGATCGCCAGATCCTCCGGGTCGAGCGGGCCGCTGCCACCGTAGGCGACCGTGTCGGCGAGCTTGCACTTGTCGGTCAGCAGGAAGACCCGCTCCCGGGCGGGATCCTCGCTGCCGTCGTTGATCACGACGAAGCCGTCGCGGGTGGCGACCAGCCCGGAGAGTTCACTCATCCGCTCGTCGGTGATGGTGCAGACCTTCTTGCCGGCGTCGGCCGACGCCGCCGTGACGCCGACGCCGAGGGTGACCCCGACCAGGCCCAGACTCAACCCGAGGGCACCGGAGCCAACCAGCACCGTGGAGAGGACTCGCCGCATTCGCCCAGTGTCGCATGCGCGCGGCGCAAACCGGTGAGGCGGCGTGATCAACTCAGGGCTGCCGTGTCGGAGCGGGCAGCCTCATCCCACTACCTCCTGGTACGGCGCCAGTTCCGCCGCCAGCGCCTCGTCGACCCGGACGTGCAACTTCGTCCCCTCCGGCAGGTGGGCCGTGCCGAGCACCTCACCCTGCCGGTGCACCCGGGCCACCAGGTCACCCCGGTCGTACGGCAACACCGCGCGGACCTCGACCGCCGGGCGGGGCAGCCGGGCCTCGATCGTGGCCCGCAGCCCGTCGATCCCCCGGCCGGTCCGGGCGGACACGAAGACCGCGTCCGGCCACTCCCGCTTCAACCGGAGCAGGGTCTCCTCGTCCGCCGCGTCGGTCTTGTTGATCACCAGCAGCTCGGGCAGCTTGTCGGCACCGACCTGGGCCAGTACCTCCCGGACCGCCCGCACCTGCTCCTCAGGGTCGGGATGCGCGCCGTCGACCACGTGCACGACAAGATCGGCGTCGGCGACCTCCTCGAGGGTGGACCGGAACGCCTCGACGATCTGGTGCGGCAGGTGTCGGACGAATCCGACCGTGTCCGCCAACGTGTAGACCCGCCCGTCCGAGGTGTACGACCGGCGGGTCGTCGGGTCCAGGGTGGCGAAGAGGGCGTTCTCCACCAGGACACCGGCGTTCGTCAGCCGGTTGAGCAGGCTGGACTTGCCGGCGTTGGTGTAGCCGGCGATCGCCACCGCCGGTACGTTGCCGCGGGTCCGCCGGGCCCGCTTGGTCTGTCGTACGGTCCGCATGGCCTTGATCTCGCGGCGCAGCCGGGAGATCCGGAACCGGATCCGGCGCCGGTCGGTCTCGAGCTTGGTCTCACCCGGACCACGCACACCCACACCGCCGCCGGCGCCGCCGCCGCGGCCGCTACCACCGGTCTGCCGGGAGAGGGTCTCACCCCAACCCCGCAGTCGGGGCAGCAGGTACTCGAGCTGGGCCAGCTCGACCTGTGCCTTGCCCTCCCGGCTCTTGGCGTGCTGGGCGAAGATGTCCAGGATCAGCGCAGTCCGGTCGACAACCTTGACCTTGGTGCGCTGTTCCAGGTTGCGCAGCTGCGACGGCGAGAGTTCCCCGTCACAGATCACCGTGTCGGCGCCGGTGGAGCGGACCACCGCACTCAGGTCGTCCACCTTGCCCCGACCGATGTAGGTGGCCGGGTCGGGCCGGCTGCGCCGCTGGATCAGCCCCTCGAGCACCTGTGAGCCGGCCGTCTCGGCCAGCGCGGCGAGCTCGGTCAGGGAGTTCTCCGCGTCGGTCACGGTGCCGTCGGTCCAGACGCCGACCAGGACCACGCGCTCCAGCCGCAACTGCCGGTACTCGACCTCGGTGACGTCGGCGAGCTCGGTGGAGAGACCGGCGACCCGGCGCAGCGCCTGGCGGTCCTCCAGCTCCAGTTCGCCGGTGGTGACGTCGTCATCGTCGTTGATGACGATGGCGTCGAGGTCCTCGTCCGCCAGCCGAACGAAGCTTTCCTGGTCTCGCAAACCGTCCTCCGGTTCTCTTCGGGCCTCCGTGACCGGCTCTGCGGTGCCTGTCCGGTCCGGCCCTGCGTCTGGTGGGGTCTGTGCTGCCGGTGTCAGGTGTTGTCCCTGCGTCGGTAGTACTCAATCGTGACACGCCCGTGCGCCCGGTGCACCCGCTATATCCCGGCCGGTACGGCCGGGCCTGCGGACCGGGTCCCGCCCGTGGTCTACCCGCACCGCTGCCCGCGACGCCTACCCGACGCCCGGCCCCCCGGTGGCGCGTCACCGGGGGAACCGCGGCTGGTCGAACCGGGCTGACGTCAGCGACGTTTCCGGACCGGCCTAGGGTGATCCGGGTCGCCGAACGGCGACCACCACCGGTACCGGGCGGTTTTCCACCCTCCCCGGTGGGGTGAAGAATGCTGACGGCGGCAACGACGCCGCGGGAAGACGACGGAGGACGACGACGTGGGGATCACGCGACTGCCGAGTGCCGGATTCTCGATCACCATCCGGATCGGGGTAACGGCGGACGCCTCGGCCATCGGCCGGTTGACCACCTGCGTCGGCGAGGCCGGCGCCATCGTCACCGCGCTCGACGTGGTCGACTCCGACCCCACCACGGTGATCGTGGACCTCACCTGCGACACCGCCGACGCCACCCACGCCGACCAGGTCGTACGGTCGTTGACCGCGCTCGACGGGGTGGATGTCCGGAAGGTCTCCGACCGTACCTTCCTGCTCCATCTGGGCGGAAAGATCGAGGTCTCCCCGAAGGTGGCGCTCCGCAACCGGGACGAGCTGTCCCGGGCGTACACGCCGGGTGTCGCCCGGGTCTGCCTCGCGATCGCGGAGAACCCGAAGGACGCCCGCCGGCTCACCATCAAGCGGAACACGGTCGCGGTGGTGACCGACGGCTCGGCCGTACTGGGCTTGGGCAACATCGGCCCGGCCGCCGCACTGCCGGTGATGGAGGGCAAGGCCGCCCTGTTCAAGCGGTTCGGCGGGGTCGACGCCTGGCCGGTGGTGCTGGACACCCAGGACCCGGACGAGATCGTCTCGATCGTCCGGGCGATCGCCCCGCAGTACGGCGGGATCAACCTGGAGGACATCGCCGCCCCCCGCTGCTTCGAGATCGAGACCCGACTGCGGGACCTGCTCGACATTCCGGTCTTCCACGACGACCAGCACGGCACCGCGATCGTCGTCCTCGCCGCGCTGACCAACGCGCTGCGGGTGGTGGGCAAGAAGCTCGCCGACGTACGGGTCGTGGTCTCCGGCGCCGGTGCCGCCGGTACGGCGATCATGAAGCTGCTGCTCCGTCAGGGCGTCGGCGACATCATCGCGTACGACCGCCAGGGTGCCCTGCACCGTGGCCTGACCGGACTCAACCCGGCCTGGCAGTGGCTGGCCGAGAACACCAACCGGGAGGACTTCTCCGGAGACCTCACGTCGGCGCTGCGGGGTGCGGACGTCTTCATCGGGGTGAGCGCCCCCAACCTGCTCACCGGGGAGGACATCGCCGCGATGGCCCCGGACGCGATCGTCTTCGCGCTGGCCAACCCGGACCCCGAGGTCGACCCGCGCGAGGCGCGCAAGCACGCGGCGGTGGTCGCCACCGGCCGGTCCGACCAGCCGAACCAGATCAACAACGTGCTCGCCTTCCCGGGGGTGTTCCGGGGCATGCTGGACGCACACGCCGAGGAGTTCACCGAGGAGATGGCGATCGCCGCCGCCCGGGCGATCGCCGACGTGGTCGGCTCGGACAAGATCAACCCGACGGTCATCGTGCCGAGCGTCTTCGACTCCCGGGTCGCTCCGGCGGTCGCGGCCGCCGTCCGGGCCGCCGCCCACCACCCGGCGCCGCCGCCGGCCGCCGACTCCGGTCCGGCCGACCTGCCCGAGATCGCCGCCGAGGCCGCCGCGCCGGCCAGCCCGCTCTCCAGCTGAGCGCCGCGGAAGGGCCCCTTCCCCGGCGTGGCGTCACAAGGGGCCCTTCCCGACCACGATCGGTCAGACGGGCAGGCCGGCCGGGTCGATCTCGCCGTGTGCGACCAGCACCGCCGGGCCGGCCAGCCAGCAGCTCCGCTCGTCGACCGTGACGGTCAGCCGGCCGCCCGGTACGTCGACCGCCACCACCCCGGCGGTCCGGCCCGCGTCCCGGACCGCCACCGCCGCCACCGCGCAGGCGCCCGAGCCGCAGGACAGGGTCTCCCCCGAACCCCGCTCGTGGACCCGCATCAGCACGTGCAGGTCAGCGCCCGCCACCGGTTCGGCCGGTACGACAAACTCCACGTTGACGCCGGCCGGGAAAACCGCCGGGTCGAATCCCGGGGCCCGGGTCAGGTCCAGGTTCGCCAGTTCGATGCTGTGCGGCAGCTGACAGACCAGGTGCGGGTTGCCGCAGTCCACCGCCGTACCCGTCAGGGTCAGCCCGCCGAGGGTGGCGACATCCCGACCGGTGATCCGGGGCGCGCCCAGGTCGACGGCGATCTCCTCGGCGCCCACCCGCACCTGGACCACGCCGGCCCGGGTGGCCAGCGGCAGCGTACCGTCGACCGGCTCGGCGAGCCCGTGCACGGTCAGGTAGCGGGTGAAGACCCGGGTCCCGTTGCCGCACATCTCGGCGATGGAGCCGTCGGCGTTCCAGTAGTCCATGAACCACTCGGCGGCGTCGGCGTGGCCGACCGCGTCCGGATGTTTGGCCGCCCGGACCACCCGCAGTACGCCGTCGGCGCCGATGCCCCGCCGTCGGTCGCAGAGCGCGGCCACGACCGCCGGGGTCAGCTCCAGCTGACCGTCGGGGTCGGGCAGGATGACGAAGTCGTTGCCGGTGCCGTGGCCCTTGGTGAAGTGCACGCCCCCATCATCCCCGAGCCGCGGCGACCGTCGCCAACGCGGCCTCGACCAGGTCGTCCCGGGCCGCGTCCAGCCAGCTGATCCGGGAGTCGCGCCGGAACCAGGAGCGCTGCCGGCGGACGAACCGTCGGGTGGCCCGGACCGTGTCGTCCCGCGCCGCCGCCTCGTCCAGTTCCCCGTCGAACATCCGCAGCACCTGCTGGTAGCCGAGGGCCCGACTGGCCGTACGGCCGGACCGCAGGCCGCGCTCGACCAGGTCGGCGGTCTCGGCGACCAGACCGGCCTCCCACATCCGGTCCACCCGGACACCGATCCGCTCGTCGAGGGTCGCGGTGTCCAGGTCGACCCCGATCTGGACCGCGTCGTACCAGGGAGTCGGTTGGGGCAGGGCGGCGGTGAACGGCGCCCCGGTGAGTTCGATCACCTCCAACGCCCGGACGATGCGTCGCCCGTTGCCGGGCAGGATGTGCGACGCCGCGACCGGGTCGGCGGCCCGCAACCGGGCATGGAGCGGCTCGGGTCCCACCGCCCGCAGCTCGTCCTCCAGCCTCGCCCGCACCACCGGATCCGTGCCCGGGAACTCGAACTCGTCGAGCACCGCCCGGACGTAGAGGCCGGATCCGCCGACCAGCAGCGGCACCCGGTCACGGGCCAGGATGTCGTCGACCGCGGCCCGGGCCAGCCGCTGGTACTCCGCCACGCTCGCCGGCTCGCTGACCGGCCAGATGTCCAGCAGGTGGTGCGGCACCCCGGCCCGTTCGGCGGGGGTGAGCTTGGCGGTGCCGATGTCCATGCCCCGGTACAACTGCATCGAGTCGGCGTTGACCACCTCGCCGTTCAGGGCGTGCGCCAACGCCACACTCAACGCGGACTTGCCTGCGGCGGTCGGCCCGACCACCGCGACCACCGGACCCGCCGTCATCGGGACGGTCCCGTCGGGACGGCCGGCGTCCAGCTGGCGACGAGGTAGCTCACGCCGTACGGCGCCGCGTAGTAGGAGAGGTCACCACGCCAGGGCAGCCCACTGTGCCGCGTCGCGGCCGCCAGCACCTGCCAGGGCGCCCGCCCGGTGACCCGTAGCCGCGTCGACAGCTCCGGCGGCAACGCCAGCAGCGCCGCACCGTCCGCCGCCGCCAACGCCGCGGCGACCCCGTCGTCGTACGGCTGGGCGGCCGGGTCGTCGTACCCGGGGGACTTCTCCCCCCGACAGGCCGAGCCGTCGCCCATCACCAGCAGCGCCCACGGTTCGTCGGCACCGGCGGAACCGATCGCGGCGAGCCGCTCGGCGAGCCGGACGCAGTCGGCCACCGGGGCGTCCTGCGCCACGCTGACCAGGTGCCAGAGATCCGGGCGTACGTCGTCGGCCTGTCGGGTCACCAGCCAGGCGGCCACCGACAGACTCAACGGCAGGGACGGTCGTCCCGCCGCCCGGTCCGGGTCGCCGATGGTCACCTCCACCGGAACACCCCATGGCGCGAAGGAGCCGCGGGTGGGAAGGTGGTGTTCGAGGGTCGCGGTGTCGGCGCCGACCACCACCACCCGGCGGGCCGCGGAGTCGACGAGTCGGGTGACCGCCTCGTCACAGGCTTCCCGGAGGCCGGCGAGTTCACCGGCGGCCGACCCGGCGAGCGCGGGAACGATGAGCGGTGGATGCGGACAGACAGCGGCGGCGACCAGTGGCACGGCTTCACCGTAGCGGGCGGGCAACCCTCCGCCCGCAGGCCAGGTGGTCCCCATACGGTCAAAGACACCGTATGGTCACGGTCGACGACAGGCGCTCGACGGGGACCGGGTTGGACCTGTGACAATGCCGGGAGAAACTTCGCTGCGCCGTGGCGGCGTACGTCGGGGACCCCCAGCCCCGCCGGCGTCGGGAGAACGAGGATGGGCACATGAGTGACTGGACTGCCTTTGGACGGGTGGATGAGGACGGCAACGTCTACGTCAAGACGGCCGAGGGTGAGCGGGTGGTCGGTTCCTGGCAGGCCGGAGCACCGGAGGAGGGCCTGGCCCACTTCGCCCGCCGCTTCGCCGACCTGGTCACCGAGGTCGACCTGGTCGAGGCCCGGCTCAACTCCGGGGCCGCGGACCCGTCCGGATCGCTGACCACCATCCGACGCCTGCGGACCTCGCTCGCCGAGGCACACGTGGTCGGCGACATCGACGGGCTCGCCACCCGGCTGGAACGGCTCGCCACGGTGGCCGAGGGCAAGGCCGGCGAGGCGCGGGCCGCCCGGGAGACCGCCCGTACCGAGGCGGTGGCCCGGAAGACGGCACTCGTCGAGGAGGCCGAGAAGCTGGCCGCCGAGTCGACCGGGTGGAAGACCGCCGGCGACCGGCTCAAGGAGATCCTGGACGAGTGGAAGACCATCCGGGGTGTCGACAAGAAGACCGACGGTGAGCTGTGGAAGCGGTTCGCCGCCGCCCGGGACGGCTTCACCCGCCGTCGGGGTGCCCACTTCGCCACTCTGGACGCCCAGCGTAAGCAGGCCCAGGGGGTCAAGGAGCAGTTGGTGACCGAGGCCGAGTCGCTGGCCGACTCGACCGACTGGGCGGCCACCGCCAACCGGCTGCGGGAACTGATGACACAGTGGAAGGCCGCGCCCCGGGCCTCGAAGGAGGCCGAGGAACGGCTCTGGGAGCGGTTCCGGGGTGCGCAGGACGCCTTCTTCTCCCGGCGCAGCGAGGTTTTCTCGGCCCGGGACGCCGAGCTGCGCGGCAACCTGGAGCGCAAGCAGGCCCTGCTCGCCGAGGCGGAGGCGCTGGACGTCGAGGCCGACCCCCGGGGCGCGCAGGCGAAGCTGCGCGAGATCCAGGGCCAGTGGCACGAGGCGGGCCGGGTGCCCCGCGAGGCGGCGGCCAACCTGGACCGGCGGATCCGCGTGGTGGAGGAGAAGGTCCGTCAGGCGATGGATTCGGCGTGGCGGCGGACCGAGCCGTCGGCCAACCCGCTGCTCGCGCAGATGCGGGAACAGGTCGCCGAGGCCGAACAGCGGCTCGCCCGGGCACAGAGCGCCGGTGACGCCCGACGGATCCGCGAGGCCGAGCAGGCACTGGCGTCCAAGCGGCGCTTCCTCGAACTCGCCGAACAGGCGAGCTGACCCGGGCCGGTCCCGGATCTTCCGGAGGGCCCCTTTCCCACTGTGGTGGGCAAGGGGCCCTTTCCGGTCCCTGGGGCCTTTCCCGACGGCTGTCCGGTCTCCCAGAAGGCTTTCCAGGTCCCCGGAGGGCTTTCCGGTTCGCTGGGGGACGCCCCCGCGCGTCAGCGGTCGCAGGCGCCGGCGGAGGCGGGCAGTGCGGGTGGCACGCCGACGGTCGGCAGCCCGAGCGACACCGCGGCGCCACGCGGGGTCTGCCCGGCCTCGTAGTTGTCGCCGGCCCGGGTACGTCGGTGCGACAGCGGCTCGCCGTCGGCGTTCAGGTGGTGCGGGGCGGCGTAGTCGACCACGGTCCGGACGATGTCGCCGGGGCGGATCCGACCCGCGTACGAGCCGGCGGCGAAGTGCACCAACCGCCCGTCCCGGGCCCGACCGGAGAGTCGTCCGGTCCGCTCGTCCTTACGTCCCTCACCGACCGCCACCAGCACCTCGACCGGGGTGCCGACGAGTGCGCGGTTCTCCGCCCAGGTGATCTCCTCGACGCAGGCAATCAGCCGGTCGTAGCGCTCCTGCACCACCTGCTTGGGCAGCTGGCCGGGCATCTCGGCGGCCGGGGTGCCGGGCCGCTTGGAGTACTGGAAGGTGAAGGCGGAGGCGAACCGGGCTTCACGTACCACGTCCAGGGTGCGCTCGAAGTCGGCGTCGGTCTCGCCCGGGAAGCCGACGATGATGTCGGTGGTGATCGCCGCGTCCGGCATCGCCGCCCGGACCTTCTCGATGATCCCCAGGTAGCGGTCCGCCCGGTAGGACCGGCGCATCGCCCGCAGCACGTCGTCGGAGCCGGACTGCAACGGCATGTGCAGCGAGTGGCAGACGGTGGGGGTCTCGGCCATCGCCGCGATCACGTCGTCGGTGAAGTCGCGCGGATGCGGGCTGGTGAACCGGACCCGTTCCAGCCCCTCGATCTCGCCGGTGGCCCGGAGCAGCTTGCCGAAGGCGAGCCGGTCGCCGAACTCCACGCCGTACGAGTTCACGTTCTGGCCGAGCAGGGTGACCTCGAGCACACCCTCGGCGGCCAGCGCCCGTACCTCGGCCAGGATGTCGCCGGGACGGCGGTCCTTCTCCCGGCCGCGCAGCGACGGCACGATGCAGAACGTGCAGGTGTTGTTGCAGCCGACCGAGATCGACACCCAGCCGGCGTACGTCGACTCGCGCCGGGTCGGCAGGGTCGACGGGAAGACCTCCAGCGACTCCAGGATCTCCACCTCGGCGGCGGTGTTGTGCCGGGCCCGGTCCAGCAGCACCGGCAGCGAGCCGATGTTGTGGGTGCCGAAGACCACGTCGACCCAGGGCGCCTTGCGGACGATCTCGCCACGGTCCTTCTGGGCGAGGCAGCCGCCGACGGCGATCTGCATCCCGGGGTGCTTCTCCTTCACCGGGCGCAGGTGACCGAGGTTGCCGTAGAGCCGATTGTCCGCATTCTCCCGGACCGCGCAGGTGTTGAAGACCACCACGTCGGGATCGTCGGCCTCGGCGGCCCGGACATAGCCGGCCTGCTCCAGCAGTCCGGAGATCCGCTCGGAGTCGTGCACGTTCATCTGGCAGCCGTACGTCCGCACCTGGTAGGTGCGCGGGCTGCCCGGGGCTGCGGTAGTCATGACAATGACAGAGTATCCGCAGCGGGCGGCGGGGCCGGATCCCGCCGTGGGCGGAACCCGACCGCCGGGGACTAGGAGGAGCCATGTGCCGGAGCATCAAGACCCTGCGGGAGCCGTACGCCGAGGTGGTCACGGCCGCGGACATCGAGGCCGCCGCGCTGCAGTACGTGCGCAAGATCTCCGGGTTCCGGACCCCGGCCGCGCACAACGCGGAGGCCTTCGACGCGGCGGTGGCCGCGGTCGCGGAGGCGACCCGGACCCTGCTCGACAACCTCGTGGTACGCGGCGGCGGTCAGGCCGCGGCGAGGGCGGGCAGTACGGAGTCCGGGCTCCAACGCGACTGATGGCAGGGTGACCAGCCCCGGCAGCGGGGGCTGAGCACCGTGCAGAGCCGCTGGTTGGAGAGGATCTCGCCGTCGTCGGTCTCCCGGACGTCGAGGTGCACCGGACGGATCGTGCCGTCCGGGGTGACCAGCAGGTGGCGTCCGGCGTCCAGGGTGTCGTCCGGCAGCAGGCAGGACCGGCGCAGCCGACGGGCGAACGCCGCGACGGCGACCACCTCGGGCAGCCCGGACGGCGGCGCGTAACAGTCGACGGAGGTCGGGTAGTCGCCGGGCCGGTGCGTCACGTCGACGAGCATCGCACCCTGCGGGATGTCCGCCGGGTCGATGGCGCCGAGCGGCAGCACCGGTACGCGGAGCGCGTCGGCGAGCGCGGGACGGATCTCCGTGGCGGCGACGCGCCTCTCGATCCTCCAGTTCCACAGCTCGATCATTGCCGCCTCCTCGCTCTGCTCGGTCCGGCCCGACCACTTCCTCGTGACCACTCCCTCGTGGCGGCGACCGGTCGGTCGCCTGTGGTCGTCGGGCGGGACGGCCATCACCAACGATGGTGCCGGGCGGACCGGGTCGAGCGCGGCTAAGTTACCGGTCTGTGACCATATCCGCCGAAATAGACAAAGCTTGGCTACCTATTGTAGTCACATAACCCCCCTCCGACAGCGCGGCTCGCCCGAGATGCTCACCCTGCGTGGCGAGAATCAGCCGCGGCGGTCGCCCACCGGACAGTTCGCACGGTCACCCGGACGGGTCACCGTGGACCTGCGGCGAGCCCACGTCGGCGTCCACGGCCGGCCGCCGCCCACCGGACGGTCGGCCCGGAACCGGACCGGCCGCGGGTCAGGAGCGGTGCGTCTCGGTGAGGCGGTCCTGGAGCCTGGCGTGCCGAAACTGGTAGACCGAGCCGACGACGCGCAGCACGCCGCGCTCGTGGGCGTCCTCCAGGAACCGCATACCCAGGACCGGACTGTCCCCACGGAGCCGCAGTTGCAGAAAGGACAGTGTGGTCCGCCAGGTGCTGGAGACGGTCAGGGCGGCGGCGACGGTGGCGACCACCCCGATCGTCACGCCGGTGACCAGTCCAACTCCGACCGCGACCGGGAGCGGATCGTGCCGGGCCATCGCCATCCCGTCGGTGACGCCGGCCGCGACGCCCACCGAGAGACCGAAGACGCCGCCGACGACAAAACTGCGCCGCCGGTCCTGCCGCCACGCCGAGACCGGATCGAGGGGGGCGGCGACGTTCAGCGAGGCGGCGGAGAAGCTGTCGATGAGTCCGAACGCGAGGATGAACGTCGCGCCGATGACAAGTCCGGTGACGAGTCCGGCCGGCGCTCCGTATCCGATCCCCACCGGAACGCCGGTGGCGAGCCCGATCGGGACCCCGGTGGCGAGGCCCGCGGGCAGACCGCGGGTGAGGCCCGCCCGGAGGGTGCCGGCGACGCCGGACTGTGGAGGCAGGGCCGAGTCGGCGCGGGTGAGCCCGGCCTGGGAGGCGAAACCCGCGCCGGCCCCCGCCACGGCGCCGGCGACGAGCGCCACCCCGAGGCCGACGACGCCCACGGCCGGCCCCACGGTCAGCGCGGTGGCGAGGCCGACGGCGAGGCCCGAGACGAGACCGAGCCCGGGGTTGAACCGGGCACCGGCCTTGCCAGCGAGTCCGCCGGCCGGCGAGTCCCGGTGCTCGACGGCCAGGCCGATCGCCAAGCCGAGCAGGAGACCGACCACGGCGGCCGGCCCGATGTCGATGGTGTCCCGTTCCCCGAACTCCTCGGTGAACGCGGCGACGACCGCCGCAGCCGCTCCGCCGACGAGCCCGCCGGCGAGCATGGTGGCGATCGCCCGCACCGGGGCCGGTGCCCAACGGTGCAGACGCCACCAGGCGAGCTCCCGGACACCGTCCCGGCTCATCGCGGTGGCCAGGGCACCGAGCCAGCGGCGGGCCTGCCCCGGGTCGTACCGGCCGGGTGGTTTGCCCGGGCGTCGGCGGTACGCCGCCGACAGGGCCCGGTCCAGGAGGTGGTCCTCGACCTCGTCCCGGGTGGCGAACCGGTCCGGGACAAGCAGTTCCTCGAGGTCGGCCGGGTCCGGAAAGGTGTCCCGGACCAGGGTCACGGCCAGCGGCGAGGTCAGCGCCCGCGCCAGTGGAGTGTCCGGCGCCTGGTGCAGGCGGTCGACCAGCCGGCGCCAGGCCGGCGGGGGTTCGGCGAGCTGCCACCGGGCGAGATAGTCGGCGGCGACGGTGGTGGGAACCGGGCGGAGTTCGAGGGCGGCCGCACCGTGCAGGTGTGCGCCACGCACCGCCTCGGCGTACTGCTCGCTCCGGGTGAACAGGACGAGCCGGAGATCGGCCTGATCGTCGAGGGCCTCCAGCGCGAGGGGGCGCAGCTCGGCGTCCAGCTCGTCGAACCCGTCGAGGAAAAGCGCGACGCGACGCTCCCGGACCAGTCGGGTGGCGACGTCCGGCCCGTACGCCGACGCCCGTAGGAACCGGAAGTCGGTGGCGATCCGGTCGGCCAGCCAGCGGTGCAGCGACGTGCGTTCCGGGTCCCAGGTACGCGCGGTGAGCAGGACCGGGATCGGGATCTCGGCGCGCTCCTGGGCGTCCTCGACCTGCCTGCGGTGCCGAAGGGCTTCGAGCACGGCGAGGATCGCGGCCGCCGACTTACCCGCCCCGGGCTCGCCGAGCACCACCACCCGACCGGATTCGAGGCCGGCGTAGATGGTGAAGAGGTCGGCGAGACCGCCGCCGCGTACCGTGTCGACGGTCGCCGCCTCGATTCCCGGTAGCGGCGCGAACCGGCCGTGGGCCGGGCCGTCGAAGCCGCCGACCGCCTCCTCCACCCGGCCGCTCACCGGTCGGGTGGACCAGACCCAACGCACCGGGATCGGGCGAACGAGTCGGCGGTCGCGCAGCGCCGGTTCCCACTGCTCCTCGACCGCCCGGGCCAGGTGGTCGCCGGCCAGCGTCAGCGCCGCCGCCGGATCCAGTCCCTCCCAGTGCCGGCGCCGCCACAGTGCCACCGCGACGGCGCTGATCAGCGGGGCGAGAATCGCCGTGGCGACCGAGACGACCACGGCGACCAGCTGCTCGTTGCCGTCGGTGAGGAGCAGGGCGAGCACCGCCGCACCGACCAACGCCAGGACAAAGAGGGTGAGCCCGACCAGCGGCCACGGTCGCAGGCGTTCGGTGCCCCGCATGACACGAAGTGTGACAGGCCCACACCCGGTACACCATCCCGGCGGATCAACCGGTGCGCACCGGCCTCAACGCATACGATCAGGGGCGGAACATCGCGGTTCGCCACGGAGGCGGGCAGGCACCTGGTGGTCCTCACGGTCTTCAAAACCGATGTGACCGAGTAACTCGGTCGGGCGGGTTCGATCCCCGTACGCCTCCGCCACCCTCGTCCCGGCTCCGGCACCAAGGGCGCCCGGGCCGACGGTCAAGGCACCTGTTCCGTGGCCAATGACCACAAACAGTCCACGCACCTTAACGGACAGTTGCGATCTTCGTGGCTGTCGTTACCGCCCCGTGATGAACTCGATTGCGTTCCAGCACGTCAGGTCCCCTAGAGTTGCGTCACCGATTCAGCGGAATCCGGTGTGACAGACCGTGGACGAGACAGGTGGGGCATGACCGAGCGGAGCCAGGCGGGCGAAGTGAGTGGTACGACCGACCAACCGCTCATCCGGCTTGACGGGGTCAACAAGTGGTTCGGCCCGCTGCACGTGCTGCAGGACGTCAACCTCTCGGTGAGCCGGGGTGAGGTCGTCGTGGTGATCGGACCCTCCGGGTCCGGCAAGTCGACCCTGTGCCGGGCGATCAACCGCCTCGAGGCCATCAACGCGGGGACGATCACCTTCGACGGCCAGCCGCTGCCGGCCGAGGGCCGGGCCCTGGCCCGGCTGCGCAGCGACGTGGGCATGGTCTTCCAGTCGTTCAACCTCTTCGCCCACAAGACGATCCTGGAGAACGTCACCCTCGGACCGATCAAGGTGCGTAAGGAGAAGCCGGAGTCGGCGCGCAAGCGCGCCCTCGAACTGCTCGACCGGGTCGGCATCGCCTCCCAGGCCGACAAGTTCCCGGCGCAGCTCTCCGGTGGGCAGCAGCAGCGGGCGGCGATCGCCCGGGCCCTGGCGATGCAGCCCAAGGCCCTGCTCTTCGACGAGCCCACCAGCGCCCTCGACCCGGAGATGGTCGGTGAGGTGCTCGAGGTGATGACCTCGCTCGCCAAGGACGGCATGACCATGGTGGTGGTGACGCACGAGATGGGCTTCGCCCGGCACGCCGCCAACCGGGTCATCTTCATGGCCGACGGACAGCTCGTCGAGGACGCGCCGCCCGCCGAGTTTTTCGCCAACCCGCGCAGCGAGCGGGCCAAGGACTTCCTGTCGAAGATCCTGACGCACTAGGCGTCCTGTGTGGAGCGCCCGGTCGGCTGGCCGGCGCGCTAAGTCGAAGAAGGGGAAGAGGAATGCGAATCACGCGCGTGGCGGCGATGGCCGCGGTCGCGGCACTCTCGTTCACCGTCGCCGCCTGCGGCGGTGATGGCAACGGTACGGGTTCGGGCGGCTCCGCATCCGGGATCGTCGGCAAGGCGGAGTCGAGCAAGAAGCTGGTCATCGGCGTCAAGTCCGACCAGCCGGGTCTCGGTCTGCAGACCGGTAGCGCGTACGAGGGCTTCGACATCGAGATCGGCAAGATCATTGCCAAGGGTCTGGGTGTCGAGGAGAGCGGCATCGAGTGGAAGACCACCACCACGCCCAACCGGGAGCCGTTCATCCAGCAGGGCACCGTCGACCTCGTCGTGGCGACCTACACCATCAACGACGAGCGCAAGCAGAAGGTCAACTTCGCCGGGCCGTACTACATCGCCGGGCAGGACCTGCTGGTGAAGGCGGACAACACCGCCATCACCGGGCCGGAGGCGCTGGAGGGCAAGAAGGTCTGCTCGGTGAACGGCTCGACGCCGGCCAAGCGGATCCAGACCGACTACCCGAAGGCGACGCTGCAGCAGTTCGACGCGTACACCAAGTGCCTGCCGCTGCTGGAGAACGGCCAGGTCGACGCGGTGACCACCGACGACATCATCCTCGCCGGCTACGCCGCGCAGGACCAGTACGCCGGCAAGTTCAAGGTGGTCGGTAAGCCCTTCTCCTCCGAGCCGTACGGCATCGGGCTGAAGAAGGAGGACACCGAGGGCTGCAAGAAGGTCAACGAGATCCTCACCGCCGCCGCCGCGGACGGCAGCTACAAGGCCGCCTGGGACAAGACCCTCGGCAAGAGCGGCACCCCCGCCCCGACCCTGGACACCAGCAAGCTGACCAACTGCCCCGCCTGATCGTCTGACCCGGGGCCGGCGGCGAAGACCCGCCGGCCCCGGCTGTCGTTCAGGGCCCGATGTGCTCTCCAGGAGCAAGGACACATGGACGTATTCGGTGATCCGGGGAACGTCGACGCCACGGTGTCGGGCTTCGTCTGGATCCTCAAACTGACCGGCGCCTCCGCGGTGCTCGCACTGGTGCTCGGCGTGATCCTCGCCGCGATGCGGGTCTCCCCCATCCCGGTGCTGCGGCTGTTCGGCGCCGGCTGGGTCAACATCTTCCGCAACACGCCGCTGACCCTGATCATCTTCTTCTGCTACTTCGGGCTCTACAGCACGCTCGGCCTGACCCTCTCCGAGGACCTCTTCCGCAACATCTACTGGCTGGGCGTGATCGGGCTCGCGACGTACACCGCCGCGTTCGTCTGCGAGGCGATCCGGTCGGGCATCAACACCGTGCCGGCCGGTCAGGCCGAGGCGGCCCGGGCGATCGGGCTCACCTTCGCCCAGACGTTGCGCATCGTGGTGCTGCCGCAGGCCGGCCGGGCCGTCGTCGCACCGCTGGGCAGCATCCTGATCGCGCTCTGCAAGAACAGCACCATCGTCGGCACCATCGGCCTGATGGAGTCGTCAAGCGTGATGAAGGACCTGATCAACTCGTACGGCAACGCCGGCATCCTGATCTTCGCGGTCTTCGCCGGCGCCTTCGCCCTGCTCCTGATCCCGACGGGCTACTTCTTCGGATGGCTCGCCAACCGGCTGGCGGTGAAGCGCTGATGAGCAACACCACCTCGGTCCTCTACGACCACCCCGGCCCCCGGGCCAAGGTCCGCAACGCGGTCCTGACCGTCGCCTTCGGTCTCGCCCTTCTCGCCCTGCTCTGGTGGGTCTACCGCAAGTTCGACGCGGCGGGGCAGTGGTCCGGCAACCTCTGGAAGCCGTTCGCCGAGTCGGAGACCTGGACCGGGTTCATCCTCCCCGGCCTGCTCGCGACCCTGCAGGCGGCGGCCGCCGGCATGGTGTTCTCGCTCGCCTTCGGCGTCATCTTCGCGGTGGGGCGACTCTCCGAGCACCGGTGGATCAGCATCCCGGCCGGCGCGGTCGTGGAGTTCTTCCGGGCCGTACCGCTGCTGCTGATGATCTTCTTCATCTTCTACGCCGTGCCGTTCCTGATCCAGGCACCCGTCTCGGGCTTCTGGGCGGTGGTCATCGGACTCACCCTCTACAACGGGTCGGTCCTCGCCGAGGCGTTCCGGGCCGGCATCCGGGCGGTGCCCCGGGGCCAGTCCGAGGCGGCGTACGCGATCGGCATGCGGAAGACCCTGGTGATGCGGCACATCCTGGTGCCGCAGGCCGCCCGGTCGATGCTGCCGGTGATCGTCAGCCAGCTGGTCGTCCTGCTCAAGGACACCGCGCTCGGTTACATCGTCGCGTACCCCGAGTTGCTGCAGCGCGGCGTCAACGACCTGTCCGCGAACTACGGCAACGTGGTCGCCGCCGCGATCGTGGCCGCGGTCATCTACATCATCATCAACTCGCTGCTCACCATGCTCGCCAACTGGCTCGACCGGCGCAGCCGCACCCGTGGCGGCCGGGCTCCCAAGGTCGCCGACACGCCCCAGCCGCCCGTACCGCAGGGTGCGGGTGAGGGCGCCGTCGTCGGCACCTGACCGACCAGCCCTGGCCGGCCAGACCGGCGCTGACACACCGCACCGGCGGTCGCCTCCCCTCGTGCGGGAGGCGACCGCCGGTTCCGCTTCTCCGCCGTACGGGCCAGCGGGCCCGGCCTCAGCGCGCGATCTCGGTGACCCGCGACTCGCGGACCACGGTCACCCGGATCTGCCCCGGATAGGTCAGCTCCTCCTCGATCTGCTTCGCCACGTCCCGGGCCAGCACCGCCGCGCCGATCTCGTCGACGTCGTCCGGCTTCACCATCACCCGGATCTCCCGGCCGGCCTGCATCGCGAAGACCTTCTCCACCCCCGACTTGCCGCCGGCGATCTCCTCGATCCGCTCCAGCCGCTTGACGTACGCCTCCAGGCTCTCCCGCCGGGCACCCGGCCGGCCGCCCGAGCAGGCGTCCGAGGCCTGGGTCAGCACCGCCTCGACGGTCTGCGGCTGCACCTCGTTGTGGTGCGCCTCGATGGCGTGCACGACCTCCTCGGCCTCGCCGTACTTGCGGGCCAGGTCGGCGCCGATCAGGGCGTGGCTCCCCTCCACCTCGTGGGTGAGCGCCTTGCCGATGTCGTGCAGGAACGCCGACCGCTTGATGATCGGCACGTCCAGGCGGAGTTCGGCGGCCATGATCCCGGCGATGTGCGCCGTCTCCACCAGGTGCTTGAGCACGTTCTGCCCGTACGACGTCCGGTAGCGCAACCGGCCGAGCAGGGTCACCAGCTCCGGATGCATCTCGGTGATCCCGACCTCGACCAGGGCATCCTCGGCCGCCCGTTGGCAGAGCCGTTCCACCTCGTGTTTCGCGGTCTCGAAGACCTCCTCGATCCGGTGCGGGTGGATCCGGCCGTCGAGCACCAGTTTCTCCAGGGTCAGCCGGCCGATCTCCCGGCGTACCGGGTCGAAGCAGGAGAGCAGCACCGCCTCCGGGGTGTCGTCGATGATCAGGTTGACCCCGGTCACCGACTCGAAGGCCCGGATGTTGCGGCCCTCCCGGCCGATGATCCGGCCCTTCATCTCGTCACCGGGCAGGTGCAGCACGCTGACCACGCTCTCCGCGGTCTGCTCGCTCGCCACCCGTTGGATCGCGTCCACCACGATGTGCCGGGCCCGCTGTTCGGCGGTGCTCCGGGCGTCCGCCTCGATGTCGCGGACCAGGATCGCCGCCTCCCGCTTGGCCTGGCCCTCGATCGCCTCGACCAGTTCGAGCCGGGCGGCGTCGGCGGTCAGGCCGGCGATCCGTTCGAGCTCCCGTCTGCGCTGCTCCTCGGCCTCGACCAGCGCCGCCTCCCGGGACGCCAGGGCCGCCTCCCGGGCGGTCAGGTCCGCCGCGGCCGCGGTCAGCCGACGCTCCCGTTCGGCGAGCCGTTCGACCTCCTCGGCGTGCAGACGCTCCCGCTCGTCCATCCGCTGGGCCCGCCGCTCGACCTCGGCGGCCTGCTCCCGGGTGGTGGAGGCGAGCAGCGAGATCTCCCGCTCACCGCTGCGCCGGGCGGCGGCCCGGACCTGCTCGGCGTCCGCCTCGGCCTGCCGGTGGGCCCGGTCCAGCACGGTGTCCGCCTCGGCCCGGGCGGCGTCGAGCACCCGCTGGGCCTCCGCCCGGGCGGCGCTCGCCTCGGCCTTCGCGGCGGCGGCCTCGGCCCGGGCCGAGGCGGCGGCCGACTTGGCCACGTCGACACTCGAGGACGCCTCGTCTGCGGCGTTGCGCAACGCCGCCAGGGACTGCTCCTGCCGGTCCTTCTCGGCGACGTACGCGGGGTCGTCGGGCAGCGGGGCCGTGGCGACCGCGCCGAGCCGCCGCAGTGCCCGGGCGCCGAGCGCGACGGCGCCCAGGACCAGTCCGGTCAGCAGGATGATCGCGGCCAGCAGGGCCCACTCCAGGCCGCTCATGGTGTCGCCTCACCGCGCTCGAGACTCCACCGGGCCGGCACGCCGACCGCCGCCGCCGACCGCTCGACCGCCGGCTGTTCACCCGCCGGCCGGGGCGCCGCCGCGGCGGGATGCCCTTCCGGCCCGTGACGCGTCGGCCTGCCGTGCCTGGTTCTGCTCCGATCCGTGGCCCGCTCCGTCATGGCCGCCTCCCCTTTGCCGTCCGGCGCCGGAGGGGCTGCACCTGTGGGTGAGGCGCGCGCCCTACGGCTGTCACGACGCCCGACCGAGGCGGCTGGCCGAGGGTACGGCCACTCGGCAGTGCCCATGGGGACACTGCCGACGACCGGAGTGTGGTACCACGGTTACCGGACCGGCCCGCCGGTAGCGTGTATCTGGCCGGCAGAACCGGCCGAAGTGATGCCGTACTGTTACGCGATCTATGTTGTGCGCTTAGCCTGCGATGGTCGGGAAAACTCGTCTAAGGCGAGGCTAGGTCGCGATGGGGCATTCGGTCAAGAAACTCATGATCCGACGGGTCCCCTGACACAGGGCAGCTGTGCGCTCACCCCACGCCAAGGAGGTCACGGGCATAATGGGGCGAGTCAGGAATCCGAACTTCTCCGGTGGGCATGATTCTGAGCGTGGACCCCGCCCCCACGGAAGCGCTCCCAGAGTACCCGCCACGGCGATAGCGGGACCGGCCCGGACCGGCCGGCCGATTCAGCTTCCGGTCGGCTCAGCTTCCGGTCGGCTCGGCTGCCACCGGGTCCGGCTCGACGAGTAGCCGGGCGTAGTTGGCCACCGAGCGCTGGTACTGCCTCAGATGGGGCGCCAGCGCGGTGAGCGCGAGCGAGGCCGCCTCCCGGGCACGTCCGGCGTCCACCAGGGCCAGCGCCAGAAAGGCGCGTACCGCGTCGTCCAACTGGTCCGAACCGGCCGCCAACTCCGCGGTGAGCAGGCTGATACTCTGCTCCGGCCGGCCGAGGTTACGCACCGAACTGGCCAACTGGATCACCGCCGCCCGCCGGCGTTCACCGGCCAGCCCGGCGGCCAGCGCCTCCTCGTACAGCGGCACGGCCAGATCCGGACGGTCCGTCGCGTCGAAGGCCGACGCCCGCTCGTACGTCCCGACCGGACTCCCCTCCGGCAGTTCGGCCACCAGTTGGTCGATCAACGCCCGGAACTCCGTCTCGGTCCGCTGATCGAAGGACTCCCAGGTCTCGGCCAGTCGGCGTGCCCAGTCCGCGTCATCCATCGGGCGACCCTAACCGATGTGCGGCCGCCGATGATCACGAGCTGCCCGCCCCGGACCGCCGGCCGTCGGTGCCGACCGGCGGCAAACGGTGGCGACAGCGGGTCGCGCTACCGGTCGAGTTCCGCCTCGGCCTCGGCGAGCGCGTCCGCGTCGATCTGGTCGGCGAACTCGGCCGCCTCGGCGTCCCGCTCGGCCAGCGCCTCCTTGACCGCCCGGATCGCCACCCCCGGCGGATAGCCCTTCCGGGCCAGCATGCCGACGAGCCGCCGGAAGACCGCGTCGGGGGTGCCGGTCACACTTCTCAGCTTGCGGTCGACCAACGCCCGGGCGGTTTCGGCCTCGGTCGTCTCGTCCAGCTCGCCGAGTGCTTCGGTCGCCGTCTCGGCGTCCACCCCCCGCTGACGCAGCTCGTTGGCGAGCGCCCGGCGGGCCAGCCCTCGGCCCTGGTGTCGGCTGCTGACCCAGGCCCGGGCGAACGCGGCGTCGTCGATGATGCCGACCTCGTCGTACCGGTCCAGGACCTGGTCGCTGACCTCCGGGGAGATGCCCTTGCGGGCCAGCGCGGTGGCCAGCTCCGCCCGGGTCCGTGGCCGTACGGCGAGTTGCCGCAGGCAGATCTCCCGGGCCTGTTCGGCCTCGTCGACCGGGCGGGCCGGCTCGACCCGCTCGACCGAGCCGCCGTCCTCGTCCCGGGGCTGGCCGTCGGCCGGCTCACCGCGCCGGGACTGTCCCCAGGCTCCGGCGCGTCCCCGGCGGGGCCGTCCCGCCTCACCACCGCCCGTACGGGCCGGAGCCGCGTCCCAGCCCCGGCCCGTACGGGCACCACGTCGTCCCGCCATGGTGTTGTCGACTCAGCCGACGACTCAGAAGTCCACCGGCGGCAGCTCCGGCCCGCCGGCCGCGTCAGCGCCGGCCACTCCGACACCGAGCTTCTCCAGGATCTTCTTCTCGATCTCGGCCGCCACGTCCGGGTTCTCCCGCAGGAACTCGCGGGCCTTCTCCTTGCCCTGGCCGAGCTGGTCGCCGTCGTAGGTGTACCAGGCACCAGACTTGCGGATGATCGACTGCTCCACGCCGACGTCGATCAGCGAGCCCTCCCGGGAGATGCCCTTGCCGTACATGATGTCGAACTCGGCCTGCTTGAACGGGGCCGCGACCTTGTTCTTCACGACCTTGACCCGGGTCCGGTTACCGACCACGTCGGTGCCGTCCTTGAGACTCTCGATACGTCGCACGTCGAGCCGGACCGAGGCGTAGAACTTCAGCGCCCGACCACCCGTGGTCGTCTCGGGACTCCCGAACATCACACCGATCTTCTCCCGGAGCTGGTTGATGAAGATCGCCGTGGTGCCGGTGTTGTTGAGCACACCGGTGATCTTCCGCAGCGCCTGGCTCATCAACCGGGCCTGGAGGCCGACGTGGCTGTCGCCCATCTCGCCCTCGATCTCGGCCCGCGGCACCAGCGCGGCGACCGAGTCGATCACGATGATGTCCAGCGCGCCGGACCGGACGAGCATGTCGGCGATCTCCAGCGCCTGCTCACCGGTGTCGGGCTGGGCGACCAGCATCGCGTCGGTGTCGACGCCGAGGGCCTTCGCGTACTCCGGGTCGAGCGCGTGCTCGGCGTCGATGAACGCGGCGATGCCGCCGGCCCGCTGGGCGTTGGCGACCGCGTGCAGCGCCACCGTCGTCTTACCGCTGCTCTCCGGCCCGTAGATCTCGACGACCCGGCCGCGCGGGAGCCCGCCCACGCCGAGCGCCACGTCGAGCGCGATCGAACCGGTCGGAATCACGGCCGTCTGGATGACCGGCTTCTCCCCCAGCCGCATCACCGAGCCCTTGCCGAACTGCTTGTCGATCTGAGCGAGAGCTAGGTCGAGTGCCTTCTCCCGGTCAGGTCCTGCCGCCATGGTCGCCACCCCTGCCTTCGCCGGCGTCTTCGCTGCACTTTTCGTCACGCGCACACGCTAGGCGCTCGGTCCGACAGAAAACAGCCGGCTGGCCGCGGCCTGTGGACGGGCGCCCCGCTGTGGACAATAGCCGAACAGGTGTACGACTCCACGCACGACACGCAAAAATACCCTAAGCACTTACGTGATCACTCACTGAAGCGGAGTTCAGCGTAGTCGGGCCGGCACCCGGTCGGGGTACGCCGCGCAGACCGCCCGCCAGACCACCACCGTCTCCTCGCCGGCGTCGAGCGCCTCCCGGATCGTCCGGCCCCCCAACTGGGGCAGCACCTGGTCGGCGGCGAGACTGCCGGCGTACGCCGGACCGAACGTCTGCTCCAGACGCGCCCAGAAGTCTGTCAGCCGCACCCCGACACTCTCCTTCCCCACCGGGATCTCCACACCGGTCACGCCGCCGACATCGACGGCGGGGCCGGAACCGTCCGCAACGCTAGCGCCAGCAGCGGCACCACGGCGACCGCGGCCAACAGGTTCAACACCGGGTAACCCGCCGTCTGGATGACAAACCCGCTCAACGCCCCGGCGAGCGCGCCGGCCAGCCCCATGGTCAGGTCCGACAGTCCCTGGACGGCGGGCCGAACCTCGGCCGGCACCGACTCCGAAAGCAGGGTCGAGCCGGCCACCATGGTGCCCGACCAGCCGAGGCCGAGCAGCGCGAGCCCGATCGACACCCGTACCGTGTCGTGCCCGGCCGTGCCGGCGACCGCGCAGGCGGCGAGCAGCGTACCGGTCCCTCCGATGATCACGGCCCGCCGGCCGACCCGGTCGGTGAGCCAGCCGACCACCGGGGCGAACGCGAACATGCCGGCGATGTGCAGGCTGAGCACGACGCCGACGATCCGCAGCACGTCGGCGTCGGAGTGCCACTCGCCGAGATGCACCGGGGTCATCGTCATCACCCCGACCATCACCAGGTGGCCCACCGCGACCGCGGCGACACCGAGCCGGGCCACCGGGCGGGCACGCAGCAGTCGTACCGCCGCACGCAGCCCGTCGCCGCGACCGGCCGGCGGCGTCCCGGCCGGACCGACACCGGCGGCGCCGGGCGCCGACCCCGGCCCGGCGGCGGCGAGGCGTCGCGCGGTCAGCAGCGGGTCCGGCCGCAACAGCACCAGGAGTACGCCGGCGGCGAGCACGAAGGCGAGCACGCTGACCACGAACGGGCCGGCCAGCGGGGGCAGGCCGGTCCAGCCGAGCGCGTCGTCGGCCGGTGCCGCCAGGTTGGGCGCGGTCACCGCACCGATCGTGGTGACCCAGATGACCAGTGACAGTTGTCGCCCCCGTCGGGTCGGCTCGGCCAGGTCGACGGCGGTGTACCGGGCCTGGAGGTTGGCGGTCGTGCCGCCGCCGAAGAGCAGTGCGCCGGCGAAGAGCAGCGGCACCCAGCCGGTCGCGGCCGCGACCACGATCAGGGTTCCGCCGACCGCTCCGACCAGGTACGCGGTCACCAGTCCGGGCCGCCGGCCGCCGCTGCGCATGATCCGGGTCACCGGTACGGCGAGCAGGGCGCCCCCGACCACCGCGGCGCTCTGCACGAGGCCGGAGACGGCGGTGCCGCCGAGCCGGGCGGCGAGCAGTACACCGACGGACATTCCGATGGTCATGCCGACCCCGCCGATCACCTGGGTGACGCAGAGCAGCGACAACGTCCGGCGCTGGATCCGGGCCACCGTGCCGGGCTCCGACCCGACGTCCCCGCCACCGGCTCCACCGGCGTCCGGTCCGACCGTCGTGGTCCGCGACTCTGTTGTCATCTCCGCTCCCCGTTCCCCGCTGTCCGGTGGGGAAGGACCCTTCCTCGACAAAAAGCGTCAAGAAGGGGCCCTTCCGTACCGGCGTACGGTACGACGGAGGAATGGACACGGTCACCGTCCGCCTCACCGACGGTCCCGCCGACGGCAGGCTGCTGGAGTTGCCGGCCGAGCCGGGCGGGCTGCCGCCGGCGCGCTGGGTGCTGGCCGACGCGCGGCCGTCCGGGCCGGGCGCCGAGCACCTGTACGCACGGGGGCCACGACCGGACGACGACGGCCGATGGACGATGCGCTGGGTCCGGACCGACCTGGTCGGGATGACGGAGTGAGCCGCCGGTGGGCGGGGAGCTCCGGTGCCCGGCCGGACGGGGTCAGCTGAGCACGCCGGCGGCCACCTTCAGGTCGGCGACGAGTCCGGCGTACGCGGTGTCCCGGTCGTCGGCGCGGAGCACCGCGGACGGGTGGATGGTGGCGACCAGCCGGGTCTGTGCCACCGACGCCTGCTGACCGGTCGGTCCGACCGGCACCTGGGCGAAGTCCTGCGGCCGTTGCGCGGACTCCGGCCAGGGCAGCACCACACCCCGGGAGCGGGTGACCCGGAACGAGGGCCCGAGCAACGCCTTCGCGGCGGTCGCGCCGAGCACCACGACAACCTCCGGACGCAGTCGGGCGAACTCGGCGACCAGCCAGGGCCGGCAGGCCACGATGTGCGTCCCGTCGGGTGTCTTGTGGATGCGTCGCGTGCCGCGCGACTCGAAGCGGAAGTGCTTCACCGCGTTCGTGATGTACAGCTGGGTCGGGTCGATCCCGGCCTCGTCGACGGCCCGGCGCAACAGGTGTCCGGCCGGTCCGACAAAAGGCAGTCCCTGCCGGTCCTCCACGTCGCCGGGCTGTTCGCCGACGAAGACCACCCGGGCGCGTTCGTCTCCCCGCCCGAAGACGGTCTGGGTGGCGTCGCGGTGCAGTTCGCAGCCGCGGCAGCCGCCGGAGGCGGTGCGCAGGTCCGCCAGGGTCCTCGCGTTCGACGGGATGAATTCCTGGGCCCCGGGGGCGGTCTCGGTTTCCGACATGCCGCAGGTTCTACCCCATACCTCCGACGTCACGCACTCAGGGTCGTCGGTGTGGCGGGGGCGGCGGCCCGGGCCACCGCGTCGGCCAGCGGAACGATGTCGGCGGCCGTCAGCGGGCTGACCGTGATCCGGATGCCGGGGGCGCTGCCGAGCCGGAAGAGGGCGCCGGGGGCGACGACGTACCCGGCGTCGCGCAGTCCGGCGACGGTCCGGGTCTCGTCGGGGACCGGCACCCAGACGTTGATCCCGGTACGCCCGTACGCGGTCAGCCCGCGTTCGGTGAGCGCGGTACGCAGCGCGGTGACCCGCCCGGCGTACCCGTCGCGGGCCCGGTCGATCCGGTCGGCCACCCGTGGGTCCCGCCAGAGCGTGAGGGTGAGCCGCTGCAGCACGGTGGAGACCCAGCCGGCGCCGACCCGCAGCCGCCCGGCGACCCGGGCGACGGTCGCCTCGTCCCCGGCGAGGATGGCGAGCCGCAGGTCCGGCCCGTACGGCTTGCTCGCCGACCGGACGAACGCCCAGTTGGCGGTCGCCGCGGCGAGCGGGTGCAGCGGTTCGACGGAGAGTTCGGCGGCGTGGTCGTCCTCGATGAGTAGGACGTCGGGGTGTCCGGCCAGCACCTCGCGCAGCCGCGCCGCCCGGTCGGCGGTGACCGCGGCCCCGGTCGGGTTGTGGGCCCGGCTGGTGACGATGACCGCCCGGGCACCGGCGGCGAGGGCCGCCCGCAGGCCGGTCGGGGTCGGCCCGTCGTCGTCGACCGGCATCGGCACGATCCGCAGCCCGAGCGCGGCGACCAGGTCCATCAGGTTGGCCCAGCCGGGGTCCTCGACCGCGACCGCGTCACCGGGGCTCAGGTTGGAGACGAGCAGCCGTTCGATGCCGTCGGAGGCGCCGCCGGTGACGGTGACGGCGTCGGCCGGTACGCCGTCGGCGGTCAGCCGGTCCCGGGCCGCGTCGACCAGTTCGGGCAGCACGCCGCCGCGTTCGTAGCCGGTCGGTTCGCCGGTCTCGGCGGCGAGCTTCGCCAGGTGCGGGCCGAGCGGCGGCAGCAGTCGCTGGTCGGGGCCGCCGACGGAGAGGTCGAGGGCGCCGGGCGGGGCGGGCAGCCGCAGGTCGGCCCGGCGTCCGCCGACCGGCGGTTCGGGGCGGACACGGGTGCCGTTGCGGCCTGCGGTCTCCACCACACCGCGTTGGCGGAGCACCTGGTACGCCTTGGCGACGGTGCCCGGGCTGACGCCGAGTTCCGTGGCGAGGGCCCGGACGGCGGGGAGCAGGGTGCCGGCGGGCAGGGCGTTGGTGCGTACCCCGCTCTCCACGCTGGCGGAAATCTCGGCTGCCGTCGTACCGGCGATCTGATAATGTGCTGCCACAGTTCTGAGATTGTACTAGAACAAATTACCTGGAGCAAGGAGGTCGCGCGGATGGACAGCTCGACGGCGACGTACGAACAGACCGGTCGGACCACCGCGAGCCGGGACCGGGGCCGGATCAGCTACCAGCGGACCGCCGCCCACGACCTGCTCGACGAGGCCCACCACTGCCACCTCGGGTTCACCGTGGACGGTGAACCCCGGCTGCTGCCCACCCTGCACGTCCGGGTCGGCGAAACGCTCTACCTGCACGGCTCCACCGGAAGCCGCCCGCTGCTCGCCGCCCGGGGCGCGGCCGGCCTGCCGGTCTGCGTCGCGGTCACCTCGCTCGACGGCCTGGTCTACGGCCGCTCACAGTTCCACCACAGCGCCAACTACCGGTCCGTCATCGCGCACGGCACCGCCCACCTGGTCACCGACGAGGCGGAGAAGCGGGCCGCGATGACCGCCCTGGTGGAGAAGGTCGGCCGGGGCCGGGCCGCCGACAGCCGGCCGCCGACCCGCAGGGAACTCGCCGAGACCGCGGTGCTCGCCCTGCCGCTGCGCGAGGTCTCGGTCCGGACCCGCACCGGCGGCGTCGTCGACGAACCGGCGGACCACGCCCTGCCGCACTGGGCCGGGGTACTGCCGCTGCGTCTGGTCGCCGGACGGCCCGAGCCGGACGCCGGAGTCACCGCGCCGCTGCCCGAGTACCTACGGAGCACCCCCTCGCCCTGGCACGTCCCGGTGTCGATGGCCGGCGACCACGTCCGGCTCGAACCCCTCGCCGAGTCCCACGCGGACGGGCTCTGGGCGGCCACCCGGGACCTGGAGGTCTGGTCGTTCCTGAGCGTGCCGGCGCCGACCGGCCCGGCGGACCTCGCCGGCATCGTCCGGGACGCCCTGGACGCGGCCTGGCGGGGTGAGCGGGTGCCGTGGGTGATCCGGGACGCCGACACCGGCGAGGTCGCCGGCACCACCTCGTACTACGAGATCAACCCCGTCCACCGGGCGGTCGCGATCGGACACACCTTCCTCGGCCGCCGCTGGTGGCGTACCGGGGCGAACACCGAGGCGAAACTACTGCTGCTGGGCCGGGCCTTCGACGAGTTGGGGGCGGAACGGGTGGTCTGGCACACCGACATCCGCAACGTCCGGTCCCAGCGGGCCATCGAACGGCTCGGCGCGACCCGGGAGGCGGTGCTGCGCCGGCACCGGCTGCGCCCCGACGGCACCTGGCGGGACACCGTGCAGTACGCGATGTTCGCCGACGAGTGGCCGGAAGCACAGGCTGAGCTGCGGAAAAAACTTCGTCCAGGGACACCCGTGGGGTGATGATGTCCGGCGTGCTGGGAATCACCGACATCTGGACGTACGTGCTGGGCACCGTCGCCATCATCCTGCTGCCCGGACCGAACTCGCTCTTTGTGCTCAGCACCGCCGCCCGGACCGGGGTACGCGCCGGCTACCGGGCCGCCGCCGGGGTCTTCCTCGGCGACGCGGTCCTGATGCTGCTCTCCGCCGCCGGGGTGGCGTCGCTGCTGACCGCGTACCCACCGGTCTTCCTCGTGATCAAGTACGTCGGCGCGGCGTACCTCGGTTATCTCGGGCTGACCATGCTGCGCGGCGCGTGGCGGCGCTGGCGTGCCCGCAACGCCCCGGCGCCGTCACGGCAGGCCGACACCGCACGTCAGACCGACACCGCGCGCCCGGCCGGGGTGGTCGACCGCCCGTTCCGACGCGCGGTGGTGATCAGCCTGCTCAACCCGAAGGCGATCCTCTTCTTCATCTCGTTCTTCATCCAGTTCGTCAACCCGGACTACCGCTACCCGGCGCTGTCGTTCCTGCTACTCGGACTGATCGCCCAGGTGGTCAGCGCGCTGTACCTGACCACGCTGATCTTCACCGGCACCTTCCTGGCCGCCCAGTTCCGCGCCCGGCGGCGACTCGCCGCCGGGGTCACCACCGGGATCGGCGCCCTCTTCCTCGGCTTCGGTTTCAAGCTGGCCACCGCCAGCATCGGCTGAGCCCCGCCCGGACCCGGCCGAACGCACTCAGGTTCCGCTGCCGCCGCCACACACTCAGGTTCCGCTGCCGCCGCCACACACTCAGGTTCCGCTGCCGCCGCCACCGCCGATGCCGCCCTCACCACCCGAGGTCTCCCGCAGGCCCCGGCCCGAGTCGGTGCCGCCCGGTCCCGACGAGCCCGCCGGGCCCTGCGGTTCCGGGGCGGACGGTGAACTGTCCGGAGTGTCGGTGCCGGACGGGCCGGGATGAGCCTCCGGCCGGTCTGGCGGACGGACCGGGGCCGCCGGCCGGGGCGCGGCCCGCACCGGGTAACCGGCGGCGCCCGCACCGGTAGCGGCGTGCCGCGCCACCGCGTACCGGATCCAGCCGTCCACCACGGTGAGCCAGTCGAGGTCGGCCGCACCGGCGTGCTCGACCCGGAACCGGCTGATGCTGGCGTGGCCGACACCGGCGAGCGCCACCCGGCGGTCGAGCGTGAAGATCACCTCGACCTGGTACGGGTCGGCGAAGAAGGTCACCTCCAGCTCGCTGAACGCACCGCCGTACAACGGCGCGGCCCAGAAGCCGATCCGTTGGTGGAACGGCAGCCGCTGGTCGACCCCGGGCAGCCGGCCGGCGAGCAGCCCGACCTGACGGAGCTGGAAGCCGAGGTCGGCCAGGGTGCTGAGCACCCCCTCCTGGGCCGGCAGCGGGTGTACGTACACCGGGCGCAGGTCGCCACGGTCGAGCAACCGGCTGACCGCCGCCTCGGCCCGCAACCCCACCCGCAGGTTCAGGTAGAGATGTCCGTTGATCACCGTCACCGGGGTCTCCCACGGGATCGGCACCCGGACGTCCAGCGTGCGGCGCTCGTCGGCGGCGAGCACAAACGTGCCGCTGAGGTACACCCGGTGGAACTCCGTCAGCACGTACTCGGTGGAACCGTCGGCCGGCTCGACCCGGGCGACCAGGCCCAGGGCGAGCTGCTCGACGGTGGCCGCGGAGCGGCCGGCGATGAGGGTGACCCGGCCCGGCAGGGTCAGCCCCGGCCGGGTGCTCGGATTCGTCAACGCGGTCCGCACGGTCAATCCCGCGCCGGGCAGGAACCTCCCGAAACCCACCGGCCGGTCCTTCCCGCCCCGCCGGACCGGAAACCCGCACCTGGTGCGGGTTTCCGGTCCGACCCGGCTCCGGGCCGGGGCGGATCAGCGCAGCCGGCGGCCCCGGGGCACCGGGTCGGTCTCGTCGTCGAACTCCCCGATGACCTCCTCGAGCAGGTCCTCCAGGGCCACGAAGCCGACCGGCCGGCCGGTCTCGACGTTGTCGCTGACCAGCGCGAGTTGCGCCTGGTCGGCACGCATCGCGGCGACCGCCTCGGTCACCGTCGCGGTCGCCGGCAGGATGAACGGCACGCTCATCAGCTCCCGGGCCGTCGCCTCCCGGCCGGCGGTGGTGACCCGGACCGCCTCGCGGACGTGCACCACCCCGGCCACCTCGCCGGGACGGTCGAGTACGGCCAACCGGGACCGCCCGCTGGTCCGGCACACCTGCTCGATCCGGTCGGCGGTGTCGTCGCCGCGGACCGACACGATCTGGTCCACCGGTTCCATCACCTGCGCCACCGTGGTGGCCTGGAGTTGGAGCATGCTGGTCAGCATCTCGTGCTGGTCGGCGGCGAGCAGCCCGTGCTCCCGCGACTGCTGCAGCAGCATCCGCAGTTCCTCGGGCCCGTGCGCGTGCGCCAACTGGTCCTCGGGGCGTACCCGGGCGAGCCGAAGGGTGAGGTTTGCCAGGCCGTTGAGTCCGGCCAGCACCGGCCGGGCCACCCGGGCGAAGCCCCGGAACGGCAGGGCGAGCAGCAGCGCCGACCGCTCGGGGTCGGTGATCGCCCACGACTTCGGCGCCATCTCCCCGACCACCAGGTGCAGGAAAGTGACGATGGCGAGCGCGAGCAGCAGCGCGATCACGTGACTGGCCGCGGTCGGCAGTCCCACCGCGTGCAGCAACGGGCTGAACAGGTGCTCGATCGCCGGCTCGGCGAGCGCGCCGAGCCCCAGGGTGCAGACGGTGATGCCGAGCTGGGCGCCGGCCAGCATCAGGGTCAGCTCGCGGACCCCGTCCAGCGCCGCCCGGGCGGCCCGGCCGCCGGAGGCGGCGGCCTGTTCCAGCCGGTAGCGCTTGCTCGCCAGCAGGGCGAACTCGGCCGCCACGAAGAACCCGTTGAGTGCCAACAGCACCAGGGAGATCAGAAGTGCCCACGTCGCGCTCATGCCGTCACTCCGCTGCGCTCCGTGCCGTCATGAGCCGCAACCCTGAGCCCACTGATTCGCTCGCTCCGCTCGCTCATGCCAGCACTCGCAGTCGTACGGAGTCGGCCACGTGCCGGTCGACGGCGAGCACCTCGACGTGTGCCCGGGGCAGGGCGTGCTCGGCGTCGCCGTCGCCCTCCGGAGAGAGCCGGATCTCCAGCCGGTCGCCCACCTCGGGCACCCGGCCGAGTTCCCGCATCACCAGCCCGGAGAGGGTGTCGTACTCGGGCGCCTCCGGCAGGGTGATGCCGGTGCTGTCGGCGACCTCGTCGATGCGCCACCGGGCCGGCACCACCCAGGAACCGTCGGCCTGCCGGATCGGCGCCCGTTCCGGCGGGTCGTCCTCGTCCCGGATCGGCCCGACCAGTTCCTCGGCGATGTCCTCCAGGGTGATCACCCCGGCGAACCCCCCGTACTCGTCGACCACGCAGGCGAGCTGACGGTGCCCGGCCCGCAGCCGGTCCAACACCGTCGGCAGCGGCAGTGTCGCCGGCACCAGCAGCGGCGGTACGGCGACCGCCTCGACCGGGGTGTTGGCCCGCTCCGCCGGCGGTACCCCGAGTACGTCCGCGATGCCGACCACGCCGACGACGTCGTCCACCCCCTCGGCACCCCGGACCGGGAAGCGGGAGTGGCCGGTGTCGAGCATCTCGACCAGCTTGCTCAGCGGCTCGTCGGCGCGGACGGTGTACACGTCGACCCGGGGCACCATCGCCTCGGCGGCGGTGAGCTGCCGGAAGTCGAGCCCCCGGTCGAGCAGGGTGGACATCTCGGCGTCGAGCTGCCCCTCCTCGCGCGACTCGGCGATGATCTGCTCCAGGTCCTCGGGGGTCGCCCCGCTGGGCAGCTCCTCGACCGGTTCGATGCCGAGCCGGCGCAGCAGCCGGGTGGCGGCGGCGTCGAAGAGCCGGATCACCGGACCGGCCACCGTGAGGTAGATCAGGGTGGACCGGGCGAGCGCCCGGGCCAGCGGTACGGCCCGGACGATGGCGAGGTTCTTCGGGGCCAGCTCGCCGAAGACCATCTGCACGACGGTGGCGATCACCAGGGCCAGCGCGACCGACAGTGGTGTGCTGACCGCGGCGGAGACCCCCGCCACCCCGAGCAGGTCGGCGAGCCCGTCACCGAGGTACGGCTCGGCGACGTAACCGACGAGCAGAGCGGTGACGGTGATGCCGAGCTGGGCGCCGGAGAGCATGAAGGAGAGCCGTCCGGTGACGGTCAGCGCCCGTTGGGCGGCGACGTCCCCGTCTTCGGCGAGTTGGCGGAGTTTGCCCCGGTCGACGGCGACATAGCCGAATTCCTGGGCGACGAAGTAACCCGTCGCCGCGGTGAGCACGATAATCAGAAGCAGACCGAGTGCGATCAACACGGGTGGCTCAGCGCTCCCCGCTGCCGCGACTGGTGCGATGGGTGCCGGGTCCGACCCGGCTGGCTACAGCTGCCCTCCTGGGCAGTTGAGTCGATCACCCGACCATCGTACCGAACCCTTCCGGCCATCGGTCGGATTACCGACACCGGTCCGCTCGGTAAGGTATGAAATTAAATCTGCTCCTGACATAACGGCGTAGGTGCGAACTGGCGGACGCACGGCTTCGGCTACTGGACGGTGTGCCGGACGGCCGCCAGGGTCAACTACCGCCGGCCCGCCACGGCCACCACCGGCCCGCGCCCGGCCGACACGCCGGTCATCGGCAGCAGCCCGCAGACCATAGCCACCGCGCCGAGCGGCAGCAGGTCCAGGTTCAGGCCGAAGAGGGCGAAGCCGACAACCGTCAGCACCGGACTCCACCAGCGGAGCCGACGCGGCGCGACGGTGGCGACGAGCACGGTCAGCAGGATCACCGAGGCCGGGAAGAAGACCTGGCCGATCAGGTCGAGCGCGCTGACCAGGCCACTGGGCAGGAAGCCGGGAGAGCGCTCGTACCGCAGGAAGAGCTCGTGCATCCCGGCCCGGTCGACCGCCCGCAGCCCGACGATGATGTCGACCACCACGACTCGGACGAACGCGACCAGCCCCACGGCCCCGGCGACCACCGCCACGGTGCCGGCGGCCCGGTACCGTGGCAGGGCGTTTCGCAGCCCGACCAGCACCACGCCGAACAGCCCGAGCGAGATCAGGTACAGCAGGTGGCCGATGGTCCAGGCCGGTCCGGGGCCACGACTGCCGTCGATCCCGTCGATCATCCGGGCCAGACCGTAGCCCAGCAGCAGCACGGGCGCGGCGAGATAGCAGTACTTCACGAGAACTCCTCAGATCCGGTGTGTGAATCCGATTCTCGGGTTCCACGGGACGTCCCGGATCGCCGTGCCGGGTGAACTCCCACCCCGGTCTCCCCCGCACGGGGGAGCCCCGGACCGGGGCCGTGACCAGGGTCGGGTCAGCGCGACCCGACCAACCCCGTCTCGTACGCGACGATGACCGCCTGCACCCGGTCCCGCAGGTGCAGTTTGCTCAACACGTTGCTGACATGGGTCTTCACCGTGTGTTCGCTGACCGTCAGCGCCGCCGCGATCTCCGCGTTGGACAGCCCCCGGCCGAGCAGCCGCAACGTCTCCCGCTCCCGCCCGGTGAGCCCGGCCAGCCGCTCGGCCGACGGGCCCTCCTGCCGGGGGCGGTGCCGGATCAGGTCGGCGATCAACCGGCCGGTCACCGTCGGGGCGAGCAGGGCCGCCCCGGCCGCCACCACCCGTACCGCGTGTACCAGGTCGTCCCGGCGCACGCTCTTGAGCAGGAAGCCGCTCGCGCCGGCGTAGAGCGCGTCGTAGACGTAGTCGTCCCGGTCGAAGGTGGTCAGCATCACCACCCGGGTACGGGTCTCGGCGCAGACGATCCGGGCCGCCTCGATCCCGTCCATGGTCGGCATCCGGACGTCGAGCAGCGCCACCTCGGGCCGGTGCCAGCGGATCCGCTCGACCGCCTCGGCACCGTCGGCCGCCTCGGCCACCACGCTGATGTCCGGTTGCGCGTCAAGGATCGCCGCGAACCCGCTGCGGACAAGTTCCTGGTCGTCGGCGAGGACCACCCGGATCGTCCCGCCCTCCGGCGTGCTCCCCACCGGCACCTCCTCCGTCACCCCGTCGCCTCCCCGCCGGCCACTGCCGGCCATCGGCCACTGCCTGCCGTCCGGCCGCTGCGTCATCGACCGCCGCCGGCCAGCGGCAACCGGGCACGGACCCGGAAACCGGACTGCCCCGGTCCCATCTCGGCGGTGCCGCCACAGGCCGCCGCACGTTGCCGGATCCCGGCCAGCCCGTGCCCGCCCCAACGACCGGGGCCACCGTTCGGCCCGAGTCCACCGTCAACCGCTGCTGCCCGGCCTGCGCCGTCGTCGGTGACGGTGAGGACAAGCTCGTCGTCGGTCCAGTCGAGGCGTACCTCGGCCGAGCTGGCCGCCGCGTGTTTCAGCGTGTTGGTCAACGCCTCCTGGACGATGCGGTAACCGGCGGTCTCGGCACCGACCGGCAGCGGCCGTGCCGTGCCGTGCACGGTCAACCCGACCGGCAGGCCGGTGCCGCGTACCTGGTCCACCAGCGCCGCAATCCCGGCCACCGTCGGCGGCGGCACCCGGACGCCGACGTCCGACGCGGACCTGAGCGCGCCCAGGGTCCGGGACAGCTCCTCCATCGCCGACCGGCCGGCCTCGGCGATCACGTCGAAGGCCCGTTCGGCCCGCCGCGGCTCGGTACGCAGCAGCACCGGTCCCGCCTCGGCCTGCACCACCATCACACTCACCGCGTGCGCGAGCACGTCGTGCATGTCCCCGGCGATCCGGTTCCGCTCCTCGGCCGCGGCCCGGGCGGCGTCCGCCTCCCGTCCGCGTTCCAGCTCCGCCGCCCGCTGCGCCACCGCCACGATCCGGGCCCGGTTCGTCCGGGCCAGCGTGCCGAGCAGGTACGCGGTCAGCGGCAGCAGCATGGTGAACATGAACTCGGCGAGCGTGTTGCGTTTCAGCAGGAAGGACGCGGGCGGAAAGGTGAGCAGGATGACCCAGAGGAAGAGCCGCCGCTGCCACGGTCGACCGCGGTCGGCAATGGTGTAGATCACGACCAGACCGCTGTACTGCAGCATCTGCCCGGGCCGGTGGTGCAGTGAGACCAGCGCGGCGAAGACGTACACCAGCACCGCCACCGTGAACGGGGCCCGCCGTCGCCAGATCAGCGGCAGCACCGTACCCACGTTCAGGACGACGCCGAGCAGGGTCACGTGCCCCGGCGGCGAGGTCAGGAACGGCACCGACAGTGGTACGGCGACCGCGGCGGCCAACGCGCCGTCGACGACGTACGGGTTGGTGTTCCGGAGGCGGTCGACCACCCCGGCCAGCAGCGACGACGGTACGGACATGGACCCAAGTATGGGTGCGGGGGCGGAGTCAGCCTCCCCGCCCCGTACCCGCGTCCCGGTCGGCGAGTTCGTCCGTGATCAGCGACGCGGACTCCAGCCGTCCGCTCCGGTACGCCGCCCGGCCGATCATCTGCGCGGCGAGTGGCGCGGTGGCCAACTGGAACACCCCGATCAGCACCAGGGTGGCCAGGACGGCGCCGCTACGCAGACTCGCCGCCAACGCGCCCAGATTCAGCAGGGCCCCGAGAACCTGCGGTTTTGTCACGGCGTGCATCCGCGAGAGCACGTCCGGAAAGCGGACCAGACCGATCCCGGCGGCCAGGCTGAGCAGCCCGCCGGCGATCAGGCAGCCTGCGGTCACGACGTCCCAGACCGCCGCGCCGGTCACGCCTCCTCCCCGGCGGCGAAGCGGACCAGGGCGACCGTGCCGACGAAGCCCAACATGGCGAGGGCGAGCAGGATCGGCAGCGTGCTGGTGTGACGGTTCAGGGCCGCCTCCGCACCGAGCACCGCGACCAGGATCGACACCAACGCTTCCAGGGCCACCACCCGGTCCAGTGGTCCGGGCCCGCGGACCACCCGGGTCAGGGCCAGCAGCACGGCGGTCGAGAGCAGGACGGAGATGACGACGGCGACGGCGTTCACGGGGTACCTCCCGGTTCGGTGTGGTGGGTGGACGACAGTTGACGCAGCTCCGCGGCGGAGCCGAGCGCACGGACGAGCCGGGTTTCCAGGGCCAGGATCCGGGCCCGGTCCGCCGCCAGGTCGCCGTCGACGTCGAAGACGTGCGCGTACAGGGTGCCGCTCTCCCGGTCCACGTCGACGATGAGCGTGCCGGGGACCAGGGACACCAGTTCGGCGGTGAGCGTCAGGTTGAGGTCGGTGCGGACCCGCAGTCGCACCGCGATGATCGCGTTGCGGGGCCAGGGGCCGGGGCGCAGCGCGGCCCAGGCGACCTGGACGCTCGCGACCACCAGTTCGACGACGAACCGGGCGACGAGGTGGGCCAGGGCCAGCGGCCTGACCCGGCCGTCGAAGGTGACCCGGGGTAGCGGGAACACGGCCAGTACGACGACGGCGACCAGCACCCCGCCGACCAGGTTGCCCCAGGTGAACTCGCCCCACAGCAGACCCCAGGCGACCACCAGCCAGCCGGCGGTGAGGACCTGGTCCCGGGCACGGCGCCAGTTCAGTCGCCCGTCCCCGGCCCGCCCCGGCCCGGACCGTACCGCCCTGGGCCGGTCGCCCCGGCGCCGGTCCGCCCGCCCGGTCACGGTCCGTCCCCGGGCAGGACGGCTTCGACGTACGGCAGGCGGAGACGCAGGTCCTCGGCGGCCTCGACACCGATGTCGAAGATCGGCCCGGCGCCGACGGTCAACCCCAGACCGAGCAGGACCAGGACCGTGGTGGCACCGACCATCAGCGCCGGCAGGCCGGGAGCCGCGTCCGGGTCGGCCAGCCGGGGAGCACGCCAGAACGCCAGGTTCCACGCCCGCGTGGTCGCGTAGAGGGTGAGCAGGCTGGTCAGCGAACCGGCGGCCACCAGCAGCCCGGGTAGCAGTCCGCCGGCGTCCACCCCGGCCCGCAGCAGCCCCAGCTTGCCCAGGAAGCCGGAGAACGGTGGCACGCCGGCCAGGTTCAGCGCCGGTACGAAGAACATGATCCCGAGCAGCGGGGCCAGCCGGGCCAGTCCGCCGATCCGGTCCAGGTGGGTGCTGCCGGTCCGCCGCTCCACCAGGCCGACGGCCAGGAAGAGGGTGGTCTGGATGGTGATGTGGTGCACCACGTAGTAGACCGCCCCGGCAAGGCCGGCCACCGAACCCAGCGCGACTCCGAAGAGCAGATAGCCGATGTGGCTGACCAGGGTGAACGACAGCAGTCGCTTGAGGTCGTTCTGGGCGACCGCGCCGAGAATGCCGACCAGCATGGTCAACAGGGCCGCCACCATCAGGAGGCCGTCGGTCCGGCCGTCCGGGAAGAGCAGCGTCTCGCTTCTGATGATCGCGTAGACGCCGACCTTGGTCAGCAGGCCGGCGAAGACCGCGGTGACCGGGGCCGGCGCGGTCGGATAGCTGTCCGGCAACCAGGCGGAGAGTGGAAAGACCGCCGCCTTGATGCCGAAGGCGAGCAGCAGTACGAGCTGCAGCGCCAGCCGGAGATCGTCGGGGAGCGCGTCGAGCCGGCTGGCGAGCTGCGCCATGTTCACCGTTCCGGTGGCCGCGTAGACCAGGCCGACGCCGGTCAGGAAGATCAGCGACGACAGGAGGCTGACCAGGACGTACGTCGTACCAGCCCGGGTGCGTGCCTCGGTGCCGCCGAGGGTCAGCAGCACATAGCTGGCAGCCAGCAGGATCTCGAAGCCGACGAAGAGGTTGAACAGGTCGCCGGCGAGAAACGCGTTGGTCACGCCGGCGGTCAGCACCAGGAAGGTGGGGTGGTAGATGACCACCGGACTGTGTTGTCCGGGATCCGCCCGACCCTCGCCGACGGAGTAGAGCAGCACGCAGAGGGTCACCGCCACCGAGACCGCCAGCATCAGCGCGGCCAGTTGGTCGGCGACCAGGACGATGCCGACCGGCGACGGCCAGCCCCCGATCCGGACGACCTGCGGGCCGGACCGGTAGGCGTACCAGAGCAACAGCACCGCCACCACGAGGGTGGCGCCCAGGGCGGCGACGCTGATCGTCCGCTGCAGGACGGGACGGCGGACCAGGACGAGGGTGAGCGCCGCCCCCAGCAGTGGAAGGGCCACCGGCAACGGGACCAGGAAGGTCATCGGGGTCCCGCCGTCCCGCCCGGCGGCTGCGGCGGTTCCGTCGCCGGACCGTCGAACCGGCGGGGCGGCGGTTCCGGGTCGACCTGTTCGGGATCAAGACCGCCGAACCCGTCCGGTGCCAGCGGCCCCTCGGTGGTGCTGTCGTCCGGTCCCGAGACCTGATCCCGCTCGGCCCGGCGAACGATCCCACGGTCCTCCGGGTCGTCCCGCACCTCGTCGTGCCCGATCAACTGCCAACTCCGGTACGCCAACGCGAGCAGGAACGCGGTGAGGCCGAGGGTGATCACGATCGCGGTGAGGATCATCGCCTCGGGTAGCGGGTCGGCCATCTCCTCGGCGGGCGTGACGCCGAGGATCGGTACCCCGCCGGGATGGCCGGTGAGCAACAGGAGCAGGTTGACCCCGTTGCCGAGCAGGATCACGCCGAGCAACGCCCGGCTGAGGCTGCGTTCCATCAGCAGGATGGCGCCGGTGGCGAAGAGCACGCCGACGACAACCACCAGCACCAGGTCCGGCGTCATCCGCGTACCCCGGGGGTCTGCTCTCCGGAGGTGCGCAGTCCGCCACCCGGCGCCTCCTCCACCTCGATCTGGTGGTCCACCTCGGCGCCGAGGCTGCGCAGGATGTCGAGCGCCAGGCCGACCACGACCAGGTACACACCGATGTCGAAGAAGACCGAGGTGACCAGGTGCACGTCGCCGACCAGCGGCAGGTGCACGTCGACCCGGGCGCTCTGCAGCACCTGGCCGCCGAGCGGCAGCGCGAGCAGTCCGGTGCCGATCGCGAACAGCAGACCCGTTCCGAGCACCACACTGGCGTCGACAGGGGCCGCCTGGTCCAGTTCGTGTCGTCCTCCGGCGAGGTAGCGGAGCGCGAGCGCGAGGCCGGCCACCAGCCCTCCGGTGAAACCGCCGCCGGGGCCGTTGTGCCCGGACCAGAGCAGGAAGATGGAGAAGATCACGATGGTGTGGAAGATCAGCCGGACGACAACCTCCAGCACGATCGACCGGCGTCGGATGTGCAGGGTCGATCCGGCCCGCAGCCAGACCCGCTCCGGCCCGGGCGCCGGCAGGTCCGGCCGGCGGGCACGGGACGGGCGCCGGCGGAACTGGAAGATCAGGCTGGCCACTCCGGTGCCGGCGACGACCAGCACCGAGATCTCCCCCAGGGTGTCCCAGGCCCGGATGTCGACCAGGATCACGTTGACCACGTTGCGCCCGTACCCGAAGTCCCGGGCGAGTTGGGGGAAGTTCTCGGAGACCGGCGCGGCCTGCCGGCTGGCCCGGGCGACCAGGACGAGTCCGGCCATCACCGTGCCGACCGCCAGACCGAGTCCGATCCGTCCCCACCGGATGCGGCGCAGCCGCCGGCGGGAGAAATGCGTCGGTAGCCGGCGCAGCACCAACACGAAGATCACGATGGTGACCGTCTCGACCAGGAACTGGGTCAGCGCCACCTCCGGCGCGCCGTGCAGCAGGAAGAGCAGACCGGTGCCGTATCCGGTCAGCCCGACCAGGATCACCGCGGTGAGCCGGCGGCGGGCCCGGACGGCGAGCACCGCCGCCACCACCAGCACCACGCCGACGACCGCCTGGAGCGGGTTCTCCCAGTGCGCGGCCACGTGCGGCCGGACGTCTCCGAACAGCAGTACGCCGCCGGGCCCGACGACCAGGACCAGCAGGATGATGCCGAGATACTGCGGCAGCGAGCCGCGTTGGGTCGCCCCGGTCACCTCGACGGCGAGCCGGTCGAGGACCCGGGCGACGTACTGGTAGGCGGTGTCGCCGTCGAACGGTGCCCGCAGCCGGGCCAGGGCTGGACGAACCGGGCGGAAGAGCACGAAGAGCAGCAGGCCGCCGGCAAGGGCGGTGGCCGACAGGCCGAGCGCCAGCCCCGGGCCGTGCCAGAGCGCCAGGTGGTGGTCGGTGGCCCCGAACACCCCGGGGTACGTGCGAAGCGCCTCGCCGACTCCGCCGGCGAACGGGCCGAGCGCCAGCCCGGCGACGGCCAGCGCGGCGGCCGGCAGCAGCAGGACCGGCTCGACCGGGCGGGTCGGGGTCGGCTCGGCACCGGGTCGGTCGGCGAAGGCGCCCCAGACGAACCGGGCCGTGTAACCGGCGGTCAGCGCCGAACCCGCGACCAGGGCGGCGAGCAACGGCGGGTCGCCGACGAACGCCTCGAAGACCGCCTCCTTGGCGACGAAGCCGAGCAGTGGCGGCACTCCGGCCATCGAGGCGGCGGCGAGCAGCGCGACCGCGCCGACCAGCGGCATCCGCCGCCACAGCCCGGACAGCACGGTCAGGTCCCGGGTGCCGGCCCGCTGGTCGACGATCCCGACCACGAGGAAGAGTGTGGCCTTGAACAGGGCGTGCGCCAGCAGCAGTGTGGTTCCGGCGAGGGCGGCGTCGGGGTCGCCGGCGGCTACCAGCACGGTCAGCATCCCGAGCTGGCTGATCGTGCCGTACGCCAGCAGCAGCTTGAGGTCGACCTGCCGCAGCGCGGCCCAGCCGCCGAGCAGCATGGTGCCGGCACCGGCGACGAAGAGCAGGGGGCGCCACGGACCGACGTCGGCGTAAACCGGGGCGAGCAGGGCCACCAGGTAGATCCCGGCCTTGACCATCGCGGCGGCGTGCAGGTAGGCGCTGACCGGCGTCGGCGCGGCCATCGCGGCCGGTAGCCAGAAACTGGCGGGGAAGAGCGCCGACTTGGTGACCACACCGGCGACGATCAGCAGCACTGCCACGACCAGGTAGGCCCCGCCCGGCGGCGGGCGGGCCTCGATCTCCGACCAGCGGTACGTGCCGGCGTGCTCGCCGACGAGGATGAAGCCGACCAGCATGGCCAGCCCGCCCAGGGTGGTGACGATCAGCGCCTGGGTGGCGGCGCGACGGCTGGCCGCCTGCTCCGGGTGCTGTCCGATCAGCAGGTACGAGCAGACACTGGTCAGTTCCCAGAAAACGTAGAGCAGCAGCAGGTTGTCGGCGACGACCACGCCGAGCATGGCGCCGACGAAGCAGACGAAGATCGCGACGAACCGCCCGAGGCCGGGCTCGTCCGCGTCGAAGTAGCCGGCGCAGTAGACCAGTACCAGGGCGCCGATCCCGCCGACCAGCACCACCATCAGCCAGGAGAGGGTGGTGACCCGCAGGGCCAGGTCGAGCCCGAGCCCCGGCACCCACGGGTACGTCTCGACGACCGCACCGCCGTCGGTGACCCGGGCGGTGTGTCCGACCGCCCAGCCGAGCGCCGCGGCCGGGGCGAGCGCGAGCGGGTAGCAGGCACGTCGCCCCCAGCACCGGACCAGCACGGGTGCGACGGAGGCCGCCCCGAACTGGAGGGCCAGCAGCACCAGCATCAACACTCCCGGTGGTGTCGGCGCGGATTCCCGGCGGAGATCCCGGACTCACCGCCCCGGCGCCTCACCAAGGATCAGACGACACGGCCGCCGACAAAGACGGCGGTTTGCCGGAATCAACCCCGACACCGACCCGGCCCGCCCCGGTCGGCGCGGGGTCGCGGGACGACACCGCCGGCAGGTGCCGGGCGGAGTGCGATCGTCAGCAGACGGCGCAGGGCGAGTCGACCGGGTGCGGGCCGGCCACGACGCCGTCCGGGGTGCTGTGCACCGCCAGGTCCGGCCGGCCGAGTTGGCGGACCACCTGGTTGATCACCTGTTGGGCGGCGGCGAGTGACCGTCGGGGCAGCACCCGGCCGTGGGCCTCGCGACGCAGCACGAGGGCGTGCACGGCGGCCCGGACCCGGGCCCGGTCGGCGGCGCTGGCGGCGGTGGTGTCGGCGACCAGGTGCCGCAGGGTCACCGCGAGCCGCTCGACGAGTTCGAGGTCGGGCCCGCGCAGCGCGGTCCGCGCCACGGACAGGTACGTCTCCACCCGTCGGGCCAGCACGTCGGTCTCGCCCCCGCCGGCCTCCGGTACGGCGGACACCGCCGCGGCCCCCGGTACGGCGGACGTGGCCGGGGCGTCGCCAACCATCGGGATGTCGCGCGGAACGCTGGTCATCCGGGCCCCCTCGGCACGACTCAGGTTTCGGCGAAGTTACTTTAGGTCGCACACCTACCGCAAGCAGTTAAGTGAGACTTAGCCCTCATCTCCGGCGATACCAACGATCAAACAGGTACCGATCCCCCGTTCCGCCAGGATCGGGACCATCCGTGCCGCGCCGAATGTCGGACCGACCGGGCAGGATTGGCGGGTGACCGACGTGCTGCAGCCGTTCGGGGCGGCGACCCGGGAGTGGTTCGCCGCCGCGTTCGCCGCGCCCACCGACGCCCAGGCCGGGGCGTGGCGGGCGATCGGCGGTGGGCACAACGCCCTGGTGGTCGCACCGACCGGATCCGGCAAGACCCTGGCCGCCTTCCTCTGGTCGCTGGACCAGTTGGCCCGCCGGCCGGCACCCGACGACCCGCGACAGCGCTGTCGGGTGCTCTACGTCAGCCCGCTCAAGGCGCTCGCCGTCGACGTCGAACGCAACCTCCGCGCTCCGTTGACCGGGATCCGGCACGCCGCGTCCCGGCTCGGTCTGCCGCCACCCGAGATCACCGTCGGGATGCGGACCGGCGACACCCCGGCCGACGAGCGCCGGGCGTTCGCCCGTACCCCGCCGGACATCCTGATCACCACTCCGGAGTCGCTCTTCCTGCTGCTCACCTCGGCCGCCCGGGACTCGCTGCGCGGTGTCGAGACGGTGATCGTCGACGAGGTGCACGCGGTGGCCGGCACCAAGCGCGGCGCCCACCTGGCGCTCTCCCTGGAGCGGCTGGACGCGCTGCTGCCCGCCCCGGCGCAGCGGATCGGGCTGAGCGCCACCGTCCGGCCGATCGAGACCACCGCCCGGTTCCTCGGCGGCGCCCGCCCGGTGACCGTGGTGCAGCCGGCCACCGCGAAGACCATCGAGGTCAGCGTCGAGGTGCCGGTCGAGGACATGACCCGGCTCGACGAGCAGCCGGAGCCGGACGACGACGGGCTCGGCACACCCCGCCGGGCGTCGATCTGGCCGGCCGTCGAGGAACGGGTGTACGCGCTGGTCCGGGCCCACCGTTCGACAATCGTCTTCACCAACTCGCGGCGCAGCGCCGAACGGCTCTGCGCCCGGCTCAACGAGCTGGCGGCGGAGGAGTCCGAGGGGGCCCGGCCGTTGCCCCCGGACCGGCTGCCGGCGGAGATCATGGCGCAGTCCGGGGCGGCGGCCGGCGCACCGCCGGTGATCGCCCGGGCCCACCACGGCAGCGTCTCCCGGGAGGAACGCCAGCACATCGAGGAGGCGCTCAAGTCCGGTCAGCTGCCGGCCGTGGTCGCCACCTCCAGCCTGGAGCTCGGCATCGACATGGGCGCGGTCGACCTGGTCGTGCAGATCGAGGCGCCGCCGAGCGTCGCGGCCGGGCTGCAGCGGGTCGGCCGGGCCGGGCACCAGGTCGGCGCGGTCTCCCGGGGGGTGGTCTTCCCGAAGCACCGGGGCGACCTGGTCAGCTGTGCGGTGGTCGCGGAACGGATGACCGACGGTACGATCGAGGAGCTGCACTATCCGCGCAACCCGCTGGACGTGCTCGCCCAGCAGGTGGTCGCGATGGTCGCGCTCGACGAGTGGCGGCTCGGCGACCTGGCGGCCCTGGTCCGTCGGGCGGTGCCCTTCGCCGAGCTGCCCGACTCGGCCTTGCACGCCGTACTCGACATGCTCTCCGGGCGCTATCCGTCGACCGCCTTCGCCGAGCTGCGGCCCCGGCTGGTCTGGGACCGGGCGGCCGACGTGCTCACCGGCCGGCCGGGCGCGCAGCGGCTCGCGGTGACCAGCGGCGGCACCATTCCGGACCGGGGACTCTTCGGCGTCTTCCTGGCCGGTGCCCAGCGTGCCGCTCGGGTCGGCGAACTCGACGAGGAGATGGTCTACGAGTCCCGGGTCGGCGACGTCTTCCTGCTCGGCTCGTCGTCGTGGCGGATCGAGGACATCACCCCGGACCGGGTGCTGGTCTCCCCCGCCCCCGGGCAGGCGGCCCGGATGCCGTTCTGGAAGGGTGACCAGCTCGGCCGCCCGGTGGAACTGGGCCGGGCGATCGGTGCCCGGCTGCGCGGGCTGGTCCGGGCCGGCGACGACGAGACGGCCCGGGCCGGGCTGCGCGCCGGTGGGCTGGACGACTGGGCGGCCGGCAACCTGGTGGCGTACCTGCGTGAGCAGCAGGCGGCGACCCGGTCGGTGCCGGACGACCGGACGGTGCTGGTCGAACGCTTCCGCGACGAGCTCGGCGACTGGCGGGTGACCGTGCACTGCGTGCTCGGGGCACGGGTCAACGGCCCGTGGGCGCTGGCCATCGGCCGCCGGCTCGCGCAGCGGTACGGCGTCGACGCCCAGGTGGTCCCCTCCGACGACGGCATCGTGATCCGGTTGCCGGACACCGCCGAGGATCCGCCCGGCGCCGACCTGGTCGCCTTCGACCCGGAGGAGATCGCCGGGCTGGTCGAGGAGTCGGTAGGCGCCTCGGCGCTGTTCGCCGCCCGGTTCCGGGAGTGTGCCGCCCGGGCGCTGCTGCTACCCCGCCGCGACCCGCGCCGCCGCCAGCCGCTCTGGCAGCAGCGGCAGCGCGCCGCCCAACTGCTCGACGTGGCCCGCGAGTACGCCGACTTCCCGATCACCCTGGAGGCGGCCCGGGAGTGCCTGCAGGACGTCTTCGACCTGCCCGGCCTGGTGGCCCTGATGCGGGAGGTGGCCGCCCGCAGGGTCCGGCTGGTCGAGGTGGAGACGCCCCGGCCGTCGCCGTTCGCCCGGTCGCTGCTCTTCGGTTACGTCGGCGCCTTCCTCTACGAGGGCGACGCCCCGCTGGCCGAACGCCGGGCCGCCGCGCTGGCCCTGGACTCGGCCCTGCTCGGCGAGCTGCTCGGCCGGGTCGACCTGCGGGAGCTGCTGGACCCGGGCGTGGTCGCCGAGACCGAACGACAGCTGCGCTGGCTGACCGAGCAGCGCCGCCCCCGCGACGCCGAGGACGTGGTCGAGCTGCTCCGGCTGCTCGGTGACCTCTCCGACGAGGAGTTGACCGGACGCGGGGTCGCGCCGGACTGGCTGACCGGGTTGGCCGGGGCGCGGCGGATCCTGCGGGTCCGGGTCGCCGGCGAGGAGCGCTGGATCGGGGTCGAGGACGCCGGCCGGTACGCCGACGCGCTCGGCGTGGCGCTGCCGGTCGGGGTCGCGCAGGCGTACCTGGAACCGGTGGCCGACCCGCTCGGAGATCTGGTCGCCCGGTACGCCCGCACGCACGGCCCGTTCGGGGCGGCGACCTGCGCGGCCCGGTTCGGGCTCGGGGTTTTTGTGGTCGAACAGACGCTGCGCCGCCTCGGCGCCGACGGACGGGTGGTCTCCGGGGAGTTCTCGCCGACCGGCACCGGCACCGAGTGGTGCGACGCGGAGGTGCTGCGGCTGCTGCGCCGCCGCTCGCTCGCCGCGCTGCGCCGGGAGATCGAGCCGGTGCCGGCCCGGGTGCTGGCCGGCTTCCTGCCCCGCTGGCAGCAGGTCGGCGCGGCGGCCCGGGGGGTGGAGGCGGTCGCCGCCGTGCTGGAGCAGCTGCAGGGGGTCGCGGTGCCGGCCTCGGCGCTGGAGAGCCTGGTCCTGCCGGCCCGGGTCGCCGACTACTCCCCCGCCCACCTCGACGAACTCTGCGCCAGTGGTGAGGTGGTCTGGGCCGGCGCCGGGGCGATCGGCCGGGGGGACGGCTGGCTGACCCTGGCGTACGCCGACACCGCACCGCTGCTGCTGCCCCCGCCCGACGAGGCGCTGACCCTGACCCCGCTGCACGAGGCGGTGCTGGCAGCGCTCGCCGACGGGCAGGCGCTGTTCTTCCGGTCGCTGGCCGACCGGGTCGGCACCGCGCTGCCCGAGTCGGGGCTGGTCGGGGACGAGGCACTGGTCGGCGCGGTCTGGGACCTGGTCTGGGCCGGCTGGCTGACCAACGACACCCTGGCGCCGCTGCGGGCGCTGCTCGGCGGCGGGGGTGCGCACCGGGTCCGGGCCGGTGCGCCCCGGACCCGCTTCCGGCGCCCGGGGCGGCCGACGATGCCGACCCGGACCGGGCCGCCGACGATGGCCGGACGCTGGTCGCGGCTGCCCGACCGGGACACCGACCCGACCCGGCGGGCCGCCGCCCTCGCCGACGTGCTGCTGGAACGGCACGGGGTGGTGACCCGGGGGGCGGTGGTCGCCGAGGGCGTCCCGGGCGGGTTCGCCGCCGTCTATCCGGTGCTGGCCGCGCTGGAGGAACGCGGCGCGGCCCGGCGCGGCTATTTTGTCGAGGGGCTCGGCGCCGCGCAGTTCGCGGTCCCGGGTGCGGTGGACCGGCTGCGGGCGCTGGCCGAGCCGGAGGAGTCGGTACGCCGGTCCGGGGTGCTGGCCCGGGTGCTGGCCGCCACCGACCCGGCCAACCCGTACGGCGCCGCGCTGCCCTGGCCACCCCGGGTCGTCGACTCCGGGGACGGGACCGTCGAGCCGGGCGGCTCCGCGACCGGGCACCGGGCCGGGCGGAAGGCGGGTGCCCTGGTCGTGCTGGTCGGCGGCGAGCTCGTGCTGTACGTCGAACGGGGCGGCCGTACCCTGCTCTCCTTTGTGGACGACGCGGAGGCGCTGGCCGCCGCGGCCCGGGCGCTCGCCTCGGCGGTCGGCTCCGGCGCGCTCGGCGTACTCGCGGTGGAACGGGCCGACGGCGGTTCCGTGCACGCCTCCCCGCTGCGGGACGCGCTCACCGCCGCCGGTTTCCGGACCACCCCGCGCGGTCTGCGACTACGGGGTTGAGCCGCACCGGGCAGCTGGTGACGCCGCCCCGGCAGCCGGTAATCGGCTTGCGACCGCCGATAGCCTGACCTCAGCATGATCGACAATTCGTCAACGGGTCGGGTGCGGACAGTGGCACGACAGCGGGTCGGGCGGGGCGGACCGGGCGGCACACCCGCCCCGTACCGTGGCCCGGGATGGTTGCGGTCCCCGACGCTCGGGGTCGACGTCGGCGGGGTGATCGTCGCACTCTCCGGTCGGGACGAGGACACCTCGTTCTTCGGCAGTCGACCCCTGGAGACCCCGGCCACGGCGGGGGTCTTCGAGGCGCTCGCCGCGCTGACCACCGGACTCTTCGCCGGACGGGTGCACGTCGTCTCCAAGGCCGGCCCGAAGGTCGCCGCCAACACCCGCGCCTGGCTGGAGCACCACGACTTCGCCGACCGCACCGGCATCCCCACCGACAACCTGCACTTCGTACGGGAACGGCGGGACAAGGCGCCGGTCTGTCAGCGCCTCGGGGTCACCCACTTCGTGGACGACCGTCTCGACGTGCTGGCGCATCTGGAGACGGTGCCGCACCGCTACCTGTTTTGGGGTGGGACCGGCGAGCAGCTGGCCGATCCGGCACTGCCCGACTGGGCCACCCCGGTCGACAGTTGGGCGGAGGTGGTCACCCTGATCCGGGAATCGCTCGCCCCACCCTCCTGACCGACGGTCGCCGGCGGCGCGCGTTCAGCCCTGGTGACGGCCCCACTGTCCACGGTGGATGACCGCTTCGGCGCCACGTCGACGTCCGGCGACCGTCGGGTTCTGCGGAGGCAGGTCGTCGGCGCGGTAGCCGACACAGATGCCGCCGATCGGGGCGTACTCGTCGGGGATCCCGAACTCGGCCTTGAACGCGGCCGTGTGCGCGGGCACCTCCACCTCGGGGTCGAAGTCGTCACCGGCCATCGGCATGATGCCGAAGAAGCAGGCACCCAGACCCTCGTCGACGGCGGTCAGCAGCATCATCAGCGAGGCCATCCCGGTGTCGACGTACCAGTACGGCGCCGGCCACCGGGCCTCGGCCCGGTCCGTCCAGCCCTTGTCGGCCTGGGCGTACCGGGCCAGGTACGCGGCCTTGTGCGCCAACGGCACCACGACCAGCGGCGCGTCCTGCATGCTCGGCGTCTGCGCGACCCGGGTCGGGACGAACGGCCAGAACCGGGCCCGGTCGGCCGGGTCGGTGAGCGCGAGGAAGGCCCAGCCCTGGGAGAAACCCGCCGACGGCGCACGCAACGCGCTGGCCAGGATCTTCTCGACGACCTCGGGACTCAGCGGGCGGTCGGAGTAGTGCCGCACCATCCGGCGTCGGCGGATCACCTCAGCGAACTCCATGCCGCCATCCTGCCAGGCGGGCCGGAGGCCGGCTCAGACGAGCGACGGCCGGTCCGGGTCCAGCAGTTCGCTGACCCTGCCCCGGTCGAGCGCGGCGACGAGTGCGTTCGTACCCGCAGTGACCTTGAGCCTGACCTCGGCCGGATGCAGCGGCACCAGGGCGAGCAGGTTGATCTCCGTACCGTCCGGCACGGTGATGGTGCGGGCCTCCGGCGGCACGTTCAGCATCGGCGTGACGACCACGCCGGCGAACGGCGTACCGTCCGCGTACGGCTCCGCCGGATCCCCGTTCGGTACGGAGTGCCACTCGCCGATCCAGGTCCCGTACTCGTGGGGCAGCCGGGCCACCTGCTTCAACACCCGCACCGGCCACCCGGTCGCGTCGTCGCGCAGCGCCTCCTGGGTCAGCGGCCAGTCCGCTGGCAGGCAGAGCACCAACTCGGCGTACGGGCTGATTCCGCTCCCCTCGGGCACGGTCATCGGCCGTTCGCTCATCCCCGACGTGACCAGGGTCTGGTACGGACGCTCGGCGGTGGGACCGATGACGTACACGTGCACCCCGACCAGGTGCGAGGCGAGCTCGTGCCAGACGAACGACACCGGTCCGAAGTGGGTGGTGAGGTGCGCGTCGATCGCCTCGGCCACCTGCGGCCGCTGACCCGCCGCCGCCACGAATCCGTCGTACCGCGGCTGGTGCCGCACGATTCCCGTACCTGTTGGGTCGCCCATGACCTGGCAGCCTAGACGACCGATGGTCTGCGGCACGGGCGGTGGACAGGTTGACGGACGCCCGCTCGGGTCGGTCGTCGACGTGCGCCCGGCCCGGCCGGTGACGCGCCCCGACGGGATGTTCGCGGCCCCGGACGACACTGCCGTTTGGGCTGGCGGCCAGGCTGGTCGATATGGCTGCGGACAACAGCGACCCTGCCACACGATCGTGGTAGCCGGTGCGGGTTCGTTGGTGACGAGGAATCGGAGAGGCCATGCCATTCGTGACAGTAGGGAACGAAAACTCCGCCCCGATCGATCTGTACTACGAGGACCACGGATCGGGCCAACCAATAGTCCTGATCCACGGTTTCCCGTACGGAGGTTCGTCCTGGGAGAAGCAACTCGGGCCACTGCTGTCCGCGGGATACCGGGTGATCACCTACGACCGGCGGGGCTTCGCCAACTCGAGCCAACCTGCCATGGGGTACGACTACGACACGTTCGCCGCCGATCTCGACATCCTGATGAGCGAGTTGGAACTGAACGACGCGATCCTGGTGGGTCACTCGATGGGCACCGGAGAGGTGGTCCACTACCTGGGCAAGTACGGGTCGGAGCGGGTGAGCCGGGCGATCGTGCTGAGCCCGCTCGCCCCGTTCCTGTTGAAGACCTCGGACAATCCGGAGGGGGTGGAGCAGAGCCTGTTCGACGGTTTCAAGAAGGCCGTGGTGGAGGACAGGTTCGCCTATCTGACCAGCTTCGTGACGGCCTTCTTCAGTTACGACGAGAACAAGGGCAAGCGGGTCAGCGAGGAGGCGTTCCGGGCACACTGGAACGTCGGCGCGCGGGCTTCCGGAATCGCCACGTTGCAGAGCATCGACGCCTGGCTGACGGATTTCCGGCCGGACCTGCCGCGGATCGACGTACCGCTGCTGATCGTCCAGGGTGACAAGGATGCCGTTCTGCCGTTCCCGGTGACCGGGCAGCGGTTGGCACCGATGGTGCCGGGCAGCAAACTCATCACCCTGAAGGGCGCGCCGCACGGGATCCCGTGGACCCACGCCGACGAGGTCAACAAGGCGATCCTGGAGTTCATCGGGGCGAAGACCCCGGCGACGTCCGGCAAGCGCTGAGCGCGACGAGCGGTCCCGGCCCTGGACAGTCGGGGCCGGGACCGGGACGCGTGGGCCAGCCCGGGCCCGGACACCGGGTGTCGGGCCGTCCCCCGTGACCCACCGGCACGTGACCCGCCTCGGAGGTTAGGCTAACCTAACGAAAGCTCGCGTGCCGGGGTGCCGGCGTCGGCGGGTACGAGTCGTCGCGCCCCGAAAGGCAGGCCGAGCCTGATGACCGAGGTCTCCACCATCACTCCCACGGTCGCCGCGTGGCGGCTCTTCCACACCGAGGTCGCCCGGCTGCGCCGGCTGAGCCCGTCCTTCCTCCGGGTGACCCTGACCGGAGCCGACCTGGACACCTTCGCCGACCCCGGCTACGACCAGCGGATCAAACTCGTCTTCCCGGTCCCGGTGCACGGCTTCACCCACCTGCCGGACGGCCCGGACTGGTACGCACGCTGGCGGGCACTCCCCACCGCTCTGCGTAACCCGTTCCGGACGTACACCACCCGGGCCGTCCGGCGGCACCTGCGGGAGGTGGACGTCGACATCGTGCTGCACGACGACGGCGGATCGTACGGCCCGCACGGCCCGGCGGCCCGCTGGGCGCTCGCCGCCCGCCCCGGCGACCGGGTCGTGGTCATGGGTCCGGAGCACCGCTACCCCGGCGACCACGGGGGTCGGGAGTTCCAACCGACCCTGACCGGACGCACCCTGCTGCTCGCCGGGGACGAGACGGCGGTGCCGGCAATCGCCGCGATCCTCGAACGGCTCCCGGCCGGCAGCCGGGGCGAGGCGCTGCTGGAGGTGCCGCTCCCGGAGGACCTCCTGGACCTGTCGGCCCCGCCGGGACTCACCGTCACCTGGCTGCCCCGCTCCGGCGCACCGCACGGCAGCCGGCTGATCCCGGCGGTCCGCGCGGCGGCCGAACGGCTGATCCCGACGTCGCCCGGGGCGACGGCCGGCGACGGCGCCACGCCGGACGACAGCGGGGTCGTCGACCCGGACGACGAACTGTGGGAGGTGCCGGTCGGGCTCTCCGGCGGCGGGCACTACGCCTGGCTGGCCGGCGAGTCCGGCGTGATCCGGGCCCTGCGCCGGCACCTGGTGACCGAACGCGGCCTGGACCGCGAGGCGGTGGCCTTCATGGGCTACTGGCGACTCGGCCGCGCCGACGACGCCGCCTGAGACCGGATCGACGTCCGCTCAGAGCCGGGGCGCCACCTCGGCGGCGATCAGGTCGAGGTGGTCCAGGTCGGCCAGGTCCAGCACCTGGAGGAAGAGGCGTTCCGCACCGTGCCGGGCGTACTCCTGGATCTGCTCGACCACCTGGTCCGGCGTACCGGCCACACCGGGACCGGCCCGCAGTTCGTCCGGATCCCGGCCGATCGCCTCGGCGCGCCGGCGTACCTCGGCGTCGGAGCGACCACAGACCACCGTGACGGCGGCGGAGAGCACCAGCGGCGCGCGGCCGGCCGCCGCCCGGCCGACCTGCTCGCTCGCCCGGGCCGCCGCCGCGTAGCTGCGGCCCACACTCTCCGCCGGCTCGAACGGCACGTTGAACTCGTCGGCGAACCGGGCGGCCAACATCGGGGTACGCCGTGGCCCCTTGCCCCCGATGATCACCGGCGGCGTCGGCGACTGCACCGGCTTCGGCAGCGCCGGCGAGTCGGTCAGCTGGTAGTACTTGCCCTGGTAGTCGAAGGTCCCGCCGAGCGGGGTACGCCACAGTCCGGTGACCACCTCGAGCTGCTCGGTCAGCCGGTCGAACCGCTCGCCGAACGGCGGGAACGGGATGCCGTACGCCCGGTGCTCCGGCTCGTGCCAGCCGGTGCCGAGGCCCAACTCGACCCGGCCGCCGCTCATCGCGTCGACCTGGGCGACGCTGATCGCCAGCAGGGCCGGGAGCCGGAACGTCGCCGAGGTGACCAGGGTGCCGAGCCGGATCCGGGAGGTCTGCACGGCCAACGCGGCCAGGGTCAGCCACGCGTCGGTCGGCCCCGGCAGCCCGTCCCCGCCCATGGCCAGGTAGTGGTCGGAGCGGAAGAAGCCGTCGAAGCCGCACTCCTCGGTGTGCCGGGCGATCCGGAGCAGGTCGTCGTACGACGCCCCCTGCTGGGGTTCGGTGAAGATACAGAGCCGCATACTGCTACCTAACCAGGGACGTCGGGAAGGGGCGGACGGGTGCCCGGGATCGTGGTACGTCCGGCGGCGCCACCGGACCGGAACGCGGTCGACGCGCTGCACGAACGGGAGTGGAGCGGGCCGTACGTGATCGCCCACGACGTCCGGTACGACCTGCGTGAGCTGCCCACCCTGGTCGCCGTCGACGCGGCCGGGGCGCTCCTCGGCACGCTCGTCTGGCGCCTCGACGAACGCGGTCTGGAGGTGGTGAGCGTGGTCGCCGACAAGCCTGGCGGCGGGGTCGGTACGAGGCTGCTCGCGGCCGCCGCCGACACGGCCCGCCAACACGGCGCGGACCGGCTGTGGCTGATCACCTCCAACGACAACCTGCGGGCACTGCGCTTCTACCAGCGACGTGGGCTGCGCATCGTCGCCGTCGACCCGGGGGCGGTGGACCGGGCCCGGCTGGTCAAGCCGACCATCCCGACCGTCGGCGAGGACGGCATCCCGCTGCACGACGAACTGGTGCTCGAACAGCGCCTGGCCGGCCCGGCCTGAGCCGCCCGCAGCGCCGCCGTCCGACCGCCCCAAGTCGGCGTCCCCGTCCGACCAGCCGGGTCGGCGTCCCGTCCCCGTCCAACGGCCGGGCCGGTCGGCGTCGGGCGATGCCATGACCGTGGTCGGCTCGTTGGCACGGTGAGGTCATCGGGTGGGAGGCCAGGTGCGCATTCGACGACACCAGCCGTGCCGGGGCGGGCGGTGCACGGATGGGTGAGGAGGCCGGTCGGTTGCTCCGCAGCCCGACCACGCCCCAACGGGCCACCTTTCTCGAACTCTTCCTCGATCTGGTCTTCGTCTTCGCACTCACCCGGATCTCGGCCCGGTTGATCGAGGACCTCACCGGTGACGGCGCACTCGCCGGCGTCGGCCAGTCCCTCCTGCTGTTCCTGGCCCTGTGGGTGGTCTGGGTACGGACGGTCTGGTCGACCAGTTGGCTGGAGCCGGAGACCCGGGTGATCCAGTCCGTCGTCGTGGTGACGGCGATCGGCGCCATGGTGATGGCCGTCTCGGTGCCCGACGGCTTCGGCGAGCGCGCCGGTCTCTTCGCCATCACGCTCGTGACCCTCCAGATCGGTCGGATCGTGTACTTCCAGATCGTCGGCCACGGCGGGCCGGACCCTCAGCAGGCCGTACGGAATCTGTTCTGGCTCGGCCTGGCCGCGCCGCTCTGGATCGTCGGCGGGCTGGTCGAACAGGGTACGGTCCGTGGCGCACTCTGGACGGTCGCGATAGTCGTCGACTGCGCCGGACTGCTCCTCGGGTGGCCGACCCCCGGACTCGGCGCGCATCGGGTCCGTATCGCCGCGACGGCGGCTGAACACCTGACCGAGCGGTACCAGCAGTTTCTTCTCATCTCGCTCGGCGAGGCGATCTTCGTCGTCGGGCTGGCCCTCAGCGGCAGCGCGTTCCACGCCGCGCAGACGGCCGGGTTCGCACTGGGGTTGACGAGCACCATCCTGCTCTGGCGGATCTACTTCCATCGGGCGGGCCGCCTGCTGGGCCCGGCGATCAGCCGATCCACCGACACCCCGCGCCTCGCCACCGAGGTGGCGTTCACCCACCTGGTCATGATCGCGGGAATCGTGCTGACCGGCGCCGGCTTCGAGTTGATCATCACGGCGCCGCTCGCAGGCTTTCGGGCGACCGGGCTCGTCGCCATCCTCGGCGGTCCCGCGCTCTTCCTCACCGGACGGCTGGCCGTCGAGTTCCAGATCTTCAGTCGGGTTTCCCAGTCCCACACGGTCGGCATACTGGCCCTCGGTGTGCTGGCGCCGGCGACCCTCCAGATGCCACCGCTCGCCGCCGGCACGGCGGTCGTCCTCGTACTGCTCGGCGTCGCCGCCGCCGACACGCGCTCCCACGGCAGATCGCGGGACGAGCCGACACCGCCGATCTGACGGTGGCGCGCCCCGGTGCCGGGCCTCCCCCGCCCACCGACCCTCGTGGCCGGGCCGGACAGACCGTCGGCCACCGATCCTGGTCCGCCCGGCGAGCGGACCGGGACGCCGTACCCGGTCGTCTAGGGGTGGCAATTGTCGCCACGCCGGTGGTCTTTGGCGTCCTTTGAGTTGTTATAGTGGTCACGATGAATTTGAAGGAATGGGCTGCGGCCACCGGTATCGCGTACGTCACGGCTCGACGGCAGTACGCGGCCGGGACGCTGCCTGTTCCCACTTACCGGGTCGGTCGTCTGATCATGGTTGGGGAGCCGGTGACCGGTGTTGCCCGCGGCGCCGGGCAGACGGTGGTGTACGCCCGGGTGTCCTCGGCCGATCAGGAACCGGATCTGGACCGGCAGGTCGCCCGGGTCGCCGTGTGGGCCACTGGCCGGAACCTCGCCGTGGACCGGGTGGTGACCGAGGTCGGCTCGGCGTTGGACGGGCACCGTAAGAAGTTCCTCGCCCTGCTTCGCGACCCGGCGGTGAGCACGATTGTGGTCGAGCGCCGCGACCGGTTCGCCCGGTTCGGGGCCGAGTACGTGGAGGCGGCGTTGTCGGCGCAGGGCCGTCGGTTGCTGGTGGTCGACCCGGCCGAGGTCGATGACGACCTGGTTCGGGACGTGACGGAGATCCTGACGTCGCTGTGTGCCCGTCTCTCTGGGCGGCGTTCTGCTGCGAACCGGGCCCGCCGCGCCGTCGAGGTGGCCACCGGGGGTGATTTGGTGTGAAGACGGTCCAGGCGTACCGCTTCGCTGTCGACCTCACGCCAACCCAGGAGCGCGCGGCGCTGGCGCACGCGGGCGCGGCCCGAGTCGCGCACAACTGGGCACTGGCCCTGGTTAGGGCGGTCATGGATCAGCGTGCGGCCGAACGCACCTACGGTGTCGCCAGCGCGGAGCTGACGCCCGTGATCGGTTGGTCGCTGCCCGCGCTGCGGAAGGCGTGGAACGCGGCGAAGGGTGACGTGGCGCCATGGTGGCGGGAATGCTCGAAGGAGGCGTTCAACACCGGCCTTGACGCGCTCGCCCGCGCGTTGAAGAACTGGACCGACTCTCGTAGCGGGAAGCGGGCCGGGCGGCCGGTGGGGTTTCCCCGGTTCAAGTCCCGCCGCCGCACCACGCCGTCGGTGCGGTTCACCACCGGCACGATCCGGGTGGAGTCGGACCGCAAGCATGTCGTGCTGCCCCGGTTGGGCCGGTTGAAGCTGCATGAGTCCTCCCGCAAGCTGGGTCGGCGCCTGAACAACGGCACGGCCCGGATCATGTCCCCCACCCTGCGCCGTGATGGTGGACGCTGGCACGTCGCGTTCTGTGTCGAGGTCGACCGTGTCCAGCGCGGCCCGGCCCGACCCGCGTCAGTGGTCGGGGTGGACATCGGGGTCAAGCACCTGGCGGTGTTGTCCACCGGCGAACTGGTGGCCAACCCGCGTCACCTGCTCGCCGCGCAGGCCCGGCTGCGGCAGCTCGGTCGGGCGCTGTCGCGCAGGACCGGCCCTGACCGGCGTACCGGGCAGCGCCCGTCGAAGCGGTGGCAACGCGCATCCGCCCGGCTGGGCCGCGCCCACGCCCGCGTCAGCAACCTGCGCCGCGACGGGCTGCACAAACTGACCACCCGACTGGCCCGCGAGCACGACACGATCGTCGTAGAAGACCTGCACGTCGCCGGGATGCTGCGTAACCGCAGGCTGGCCCAGCACATCACCGACGCCGGTTTCGCCGAGTTGCGACGCCAACTCGCCTACAAGACGGTCTGGAACGGCGGCCGGCTACTGACCGCCGACCGCTGGTATCCGTCCTCGAAGACCTGCTCAGGCTGCGGCGCGGTGAAAACCAAGCTGGCCCTGTCCGAGCGTGAGTACACCTGCCAGGCGTGCGGGTTGGTCCTGGATCGGGACCTCAACGCCGCGCTCAACCTCGCCGCCCTCGCGGCGAAATCCGCCGGGAGTGGCCCGGTGGCAGCACGTGGAGCCGACCAGAAGACCCGCGTACGCGGGCAGGTGGCCGTGAAGCGTGAACCCGGCACGACGCCAGTCGGCAAGACCGGGACCGTCCCACCGCAAGGTAGGACTACCAATCGCGTGCTCACTAAAGCGCACTGAAAGGTAACGGTTGACTGCTGTGTCCGGATACCCGTGGATCAGCCTGACCACCGACTACGGCCGCTCCGACGGTTTCGTGGCCTCCTGCCACGGGGTGATCGCCCGCCTCGCCCCGTCGGTCCGGGTGATCGACGTGACCCATCTGATCCCCGCCGGGGACGTCGTCCGGGGCGCCGCCGTACTGGCCCAGACCGTCGGACACCTGCCGTCGGCGGTGCACGTGGCGGTGGTCGACCCCGGGGTGGGTACGGCCCGGCGGGGCGTCGGGCTACGCACCCCGGGCGGGCTGCTGGTCGGCCCGGACAACGGCCTGCTGACCTGGGCCGCGACCGAGCTGGGCGGGGTGACCGAGGCGGTGGAGCTGACCAGCCCCGACTGGTTCCCGGCGGTGTCCCGCACCTTCCACGGACGGGACGTCTTCGCCCCGGCCGCCGCCCGGTTCGCGCTCGGCGCCGCGCTGCCCGAGGCCGGGCCGGTGGTCGATCCAGCCGGCCTGGTCCGGCTGCCCGAGCCGGTGGTGGAGCGGGGTGACGGTTGGCTCGCCGCCGAGGTGCTCACCGTCGACCACTTCGGCAACGTGCAGTTGGCGGCGCCGGGGACGGCGGTGGAACGGCTCGGCCCGACGGTACGGATCAACGGCCGTACCGCCGTGCGGGGCGGCACCTTCGGCGACGTACCCCCCGGTCACCTCGTGGTGTACGTCGACTCCGCCGACCGGGTCGCGGTCGGGGTCAACCGTGGCCGGGCGGCCGACGTACTGGGGGTCGGACCCGGGGACGTACTACGGTTGGCGTGACCGGGAGGGACGGCGCCCGACCGTCGGGAAAACACAAACCGTCTACTGTGCCCCCGGATACGGCTGTGAAATGCTTAACGCCGTGGGGAAACACTCGATCGATGTCGCCGCCTGCCCGTGTTGTGCACACCGGACGGGAAGCGGCACCTGTCCAGTATGTTTCTGGACCGACGACGGATCCACCGACGAGAACGCCGAGGTTGCCCGGGGCGGCCCGAACGGTGACCTGAGCCTGGCGCACGCCCGGCTCAACTACGCCATCTACGGCGCCAGCCACCCGCGCTACCAGGACGCGGTCCGCCCGCCCCGCCCCGACGAGCTGCCCTGAACCGGATCGACCGAGCCGCCGGAGGCACCCCGCCGACCTCTTGACCTTCTCCAGCCGGACCGGGCGCCGGTGGAGGAGGATGGACGGGTGCCCGAAGGCGACACCGTCTGGAACACCGCCCGCGCGCTGCGTCGCGCACTGGTCGGTGGCCGGCTGACCGCCACCGACCTCCGGGTGCCGCACCTGGCGACCGCCGACCTCACCGGGGCGACCGTGTCGGCGTCGGTCTCCCGGGGCAAGCACCTGCTGCTCCGGCTCCGCATGCCGGCCGGCGGGACACCACCGGACAACGGGACAACACCGGACAACAGGGCGCAACCAGACAACGAGACACAGCCGGACAACGGCGGACGCACGGTCGACCCGCCCGGCGGCGAGTCGCTGACCCTGCACTCCCACCTGCGGATGGACGGGGCCTGGCGGGTGTACGCCCCGGGCGAGCGCTGGGCGTCCCGGCCGGCACACACCGTACGGGCGGTGCTGCGGACCACGGACGCCGTGGCGGTCGGCTACCACCTGCACGATCTCGCCCTGCTCCGGACCGCCGACGAGGACACCCTGGTCGGGCACCTGGGACCGGACCTGCTCGGCCCGGACTGGGACCCGGTCGAGGCGGTACGTCGACTCGCCGCCCAGCCCGACCGGAGCATCGCCGAGGCGTTGCTCGACCAACGCAGCCTGGCCGGCATCGGCAACCTGTACAAGTCGGAGTTGCTCTTCCTCCGGGGCGTCTCGCCGTGGACGCCGGTACGGGAGGTCCCGGACCTGCCCGGCCTGGTGGCGCTCGCCCACCGGCTGCTGACGGCGAACCGGGGGCGCTGGACACAGAGCACCACCGGTTCCCTGCACCGGGGTCGGACCAGTTACGTCTACGGCCGCCGCGCGGAACCGTGCCGTCGCTGCGGTACCCCGATCCGTAAACAGGACCAGGGCGAACGGGTGACCTACTGGTGCCCGGTCTGCCAGCCCGGCGACCGGTAGGCACGCCAGAGCCGCCGCCCGGCGACCGGCAGGCACGCCCAGACTGCCAGCCCGGCGACCGGTCGACCCGGCCCGGCGGGCGGCCGGATTCTCCGGGCGAAGGAGGCGTCACCGACGATTCGGCCGTATCCATTTCTGGCGCTACGCGGTTGACTGCTTACAGATCGTCAGCAGGCTCTCGGGGATGGGACCCGCCGGCGGGTGCGCCCCGGGACCGGTCCCCGGGCTCGCGCTGGCGGACCGGGGCAGGCGGTCCGATCTTCCGGGGAGGGCGTCACCATGTTCAAGAGATTCGCCGCGCACCGGGCGGCCCGCGCCGAGCGGGCCCGGAACCAGCGCGCCGGGCGGACCACGCCGGTGGTCCCGGCGGCCCGGGTGGGCGCCGACCCGGTGGCCGACCTGACAGTCGACCCGACCGCCCCACCCGACTACTTCGGCTTCGTACCGAACTTCGCCCACAGCCCGCTGCCCGAGCTGGACGTCGACGGTCGGATACTGCCCGGCACCGGAATCCGGAAGTTCGTCGCCCCGCTCCCCCTGGTCGGCCGGGAAACGACCGAGCTGGGCGCCCGGATCCCGGTCGCGGTGCCGGACACCACGTCGTACCCGGGATGTGACTACTACGAGATCGGGGTGCAGGAGTACACCCAACGGCTGCACCCGGACCTGCCGCCGACCCGGCTACGGGGCTACCGGCAGCTGAACAACGGCACCGACCCGGCCGGACACAACACGGTGGCGCCGCCCGGCCGGCCGTACCATCTCGGGCCGATGATCGTGGCGCACCGGGACCGCCCGGTCCGGGTCAAGTACGTCAACCAGCTGCCGACCGGCTCCGCCGGCGACCTCTTCCTGCCGGTGGACCCGACGGTCACCGGCGCCGGCGCCGGTCCCCGCAGCGGCCTCGAACGCTATCCGCAGAACCGCTGCACGATCCACCTGCACGGCGGCGACGCCCCGTGGATCAGCGACGGCGGACCGCTCCAGTGGTTCACCCCGGCAGGTGAGTCGACCCACTATCCCCGGGGCGCCGGCTGGGCCGCCGTACCGGACATGCCGGAGCCCGGCGCGGGCGCGGCGACCGCCTACTACCCGAACCAGCGCGGCGCCCGGCTGCTCTGGTACCACGACCAGAGCGAGGGGATCGCCCGGCTGACCGTCTACTCCGGGCAGGTCGGCCTCTACCGGCTGGACGACCCGGTGGAACGGGAACTCGTCGACGACGGGGTGATCCCCACCGACGAGGTCGTCCTGGTGCTGGAGGAGAAGACCTTCGTACCGGACCGGGCCCAGCTCGCCGCCGAGGATCCGACCTGGGACGTGGCGACCTGGGGCGGCCGGGGTGCCCTGTGGTTCCCGCACGTCTACCTGCCCCGGCAGAACCCGTACAACGAGTCGGGGACGAACCCGATGGGCCGGTGGGACTACGGGCCCTGGTTCTGGCCGCCGAACGCCGGTGTCACCCACGGGCCGGCGCCCAACCCGCACCACGACCCCGCGACCCGCCCCTGGCAGCCGCCGGCCCAGCCCGGCACCCCCACCCCGTCGGCGGTGCCGGAGACCTTCCTGGACACGCCGCTGGTCAACGGGGTCGCCTACCCGTACCTGCGGGTCCGGCCGGCGGCGTACCGGTTCCGGATCCTCAACGCCTGCCCCGACCGCAGCCTGAACCTGCAGCTCTACCACGCCGCGTCGAACGCGCCGATGTGGCACTCGGACGGCACCCTCGCCGACGCCGGGGCCGGTGAGGTGCCGATGGTGGCGGCCCTGGCCAACCCCGACCTCCCGCCGGGCTGGCCCACCGACGGTCGGGAGGGCGGGGTGCCCGACCCGGCCGCCGCCGGCCCCGACTGGATCCAGATCGGCTCCGAGGGCGGCCTGCTGCCGGCGGTCGCCGTACTGCCCCACCAGCCGATCGACTACCGGTACAGCCGCCGGGACGTGACGGTGCGCAACGTCACCGGCCACACCCTGCTGCTGGCCCCGGGCGAACGCGCCGACGTGATCGTCGACTTCTCCGCCGTACCGCCGGGATCGAACCTGATCCTCTACAACGACTGTCCGGCGCCGATGCCCGGCAACGATCCGCGGTACGACCACTACACCGGCAACCCGGACCAGACCGGCTCCGGAGGGACCCCGCCCACCCGGCCCGGCTACGGCCCGAACACCCGCACCCTGCTGCAGATCCAGGTGGTCGGTGCGCCGGCTCCGCCGTTCGACCTGGACCGTCTCCGGGACCGGCTCCCCGAGGCGTACGGGCGCAGCCAGCCACCGCCGCCGGTGCCACAACCGGCCTACGACGCCGCGTTCGGCACCGTCACCCCCTGCGACACGTACGCGTCGATCGAGGACACCTCGCTGCGCTTCGTCCCGTACGGCGGCACCGGGCCGGTGACCCTGCCGTTGCTCCCGAAGGCGATCGTGACCGGGTTCGACCCCGAGTACGGTCGCCGGAACGTCCTGCTCGGCACCGAGCTGCCGACGACCGGCACGCTGGTCCCGACCACCGTTCCGCTGACCCCGATCGACCCGCCGACCGAGGTGCTGCTGCCGTCCGACCCGGCGGTGCCGGTCGGGACGCCGGGCGACCACACCCAGCTCTGGAAGATCACCCACTACGGCACGGAGACCCACGCCCTGCACTTCCACCACGTGAACGTCCAGTTGGTGAACCGGGTCGGCCGGGACGGGGCGGTCACGCCGCCGGCGCCGAACGAGGTCGGCTGGAAGGAGACGGTCCGGGTGAATCCGTTCGAGGCGGCCGTGGTGGCGGTGCGGCCCGTCCTGCCCGGACCGTTCCCGTTCACGGTCGGCGACAGCGTACGGCTGTCCGACCCGACCCGACCGGCCGGCACCAGCGACGGCTACACCCAGGTCGACCCGGGCACCGGCGAACCGGCGACGGTGACCAACCGGACGCACCATTTCGGCTGGGAGTTCGCCTGGCGGTGCTCCCAGCTCGGCCACGCCGACCAGCAGATGAGCCGACCGATGGTGCTGCGGTTCTCCCCCGCCGCGCCGACCGGGCTCGCCGTCCGGCCGGCGCCCGGCTCGGCCACCGTACTGCCGGGCATCGTGGTGGCCTGGACCAACAACGTGACGGCGGTGGGGCCGGGCGCGACCCGCAACCTGCTCCAGCGCTGCACCGACCCGGGCTTCCGCCACGAGGTGACCGGCTTTGTCGTCCCGGCGACCGTCAGCCGCTACACCGACTCGACGGTCACCCCGGGCGTCACCTACCACTACCGGGTCCGGGCCGAGAACGGTGTCGCGCACTCGGCGTACTCCAACAGCGCCGACTGTGCGGTGCACCTGCCGCCGCCGACCGGACTGGTCGCGACCGTCGCCGCCGGTACGCCGCTGCGGGTCAACCGGGCCTGGGTGAACCGGTCCTTCGCGACCACGGTGGACCTGCAACGCGCCACCAACCCGACCTTCACCAGCGGGCTGGTCACCACCACCGTCCCGGTCACCGGCAGTTGCCCGGACACCCCGGTCGCCGCCGACACCACCTACTACTACCGGGTCCGGACCAGCTATCTCGGCGCCTCGTCACCCTGGTCGAACGTCGCCACCGTGGTCACCCCGGCGGTGCCGGTGGTACCGACGGAACTGACCGCGACCCCGTACGACGGTGTGGTGCCGGGGCCGGGCGCGGCGGTCCGGCTGGGCTGGTCCGTCCCGGTCACCAGCACGGTCAGCGGCTTCACCGTGCACCGGTCCACCAGTCCGACCTTCGGCGCCGGGCTGACCACGTTCACCGTCCCCGGCGCCGCCCGCTCGTACGTCGACACCAACCTGGCCCGGGACACCGTCTACCACTACCGGATCCAGGCCAGCAACCCGGCCGGATCGTCCCCGGTCAGCACGGCGGTCTCGATCCGCACCCCGACCTGATGCCGCGGTCCGGCAGAGCCCGACGCCGGGGCCGGAGGGGTCAGCCGTCGGCCTGCGGGGTGCGGCGGCGCAGCTCCGCCAGGCCGGCCGCGACGCCGCGGAGCAGGTCGGTCGCCTCGGTGAGCCGGGACGCGGCGGTGTGCCCGTGGTCCTCCCAGCCATCCTCGGCGACATAACCGGCGGCCGCCGCGACCAGTCCCTCGTACGCCGACACACCGTGGTCGAGCTGCCCGAGCAGGTTGCGGTGCGCGTCCGCCAACCCGGCCCGGGTGTCGGCGGGGGCGAGCCGCAGCGCCCGGTCCACACTGGCCGCCCGGTCGGCGAGGTCCCGCAGCGAGCGCTCCGCCACCGCCGCCTCGAGCGCGGCCGACGCGGCGGGACCGTTCAGTCGACCGGCGAGGCCGGCCATGGTGGTCGACGCCCGGTCCAGTCGAACCCACGCCTCGGCCGCCGACGTGCCCCGCAGGGCGATCCGGGTCCGCTGCCGGCGTACCTCCGCGAGGGCCTGGCGCCCGGCGGGCATCCGTTCGACGGCGGCGACCAGCCGGGCCCGGGCCTGCTCGGCGGTGACCGGCTCGGGCGGTGGCGGCACCGGCTGGGCGGCCAGCGCCCGCAGGTCGGACCAGCGCCAGCCGGCCAGCATCACGGACCCGCCGGCGGCGGCCGCCCAGACGGCGTCCGGCAGCCCGAGTCCCTGGTACGGGGTGAGCACGGCAGCCGCCCCGGTCAGCCCGCCGGCCAGCACACTCCAGCGACGGACCGCCCGGCGCAGACCGCGCAACCGGCGCAGGTGTCGGGTACGCGGGTCGGCCATCTCGCCCTTCTCCCAGCTCGGTGGTGGCTCAGCCGGCCGCGGTGTTGCCGCCGGTCTGCTTGTCCCGGGCCAGGCTGGCCCGGATCTCGTCGAGGCGGGCCACCCCGGCCGGGTCCGCCGCCGGGGCGGCCGGTTCGACTGCGGGCGTGGCCGTACCGCCGGCGAGTTTCTCCCCGGCCATGCTGGCCCGGATCTGCTCCAGTCGGGACGCGCCGGCCAGGTCGAGTGTCGACTTCTGCAGCTCCAGCATCCGGCCCTCGACCGAGTTGCTGGCCAGCTCGGCCCGGCCCATCGCGGTGGCGTACCGCTGCTCGATCCGGTCCCGCACCTCGTCGAGCGAGGGGGTGCCGCCCGGGGCGGTGAGCGCGGACATCGACTCCAGCGAACGGGCGACGCTCTCCTGCATCTTCGCCTGCTCGAGCTGGCTGAGCAGCTTGGCCCGCTCGGCGAGCTTCTGCTCCAGGAGCATCTTGTTGTTCTCGACCGCCCGGCGGGCCTGCGCGGCGGCGTTGATCGCCTGGTCGTGCAGGGTCTTCAGGTCCTCGGTCGACTGTTCGGCCGAGACCAGCTGGGTGGCGACGGTCTGCGCGGCCTGCTCGTACTTGACGGCCTCGGCCTCGTCACCGCCGGCCCGGGCCCGGTCGGCGAGGACCAAGGCCTGCCGGGCCATCCCCTGCAGGCGCTCGACCTCGGACATCTGCCGGGAGAGCCGCATCTCCAGTTGGCGCTGGTTGCCGATGACCGCGGCCGCCTGCTGGACCAGCGCCTGGTGCTGGCGCTGTGCCTCCTCGACGGCCTGCTGGATCTGCACCTTGGGGTCGGCGTACTCATCGATCTTGGCACCGAAGAGCGCCATCAGATAACGCCAGCCCTTAGCGAACGGGTTCGCCATGTTCCCCGATATCCCCTCAGTGTCGATCGCTCCGCCTGACCGTGCCGGCCGGCCCACCGGGGAACCCGCGCGGCACGATCTCCATCGTCCCAGTCCCGCGCCACCCCGGCGTACGACCTGAGAGGGATATCCACCGGATATGCCGCTAGGGGCCCACGGTAACCCGCCGTTGCCGTACCAGGCCACACCTTCGACCCGGATCCCGGGCCGCTGGCCCGGGGCAGTCCGGGAGGATCCCGCTCAGCCGACGCAGACGACGTCGCGGTCCTGCTTGGTGGTGGGCTGGATGCGGCGGGTGGCGCGTAGGGTCGCCTTCAGCGGAGACTCCTGACGAACCGTGACCGACACCGTGCCATCGGTGGTGATCTGCCGCACCGTGTCCGCCGGCACCGGCCGGACCCCGTTCTCGGTACGGGCGCGCCCCGGCGCCTGGTTGCGGCCCGGGCGCGCGGTGATCCCGTCCGCCAGCGCCGACTGCCGGGCCGGCTGCGCCGCCGGATCGGCGTCCGACCGTGGCCGGGCGGGCTCGCCCCGGTACGTCGGAGCGCCGGTCGTCCGACCCGTCCCCGCACCCCGGACCGGGGTCGCGGACGCCGGAACCGGCCGGGTCTCCGGACCCTGCCGCTCCCCCTGGACCGGCACCAGTACGTCGGGCAGCCGTTCGGCGACCTCGACCGTCTCGCTGACGTCCCGGAGCAGTTCGGAGAGGCGGGCACCGAGGGCGTCGCAGATGGCGGCGAGCAGCTCGCTCGACGCCTCCTTCTGGCCGCGTTCGATCTCGGAGAGGTAACCCAGACTCACGTTGGCGGCCGAGGAAACCTCGCGCAGGGTCCGATGCTGCCCCTGCCGACGCGCCCGTAGCGCATCACCGATCACCCGGCGTAGCAGGACCATCGCACCTCCCGTGTCGCGGGACCAGACTCCCCGGACGTCGGACCGGCGCCGTCGGCCCACCGCGTCGACCTCACCGTGGGCCCACCGTCGGGCGGTGGGGGCCCACGACGCGGCGGTGGTGACGTCCGACGTCGGCTTTCCGAGCCTTCCCGCAACCGTACCCGTTGACGGCCGCCACGACATCCCGGCCCGCCACCCCAATCCGCGCCGAACGCCGGTCGAACCGTCCGGACACGACCGGCCCGCTACTCCGAACGCCCCGGCGGTCCAACCGTCGACCGGCACCCGGCGGTCCAGTCGTCGACCGGCACCCGGCGGTTCAGTCGTCGACCCGGACCGTCGGGGCCTCGCCGTGCAACCGGTCGGCGAGCAGGTTCAGCGCCGCCTCCACCGCGCCGGTCCGGATGTGCAGCCGGTTGCCGTCGATCTCCAGCCGCCGGACCTCGGTGCCGGACGGTCCCGCCGCCGCCACGAAGACCAACCCGACCGGCTTGCCGTCCTGCGGCTCCGGCCCGGCCACCCCGGTGGTGGCCAGGCACCAGTCGGCACCGCAGCGCTCCCGGCCACCCTCGGCGAGCGCGACCGCCACGTCCGGGTCCACCGCGCCCCGTTCGTCGAGCAGGGCGGCCGGCACCCCGACCAGGGATGCCTTCAACTCGGTCGCGTACGCCACCACACCGCCCCGGAACACGCTGCTCACCCCGGCGATGTCCACGATCGTGGCGGCCAGCAGCCCGCCGGTGAGGGACTCCACCACGGCGAGGGTGCCACCCCGGTCGGCCAGTGCGTGCACCACCGCCGCGGCCGCGCTGCCGGCGGCCCGCTCACCGTCCTCCATGCCACGTCCCCTTCCGTGCGGTCACCCGGTCCCCGCCGTCCGGTTCAACGGACGGAACGGCGCAGTCGCAGTGCCCGTACCACGTAGTCGAGCCCGGTCACCACGGTCACCACGAGGGCGACGCCGAGGATCCACGGACCGACCCAGTCGACAACCTCCGGAACGGGCCACAGGTACCAGACGATCGCCAGGATCTGCACCGCTGTCTTGACCTTGCCGCCCCGGCTGGCCGCGATCACGCCGTACCGGATCACCCAGAACCTCATCAGGGTGATCCCGAACTCACGGGCCAGGATCACCACCGTTACCCACCAGGGGATCCGGTCATACCAGGAGAGCAGGACCAGCGCGGTGCCGGTCAGCGCCTTGTCCGCGATCGGGTCGGCGACCTTGCCGAACGAGGTCACCAGCGCGTACCGGCGGGCGATCCAGCCGTCGACCAGGTCGGTCGCCGAGGCGAATCCGAAGGTCAGGCAGGCGACCACCCGCCAGCCCGGATCGGTCATCTCGGAGACGAACACCAGCCCGGCGAAGACCGGGACCAGGACGAGCCGCAGCGCGGTCAACCCGTTGGCGGCGTTCACCACCGGAACCGGGCCGACCCGGCCAGCCGGCGCCCCGTCCGTGACACCGGACCGCACCGGACCGACCTGCCCGGCCGCCACTCCGGTCTCCCCCGCCGACGTCCCCGCGCCGGTGGGCACCGGCTCCGCCGCCTCCGTCACGGCGTCATCCGACCGCACTCGACGACACCCCACCGGCGGCAGGTCCCGCACCCGACGAGACCCCACCGGCGGTCCGTCGGGCCCCGGCCACGCCCCGGTCCACCCGCGTCGACCTCACCCGGCCCTCCGCGGAGCCGCCGAGATCATCCCGTCCGGTACGGCGATCAGGTCCACACCCTCGGTCCCGGTCACCGTCGCCCGCACCAGGTCACCGGGGCGCAGCGCGGCCAGGTCGACGGTGCCGTCGTCCGGGGCGACAAGTGTGGTGGAGCCGTCGACCTCGGGTGCCTGGTGGGCGGCGCGTCCCTCCAGCACCCCACCGTCGACCGAGTCGACAAGCACCTCGACCGTGGCGCCGATCCGTTCCTCGGCCCGCTGGGAGCAGAGTTCGTCGGCCAGCGCGGCCAGCTTGTCGTACCGGCGCTTGATCGTCGCCGCCGAGACCTTGCCGGGCAGGTCGGCGGCCTCGGTGCCGTCCTCGTCGCTGTAGTCGAAGACCCCGATGGCGTCGAGTCGGGCGGCGCTGAGGAACCGGACCAGCTCGTCGACGTCGGCCCGGGTCTCACCCGGGAAGCCGACGATGAAGTTGCTCCGCGCCCCGGCGTCCGGCGCCAGCTGGCGGGCCGAGGCGAGCAGCTCGAGGAACCGGTCGGTGGAACCGAACCGCCGCATCCGGCGCAGCACCGGCTCGCTCGAGTGCTGGAAGGAGAGGTCGAAGTAGGCGGCCACACCGGGGGTGGTGGCGATCGCCTCCACCAGGCCCGGCCGGGTCTCCGCCGGCTGCAGGTAGCTGGCCCGTACCCGGACGATGCCGTCCACCGCCGCGAGCTGCGGGAGCAGCTTCTCCAGCAGCCTCGGGTCGCCGAGGTCCTTGCCGTACGAGGTGGAGTTCTCGCTGACCAGCACCAGCTCCCGGACCCCCGACTTGGCCAGCCACTCCGCCTCGGCGAGCAGCTCGTCCGGGGTACGGGAGACGAAGGCGCCCCGGAACGCGGGGATGGCGCAGAACGCACACCGTCGGTCGCAGCCACTGGCCAGCTTGAGCGAGGCGACCGGACCGGAGTCGAGCCGCCGGCGCAGCACCGGACGCAGGTGGGCCGGGGTGTGCTCGTCGGTGAGCAGCAGACCGTCGGCGGGCCGGCCGGCCGGCGCGGCGGACCCGTCGGCCGCGCCGTGACCAGGGTGGGCGGTCCCGGCGGCTCCACCGTGACCGGGGACCACCACGCCGCTGCGTTGCCGGGCCACCGGGGTCAGCGGCAGCAGCTCCCGCCGGTCCCGGGGAGTGTGCGCGGGCAGTTCCGTGCCGGCGAGGACCGCGTCGAGCCGGGCCGCGATCTCGGGGTAGTCGTCGAAGCCGAGCACCGCCTGCGCCTCGGGCAGGCTGTCGGCGAGCTCGCGACCGTACCGTTCGGCCATGCAGCCGGCCGCCACCACCTTCGCGCCGGTCTCGGCGGCGGCGAGCAGCGTCTGGATGGAGTCCTGCTTGGCCTTCTCGACAAAGCCGCAGGTGTTGACCAGCACCACGTCGGCGCCCTCGCCGTCGGTGCTCACCTGCCAGCCGTCGGCGTGCAGTCGGGCCGCCAACTCCTCGGAATCGACCTCGTTACGGGCACAGCCCAGGGTGAGCAACGCGACCCGGCGGCCGGCGGCTGAGGAGGAGGAAGACGTGGCAGACACCATCCGAGGGTACCGGTCGGACCTGACACGCCGTTCCGGGCGTACCGCCGGCACGAATCCGGACGGCGGGCGCTGTCGGGTTGTTACCGGGTCAACCGGTCGAGCAGGAACACCTCGCTGCCGGCCAGCCCGACCGAACAGAAGACGGTCACCTGGTCCGCCGTGTTCCGGCCGGGCTGGGTCCCGGCCAGCACCGCGCCCAGCGACAGCAGCCGTCCGGCGTACGGCTCGACGGCGGCGAGCATCGGCGGGTCGTACGCCCCGGCCTGGGCCGGCGAGTCGGTGACCAGGACGTCCGCCCGGTCCAGCAGGTCGGGCCCGAACTCGGCCCGCCCGACCTGTTTGAAGCCCACCAGGTTGACGTGACAGCCGGGGCTCAGGTCGGTGGCGGAGAGCACCGGGGTCGGGCTGGTGGTGGCGAGCACCACCACGTCCCGATTGCGAACCGCCCGCCCCGGGTCCGGCACCGCCCGGGCGGGTACGCCGAGTTCCGCCTCGACCCGGGAGACCAGCTTCTCCCGGCCCGCCGGTGTACGGCTGAAGACGGTGACCTCCCGCAGCGGGCGTACCGCCGCGATCGCCCAGAGCTGGGTCCAGGCCTGGCGGCCGGCCCCGATTACCCCGACGGTGGCAGCCTCCGGCCGGGCGAGCGCGTCCACCGCCACCCCGCCGAGCGCCCCGGTACGCCGGGAGCCGATCTCCTCGCCGACACAGACCGCCCGGATCCGGCCGGTGCCGGCGTCGTGCAGCACCACCACCTGCTCGCCGTCGGGCCGGTCGAGGGTGTCGTACGAGCGGAAGCCGTACCAGTCGTCCCGCAGGTGCCCGGCGGTGAGCACCAGCCGTCCCCCGTCGAGTGGTGCGGAGACCCGGGGTGGGGCGAGCAGCCGGCCCTGCTCGGCGGCGACCAGGGCGTCCCGGATCGCCGTCACGGCGGTCGCGGCGTCCAGTCGCGCGGCGACCTCGGCGTCGGTGAGCAGCACGGTCATGTCGACCATCCTGATAGCTGAAGCCCGGTTGAGGTCAACCTGTGGCACCGTTCGGTGCCACCGCGACCGTGATCCCGGCGCCACCACCGCCGCGGTTCCGGCCCACCCCCAGGCAGCTACTCACTCGGGGCGGAGGGCAGCGAGGGCCTCCTCCAGTTCGTCCGGTTTGACCAGGACGTCCCGGGCCTTGGAGCCCTCGGACGGGCCGACGATGCCCCGCGTCTCCATCAGGTCCATCAGCCGGCCCGCCTTGGCGAACCCGACCCGGAGCTTGCGTTGCAGCATCGACGTGGACCCGAACTGCGAGGTGACCACCAGTTCGATCGCCTGCACCAGCAGGTCGAGGTCGTCGCCGATCTCCTCGTCGACCTTCTTCTTGTTGTCCTGTACCGGGGTCGTCACGTCCGGCCGGAACTCCGGCTCCCGCTGGTCCTTGCAGAACTTGACGATGTCGTTGATCTCACCCTCGGAGACCCAGGCGCCCTGGATCCGGACCGGCTTCGAGGCGCCCATCGGCAGGAAGAGCCCGTCACCGCGGCCGATCAGCTTCTCCGCGCCCGGCTGGTCGAGGATGACCCGGGAGTCGGCGAGCGAGGAGGTGGCGAAGGCGAGCCGGGACGGCACGTTCGCCTTGATCAGGCCGGTCACCACGTCGACCGAGGGCCGCTGGGTGGCCAGCACCAGGTGGATGCCGGCGGCCCGGGCCAACTGGGTGATCCGGACCACCGAGTCCTCGACGTCCCGGGGGGCGACCATCATCAGGTCGGCCAACTCGTCGACGATCACCAGCAGGTACGGGTACGGCCGGATCTCCCGCTCGCTGCCCGGTGGCGGGGTGATCTGGCCGGCCCGGACCTTGCGGTTGTAGTCGTCGATGTGCCGTACCCCGTTGGCGGCGAGGTCGTCGTAGCGCATGTCCATCTCGCGGACGACCCAGTCCAGCGCGTCCGCGGCCTTCTTCGGGTTCGTCACGATCGGCGTGACCAGGTGCGGGATCCCCTCGTAGCTGCTCATCTCGACCCGCTTCGGGTCGATCAGCAGCAGCCGTACCTCGTCCGGGGTGGCCCGGGACAGGATGGACACCAGTAGCGAATTCAGACAGCTCGACTTCCCGGCACCGGTGGCGCCGGCGATCAGGATGTGCGGCATCTTGGCCAGGTTGGCCACCACGAAGCCACCCTCGATGTCCTTGCCGAGCGCGACCAGCATCGGATGGTGGTCGGCGCTCGCCACCCGGGACCGGAGCACGTCGCCGAGCGCCACGTCCTCCCGGTCGCTGTTCGGGATCTCCACCCCGACCGCGCTCTTGCCCGGGATCGGGCTGAGGATCCGGACGTCCGGAGACTTGACCGCGTACGCGATGTTGCGGGACAGCTGGGTGATCCGTTCCACCTTGACGCCATGGCCCAGCTCGACCTCGTACCGGGTGACGGTCGGACCCCGGGTGAAGCCGGTCACCGCCGCGTCCACGTCGAACTGTTCGAAGACGCCGGTCAGCGCGGCGATCACCTCGTCGTTGGCCCGGCTGCGCGCCTTCGGGGCGCTGCCTGGTCGCAACAGGTTCGCCGGCGGCAGCGTGTAGTCGCCGGCCAGTCCGGTGAGGGCGAGCTGCTCGGCCCGGGTCGGCGGCGGGGAGTGCTCGGGCGGCTCGGGTGACTTCCGCGCGGCGCCGACCTTCGACCGGGCCCGGCGCGGCAGCACCACCGTGTCGTGGTTGGCCAGCTCGTCGGCGCCGGCGGGGTCGTCGGTGTCGTCGAGGGCAACCGGCTGCGGGCGCGGTGTCGGACGACGCCGGGCCGGGCGGCGGGCGGCGGAGTCCTCCTCCTCGTCGGACTCGGCCTGCTCCGTCCCGGGCTGGCCGAGCACGACCCCGGCGAGCAGCCCGAGCCGCTCCGGGATCTTGTTGATCGGGGTCGCGGTCACCACGAGCAGCCCGAAGAGCAGGAGCAGGACCAGCACCGGTACCGCCACCCAGGCACTGATCGCCTGCTCCAGGGGTCCGCCGATGCCGGCGCCGATCAGCCCGCCGGCATAGTCCCGCTCGGTGTTCGTGTCCGGGTGCTGGCCGATGTGCAGCAGGGCGGCGAAGCCGACGATCATCGCCGTCCAGCCGACCAGCCCCCGGCCCCGGTGCTCCGACTCCGCCGGGCTGCGCATCAGCCGGACCGCCCCGATCAGCAGCAGGATCGGCAGCACGATCGAGATCGCGCCGAAGAAGAGCCGGATGGTGTCGGCGAGTCGCCCACCGAGCGGCCCGGCCGAGGAGAACCAGACCGCGACCGCGCTGAGGATGGCGAGCCCGAGCAGGAAGAGCCCGGCGCCGTCACGGCGGTGTTCCGGGTCGAGGTCCTTCGCGGTCGCCGCCTGCCGGCCGACCGCCCGCATCGCCCAGCCGACGCTGTGGGCCAGCCCCATCCAGGACGCGCGCAGACCACGACCGAGCAGGGCGGCGGGGCCGGGTCGGGGTGGACGCCGGGCCGTCGCCCGGGTCCGACTGGTCTGTTTCCCCCGGTTGGCACTGGTACGGGTGGCCGCGCCGGTACGGGAGGTGGACCCGCTCCGGCGCCGGTTCGCCTGAGAGGAGGTACGGCCCGCCATGAGTTCACACGTTAGTGCGGGCCGTCGGGATTTCCTCGCATCTGCGGGTCGTGTCCGCTGATCCACGATGGAACGTCCGGCGGTTGGCCGGAGGACACACACTCCGCCTACCATCACGGACGGACCACGAGCCGGCCAGGAGGTATCCGGATGCCCGGAGCGGAGTTTCAGGACGCGGCGGAACCGTCCGACATCGACCGTCGCCCGCAACGGTTGCGGCCGCTCAGCGACGAGTTGATCGCCAGCGTACTGGACGGTCGGGATCATCCGTACGAGACGGATCCGGACGGCGATCTCGTCGGCCGCTGGGACGACAGCGTCATCTACTTCATCCGCTGCGGCGCCGCCGGCGAACTGTTGCAGATCCGCACCATCGCGGCGACCAGGTTCCCCATCGACGACGTGCCCCGGCTGTACGCGTTCTGCAACGCCTGGAACCGGGACCGTTTCTGGCCCAAGGCGTTCGTGCACGTCAACGACGACGGCAGCGTCCGGGTCTGCGGCGAGGTCGTCACCGACCTGGAGCACGGGGTCACCCCGGCACAACTCGACCAGTTGCTGGGCTGCGGCATCCTGACCGGGGTGCAGATGTCGAAGGCCGTCGCGGAACTGGCCCGCTGACTAGACTCGCCGAATCGCCAGGCCACGTCCCACGGTCGCGGGCGGGCACGCCGCCGGAATCCCAGTGAGGAGAGTCGTCATGACCCTGTCCCGCCGGGGCACCCTGTGACCCGCGACGAACTGCTCGCCGCGCTGGCCGCGGCCCGGGACCTGCCGGACGGCGAGGAGAAGGTCGCGGAACTGGACCGGATCATCGCGCACGCCGACGCCGCGGCCGACGTACGGCTCGGGATCGCCGGCCGGCTGGCGCTGATCGAGGCGCACAACTACCACGCCGAACGGTGGCGGATGCTGGAGCCGTTCGAGTGGTGCCTCGCCGCCCACGACCGGGACCCGGGCCTGTTCGCGCCGGCCGACGCCGAACTGCTGCGCTGGTACCACAAGTGGGCGGTGTCCGCGCTGCGGGACAGTTCCCGGATGGAACTGGCCCGGGCCGAGGCGACCCTCGACGACCTGGACCGGCGGCTGCGGGCCGACGGGCACAGCCGGCACGCCGTCTACAGCCTGCGCTGCCGGATCGCGGACCACGTCGGCGACCAGACCGCCGCCCGGCACTGGTTCACGCAGTGGCGGGCCGCCCCGCGCGACGAGTTCAGCGACTGCGCCGGCTGCGACCCGGCGAACCAGGCACGGCTGCTGGCCGGGTGGGGCCGGTGGGCCGAGGCGGTCGAGGTGGTCGAGCCGGTCCTCTCCGGTGTCGTCGGCTGCCCCGAGCAGCCGGCCCGGGCGCTGGCCGCGATGCTGGTGCCGTACCTGCGGCTCGGCCGGTACGACGAGGCCGCCCGGGCGCACGTGCGGGCGTACCGGCGGCACCGGCGGGAACGGGACGCGTTTCCGTTCCTCGCCGACCACCTGCGGTTCTGTGCGCTGACCGGACACCACGAACGCGGGCTGGAGATCCTCGCCCGGCACCTCGGCTGGCTCGACCGCCCGTACGACGAGAGTTCCGCGATGGAGTTCGCCGCCGCCGGCGCCCTGGTCTGCCGGCTGGCCGGAGCGGCCGGCTTCGACCGCTACCCGGTCGACCGGCCGGCGCACGGCGAACGGCTCGCCGCCCGGCTGACCGTGGCCGCGCTCGAGGCCGACCTGGTGGCCACCGCCCAGGACCTCGCCGGCCGGTTCGACGCCCGGAACGGGACGAGTCACCAGTCCGGTCGGATGGCGGGTTGGCTGGCCGAGCGGCCGGTGACCGACCCGGTGCCGCTGCCACCGGACGGCCCCGCCGACGACTGGGCGACCGCCGGCCCGATCCCGCCGGAGGGCTGGACGGCACAGGTCGTTCCGCTCAGCGTGACGGCGGTGGTCGACGTGCTGGAGCAGCGCAACGACCACTACGCGGTCGCCCCGGACGGTACGGTCGGCGGCCGGTGGGGCGACGCGGTGATCCGGTTCCACCGGGTGGGTGAGCGGGGCGAGATCCTGCACGCCGAGGTGCTGGCCCTGCGCCGGCTGCCGGCCGACCGGCTCGCCGAGGCGTACGAGTTCTGCAACGCCTGGAACCACGACCGGCTGCTGCCGAAGGCGTACGTGCGGGAGAGTGACGACGGTGAACTGATCCTCGCCGGTGACGTCACCACCGACCTGGAGCACGGCGTCTCGGCCGGTCAGCTCCGGGTCCTGGTCACCGCGGCGCTGGCCACCGGGGCCGAGTTCGCGGCCGCGGTCGACGCGCTGCCCTGACCGGGCGGCGCCGCTCGCCGGGTACGGCGCAGCCGGTACAGCAGCCCGGCCCAGGAGATCAGGACAACCACCGCGACCAGCGCCTGGGCGAGCGCGGCGTACCGCTCGGGATAGATCACGCCCTCGACGTACCGGTCGATGAAGCCGCGGCCGACACCGGACTCGCCGGCCTGGCGCCGCGACCAGTGTTCGACGTAGGTGAGCGGGCAGGTGATCCGGGCGGCGACCACCGTCACCCCCCAGACGGCGGCCGCCAGGTGCAGCCAGACCGTCCGGGGCCACCGCCAGGCGAGGAAACCACCGCCCACCAGGTAGGCCAGGAAGCCGAAGTGCAGTGCCAGCACCACCGAGGTCAACAACCGGAAAACCATCGCCCCTCCGTTCCGGGGCAAAGGCTAGCCAGCGGACCGGCCGGTTGACCGGGTACGGGTACTCAGAGCGGCCTGGCTAGGTCGAGAGAGTGGCCGCCGGGGTGACGAGGCCGGTCTCGTAGGCGAGGACGACGAGCTGCGCCCGGTCGCGGGCCTGGAGCTTGGTCATCGCCCGGCTGATGTGGGTCTTGGCGGTGGCGACACTGATGACCATGTGGGCGGCGATCTCGTCGTTGGACATGCCCCGTGCGGCGAGCGCGACGACCTCCCGCTCGCGGTTGGTGAGGACCTCCAGCACGGTGGCGCGGCTGTGGTGCGGCGGTCGCGAGACGTACTCGCTGATGAGCTTGCGGGTGATGGCCGGCGACAGCAGGGCGTCGCCGCGGGCGGCAACACGGATGCCGTGCAGCAGATCGGCCGGCTCGGTGTCCTTGACGAGGAAGCCGGCGGCGCCGGTCCGCAGCGCGGCGTAGATGTGCTCGTCGAGGCCGTAGCTGGTGAGGATGACGACGCGCACGCCGGCCAGGGCCGGATCGGCGGCGATCCGACGCGTGGCCTGGATGCCGTCGAGAACGGGCATCTGGATGTCGATGAGCGCGACGTCGGGCAGGTGCTCCGCGGCGAGCGCGACCGCCTCCGTGCCGTCGCCGCCCTCCGCGACCACCATGAGGTCATCTTCGGCGTTGATGAGGGCGCGGAAGCCGGCCCGGATCAGGGCCTGGTCGTCGACGAGCAGTACGCGGATCACGAAGACCTCTCCAGCTGAGATGGCGGCCCGTCAAGAGCCGGGGACGGCCGCTCCAGCGGTAGGGTCGCCTGGACGGTGAACCCGCCGCCGTCGCGGTGGCCGGCGTGCAGTGACCCACCGAGGGCGGTGACCCGCTCCCGCATTCCGACCAGACCCGCACCCGGCACGGCGGCCGCCCGGCCGGTGGCGAGCCCGTCGTCATCGATGTGAACGGCCAACGCGTCGTCGCCGTAGCGGAGCCGGACCGAGGCGGTTGCCGGGCCGGCGTGGCGGGTCACATTGGTGAGGGCCTCCTGCACGATGCGGTACGCGGCGCGGTCGACCGGGGCCGGCAGGCTGCGAAGCCGGCCGGTGACGGTCACCGTGACCGGGATGCCCGCCCTGCGGGCGCCCTCGACGAGGCGGTCGAGGCGGTCGAGCCCACCTCCGGCCGGAGCGTCGTCGGTACGCATCACCTTGAGCGTCGCGCGGAGCTCCTGCAGCGCCTCGCGGCTGGCCTCCTGGATGGTGACCAGCGCCTCGGGGACCGGCTCGGCGCGCTTCTGGGCGAGGTGGACGGCGACGCTCGCCTGCAGGTTGATGAGCGAAATACTGTGGGTGAGGGAGTCGTGCAGGTCGCGGGCGATCCGTAGCCGCTCCTCCGTGGCGCGGCGGCGAGCGGTCTCCTCGCGCGTACGTTCGGCGTCGAGCGCACGCTGCTCGACGTGGGTGAGGTGGACGACGCGCTGGCGGGACAGCTCGCCTGCGACACAGGCGGCGACCATCCAGCCGATCAGTAGCAGCCAGCGCTGGACGACGTCGGGCGCCAGCCCCCCGGCGTCGACGCTCGCGAGTTCGTTGGCGGAACCGCCGACGAGGATGACGACGACGGCGGACCCGGCCGGCAACCGGTGCCCACCCTTCACGGCGGTGTAGAGAGCCACCATGACGGTCAGAGCGGGTGCGACGCCGGGATAGCCGCGCAGCTGGTAGACAAGCACGCAGACGGTCGCGAGGCCGAGCACGACGAGGGGCAGCCGGCGCCGGGCGGCGGTCGCCATCGCCGGGACCACCAGCAGGAACGAGCTGACCAGGTCGAGCCGGATGCGCCCGGGCGGCGAGGTTACGGCGCTGGCGACGACCAGAACGGTCAAGCCGAACGCCATAGCCAGGGAACGCCCCGCACGGCCCCGCCCGCCGTCGTCGCCCATGCGCGCAATGATAGGCGACCCGGTCGCCTCGGACGTCAGCCCACGAGCGGAGCCGCCACTACCACCGTGGATGTAGCCTACGCCGGACTGCACCGTCGGAGGTATCGGCAGTTGACAACCCCGGCCTGACGACCGCGACCACCGCCGGGCGGCATCCTCATGCCGTGTCCATGGTCCGCACCGTCCGCGCGCTCGCGCTGCTGTCGACCGGTCTGCTCGCCGGCGCGCTCGGCCACGGCGCCGTGAACGTCGTGGCGACGTTCAACGCCGTACCCCTCGATGTCCGCCTGACCTTCCACGCCGCGCTGATGCGGATGAACGGCCCGGTCGTCCAGACGGTGACGGCGTGCGCGGTGGTCGGTTCGGTGGCCTTCGCCGTCCTGGTCCGCGGGCGCGCCCACCTGCTCGCCGCCGACCGCGTCGGCGCGGCCGCGTCCCGCACCGCCCTCAACGAAAGGTCTGTCCCGTGGAGCGGATAACACGCTGGATGCTCGCGCACCGGCTGCCGGTGGTCCTCGTCTGGGTGGCGCTCGCGCTGCTGGGAGGGGCGCTGTCGGGCAGCACGATCGACAGGCTCAGCTACGAGGCCCGGTTACCGGACCGTCCGGGCCAGCAGGCGAACGACGCCATCGCGCAACGATTCGGCGACACCGGTGGTCGTAACGCCCCACTGCTACTCGTGGTGACGGTGCCCGATGGCACGACCGTCGACAGGCCCGAGGTACGCCGGCAGTGGGACGCGCTACTGGAAAGCGTGACCCCGCCGGGCGGGCGGAGCGTCTCCTACGGCGGCCCCGGCAGTGAGTCGTTGGTGTCGGCGGACCGGCGCACCACCGTGGCGCTGGTCTACCCGCCAGCGACTCCCTCGAACGCTCCGTACGAGCGGTGGCTGCCTGACATCGAGACGGCGGTCGCGCAGGCCAGGATCGCGGACGCCCCGGTCGAGTTGACCGGTCAGCCGGTGCTGTCCGGACGCAACAGCGGCGCCCAGCGCAGCCCGATCTACGAGACGCTCATCGGCGCCGTAGGGGCGCTGTGCGTACTGATCCTGGTCTTCGGCAGTGGTCTCGCCATCGTGCCGGTGCTGATGGCCGCGGTGGCGATCCCGACGACGTTCCTGCTGGTGCGCGGGGTCACCGAGCTCACCGACGTCTCGTTCATCGTGCAGTTCCTGGTGACGCTCATCGGCCTCGGCGTGGCGATCGACTATGCGCTGCTCGTCGTCACCCGCTGGCGGGAAGAGCGCGCCAAACCCGGCACCGACGGCCCCGAGCCCGAGGCGCGCCGGGAGGCGGTCATCAGGTCCCTGGCCAGCGCGGGCCGCGCGGTCGCGCTCAGCGGCGCCACGGTGGCTATCTCGCTTGCCGCACTTGTCGTTCTGCCGGTGCCGTTCCTGCGCAGCGTCGGCTACGCCGGGTTGCTTATCCCGCTGGTCAGCGTCGCCGTCGCCCTCACCCTGCTGCCCGTCCTGCTCTACTCGTGGGGCGACAAGCTGGACCGGCCGCGTCGTCAGCACCGCTCGGACAGCCGCATGTGGACCAGGATCGCCCGGGTCACCACCCGGCGCCCGGCACTCAGCGCGCTGGTCAGCGGACTGGTGCTGCTCGCCCTGGCCGCGCCCGTGCTGGCGCTGCAACTCGGGCAGCCGGCAACCTCGACGCTGGCCCAGGGGGGACAGCCCGCCCAGACCTTCCAACGGCTCGTCGACGCGGGCTTCGGCGAAGGCATCGCCCGCCCCGTCGAGGTCGTCGTCGCCGCCGACGCCACCGACGCCATGCAGGCCCGGCTCCGTCGCCTGGACGGCGTCGCGGGCAGCCTCGCCCCGCCGGGCTGGACGCGCGACGGTCACCAGGTCATCGACGTGTGGACCACGGAGGACCCGTCCAGCGGTGGCGGCCGGGCTGCGGTCTCGGACGTGCTGGACACCGCGCGGCAGGCTCCGGGTGTGCTGGCCGGTGGGAGTCCGGCAACCGATGCCGACTTCATCGAGGCCGTCTACGGCTCGGTCGAATTCATCCTGCTCTTCGTAGCCCTGCTCACGTTCATCGTGCTGGCCCGGACCCTGCGTTCGGTCGTCCTGCCGTTGAAAGCCTTGGCGCTCAACGCGCTGTCCACGTGCGCGGCGTACGGCGTCGTGGTGCTCATCTGGCAGCAGGGCCACGGCAGCGGGTTGCTGTTCGACTCGCCCGCCATCGGGGCGGTGACCATCTGGATCCCGATGGCGGTCTTCGCCTTCCTCTTCGGGCTGTCCATGGACTACGAGGTGTTCATCCTGCACCGCATCCGGGAAACGCACCTTGACCTGACCGCCGAGGGTGAACGGGACACCGTGGTGCCGTCCGTCGTTACGGGCATCAGCCGAACCGGACGGCTCGTCACCTCCGCCGCGCTCATCCTCTTCCTCGCCTTCACGGCGCTGGCCAGCATTCCGATCACCGACGTGAAGGTGTTCGCCACCGCGTTGGCGGCGGGCATCATCATTGACGCCACCCTGGTCCGCGGCATCCTCACCCCGGCGTTGGTCACGCTCCTCGGCCGTTCGAACTGGTGGTTCCCCCGCCCGTTGAGCCGGCTGCTCGCCGTGTCCCAGCACCGTCCTGGCGTAGGGGCAGCGGCCGTGACGGCCGATGGACAGAAGTCCGACCAGGCGATCGCCACGCCTGTGGTAACCGGCGCTGATCACTACCGCTGAACACGGCCTGAAGGTTCGGATGGTCCAGCCGGCTCTGTGGCGCGGATCGAGCAATGTGGGGTGGAGATGACAGAACAGACACCGGCGCCGCGACGGCGGCGCCGCATTCGGAAGGCAATTCTTGTCACGGCGGGCGTGCTCATTGGTATTCCAGCGCTGCTTGCGACCGGCTTGACCGTGTGGGACGGCGGAGCCAACCTCGATCCGCAGCGGGAGCTGCTGCCGGGTGTCGCGATCAACCTGCGGACCGCCGAAACGGAACGAGGCCCGATTGAGTACGACCTGCACGGCACCGACGGTCCGGTCGTGCTGTCCGTGCATGCCGGGTTGGGTGGCGCCGATCAGGGCCGACTGTTCGCGAGCTGGCTGCAGGACGACGGGTATCGGATCCTCAGCCCGTCGCGTCCCGGGTACCTCGGCACTCCGTTGAGCAGCGGGCGGACCCTTGACGAGCAGGCCGATCTGCTGGCAGCCCTGCTTGACGAGCTTCACATCGACCGGGTCGGCGTCCTCGCCGTCTCGGCAGGCAGCCCGGTCGCGTACACCTTCGCCGCGCGCCATCCGGAGCGGGTGTGGGGACTGGTCTCGATCGGCGGCGTGAGCCTGCCCAACCCTGATGCCTCGGCCACCTCGCCGCTGCGGGCCGCCTTCGTGAACGCGATCGTCCAGAAGCTCGCGAAGCTGACCGCATCGGTCTCGCTTGAGTCGATCGTGTCCAGCACCCTGAACGAGACCAGCACGTTCACGGATGAACAGAAGGCGGAACGCGCTCGCTACATCATGGACACGAAGGATGTCCGGCTCTTCTTCGAGGCGATGTTCGAAACGACCTTCCCGTACGAGAAGAGAATGCCGGGCACCGCCAACGACTCGCTGCAGACGCGAGAGATGGGCATCGCGTTCGACCGCATCACCGCGCCGACGCTTATCCTCCACGGCACACAGGACGGCGACGTGCCGTTCGAGCACGGCGCGAACGCCGCCGCGCGGATCCCCGGCGCTCGGCACCACTGGATGCCGGACGAAGAGCATCTCGGGTTCTGGCTAAGCCCCCGGGCCGAGGACGCCCAGCGCGCCGCGAGGGCGTTCCTCCACGAGCACGCCCCGCAGAGATAGCGGCTTTCTCTGCCGCAGCGAGGGCCTTCCCGGCCGCGTCTACGAGGTCTACGTCAAGATGTCGACGGCGTGTGGCCACACGTGCACAAGGCGGCTCCCACGACCCTTGACCACCCAGCCATCGCCCTAGCTGAACGGCGTTGGTGCTAGACCTCCACCACCGTCGGTACGATCATCGGCCGCCGCCGGTACGCGTCGTTGACCCAGCGCCCGACCGTGCGGCGGACGATCTGCTGCAACTGGTGCGGGTCGGTGATGCCGTCGGTGGCGGCCCGGCTGAGCGCCTCGGTGATCAGCGGGATCACCGGGTTGAACGCGTCCGGGTCGTCAGAGAAGCCCTTGGCGGAGACGGTGGGACCGCCGACGACCTTGCCGGTCACCGAGTCGACCACCACGGTCGCCGAGATGAACCCGCCGTCGCCGAGGATCCGGCGCTCGGTGAGCAGCGACTCGCCGACGTCGCCGACGGCCAGGCCGTCGACGTAGACGTACCGGCTCTTGACGTGTCCGACCACCCGGGCGTGCCCCTCGACCAGGTCGACGACGTCGCCGTCCTCACAGAGCACCACCCGGTCGGGCGCCACCCCGGACTCGATGCCGAGTCGGGCGTGCGCCCGCAGGTGGCGCCACTCGCCGTGCACCGGCATCAGATTGCTCGGCCGGGTGACGTTGAGCAGGTAGAGCAGTTCGCCGGCCGGGGCGTGCCCGGAGACGTGCACCTTGGCGACGTCCTTGTGGATCACGGTCGCGCCGGCCCGGGAGAGCTGGTTGATCACCCGGTAGACCGAGGTCTCGTTGCCGGGGACGAGTGAGCTGGCCAGCACCACGGTGTCGCCCGGGGCGATCGTGATGTGCCGGTGGTCACCGGTCGCCATCCGGCCCAGTGCGCTCATCGGCTCGCCCTGCGAGCCGGTGGACATCAGCACGATCTGGTCCGGCGGCAACGCGGTCGCCTCGTCGAGCCCGACCACCAGGCCGGGCTGGATCCGGAGCAGGCCGAGATCACGGGCGATGCCCATGTTGCGGACCATCGACCGGCCGATGAAGGTCACCTTCCGGCCGTGCTCGGCCGCCGAGTCGAGGACCTGCTGCACCCGGTGCACGTGTGAGGCGAACGAGGCGACGATGATCCGGCCGCGCGCCTTGGCGAAGATCGAGTCGAGGACCGGCCCGATCTCGCGTTCCGGGGTGACAAAACCGGGGATCTCCGCGTTGGTCGAGTCGGAGAGCAGCAGGTCGACACCCTCGGCGCCGAGCCGGGCGAAGCCGGCCAGGTCGGTGATCCGGCCGTCCAGCGGCAGCTGGTCCATCTTGAAGTCGCCGGTGTGCAGGATCAGGCCGGCCGGGGTACGGATCGCCACCGCCAGCGCGTCCGGGATCGAGTGGTTGACCGCGAAGAACTCACACTCGAAGGGCCCCAGCCGCTCCCGACCGCCCTCCCGGACGGTCAGCGTGTACGGCTCGATCCGCCGTTCGGCGAGCTTCGCCTCGACCAGCGCCAGGGTGAACTGCGACCCGACGAGCGGAATGTCCGGCTTGTGGGCGAGCAGGTACGGCACCGCGCCGATGTGGTCCTCGTGCCCGTGGGTGAGCACGATCGCCTGGACGTCGGCGAGCCGGTCGAGGATCGGCGCGAAGTCCGGCAGGATCAGGTCGACGCCGGGTTGCTCGACGTCGGGGAAGAGCACCCCGCAGTCGACGACCAGCAGCTTGCCGCCGTACTCGAAAACCGTCATGTTGCGCCCGATGGCGCCCAACCCGCCCAGCGGGATGATCCGCAGGCCGCCCTCGGGCAGGTCGCCCGGCGGCTCCAGCTCGACACCCGGCTGGCTCATGCCCTCACTCCCACCCAGTTGTCCCCGTCCATGCTCGCCTGCCACCCGATTCCGGTTCGCTCACTCATGCCGCCACCTCGCTGCGCTCGGCACCGGCATGAGCCGTCAACCCGAGCCAACCGATTCGCTCGCTCCGCTCGCTCATGCCGGCAGCTCCAGGCCGGCGGCGGCGCAGTCCTCGCGGAGCTGGGCGATCTCGGCCTCGGTGGCGTCCACCAGCGGCGGCCGTACCGGCCCGGCCGGCAGACCCTGCGCGGTGAGCGCCGCCTTGACCAGGATGGTGCCCTGGGTACGGAAGATGCCGGTGAACAGCGGCAGCAGCCGGCGGTGCAGGGCCAGCGCCTCGGCGGTCTCGCCCCGGTCGTACGCCTCGATCATCCGCTTGGTGAGCGCGCCGGTCAGGTGGGTGGAGGTGCCGACCAGCCCCACCCCGCCGATGCCGAGCGCGGCCAGGGTCAGCGCGTCCTCGCCGGAGTAGACGGCCAGGTCGGTCCGGCTGGTCACCCACGAGGTGGCGACCAGGTCGCCCTTGGCGTCCTTGACCGCCACGATCCGCTCGTGCTCGGCGAGCCGGACCAGCGTCTCGGTGGCGATCGCCACTCCGGAGCGGTGCGGGATGTCGTAGAGCATCACCGGCAGCCCGGTGGCGTCGGCGACCGCGGTGAAGTGCCGGACCAGCCCGGCCTGCGGCGGCTTGTTGTAGTACGGGGTGACCACCAGCAGCCCGTGCGCGCCGGCCTTCTCGGCGGCCCCGGCAAGCTCGATGGTGTGCCGGGTGTCGTTGGTGCCGACACCGGCGACCACCCGCGCCCGGTCACCGACCGCCTCGACCACGGTCCGGATCAGCCGTTCCTTCTCCGCGTCGGTCGTGGTGGGCGATTCGCCGGTGGTGCCGTTCACCACGAGCGCGTCGTTGCCCTGCTCGTCGACGAGGTGGGCGGCGAGTGCGGCCGCTCCGTCGAGGTCGAGCGAGCCGTCCGGGGTGAACGGGCTCACCATGGCGGTCAGCAGCCGCCCGAACGGACGGGGTGCCGCCCCGTCACCGGCGGCAGGGTGGTGGTGGGTCATGCGAACAACCTATCGGAATCGCGCCGCCGGGCCAGCAGGGAAGAGGTCAGGACAGCTGGGCGTACGGGCTGTCGGCGATCTCGGTGCCGTCCAGCAGGGTGCTGATGGTGAAGTCTGCGAAGACGTTCGGGGCGACCCGCTGCAGCTGGCGCAGGCACTCCACGGCGAGTTCGCGGATCTCCACGTCGGCACCCTCGGTGGCCCGCATCGCCACGAAGTGCCGCCAGGCCCGGTAGTTGCCGGTCACCACGATCCGGGTCTCGGTCGCGTTCGGCAGCACCGCGCGGGCGGCCTGCCGGGCCTGCTTGCGCCGCAACGTCGGGTTCTCGACGTCCGCGAACCGTCGCTCCAGCCCCTCCAGCAACTCGTTGTACGCCCGCAGGCTCGCCTCGGTCGCCTCGACGAACCGCTTGTGCAGTTCGGGGTCGTCGGCGATCACCGACGGCTCGACCATCGCGGCCTCCCGCTCCGGGACGTACCGCTGGGAGAGCTGTGAGTACGAGAAGTGCCGGTGCCGGACCAGTTCGTGGGTGAACGAGCGGGACACCCCGGTGAAGTAGACCGTGACGGTGCCGTGCTCGAGCACCGACAGGTGCCCGCTCTCCAGGATGTGGGTCAGATAACCCGCGTTGGTCGCGGTGGCCGGGTTGGGCTTGCGCCAGGACTGGTAGCAGGCCCGGCCGGCGAACTCGGCGAGCGCCTGGCCCCCCTCGGCGTCGGTCGACCAGGGTACGTCCTCCGGCGCCTCGAAGTGCGTCCACGCAATGACCTTGACCTGCGGCCCCACCATCTCCGGCATTCCTGCGACTGTAGTAGGCCGGCCCGGGCGGCCGGGACACCCTCCCCCCTCGGCGCGCCCGGTCGACGTCTCAATCTATGAGCGTCTATGTTGCCGACCCGTGGACTTTGTGTTTCGGTCATACCAGAGGTACCGGTTTGACCGGATCCAGGGGAGGTACACCATGAGTCCATATAGGAGGCTTCGGCACGGGCTACCCGGCGTCGTCCTGCTGCTCGCGATCGGCGTACCGGGCCCGGCCGGGACCGCGTCCGCCGCCCCGGCCGGCCCGGGCTCGACCGGCCCGACGACCCGGGCGGGTCTGACCGGGGACGGTCCGACCGCCGGCACCGGACCCCGGACCGTCACCCTGATCACCGGCGACCGGGTGACCGTCGTCGCCGGCGACAAGGCCAGCGTCGAACCCGGCCCCGGACGGGCGGAGATCCAGTTCCTGACCCGCCGGGTCGCCGAACGGCGGTACGTGATCCCGGTCGACGCCCTGTCCCTGCTGCGCGGCGGACAACTCGACGAACGGCTCTTCGACGTCACCACCCTGCTCGAGTTCGGCTACGACCGACGCACCGACCTGCCGCTGCTGGTCACGTACGCCGGAGCCGACGCCCGCAGTGCCGGGCAGCGCCAGGTGACGGCGGCCGGCGCCCGGGTGGTCCGCGACCTCCCGCCGGTGGACGGCCTCGCGATCACGGTCGACCGGACCGGACTCGCCGGCTTCTGGACCGGCCTGGCCGGCGGGCAACCGACCCGCCCCGCGCTGGCCGCCGAGGTCCGGACCGTCTGGCTCGACGGGCTGCGCCGACCGGCGCTCGCGGAGAGCGTCCCGCAGATCGGCGCGCCGACCGCCTGGGCCGCCGGCTACGACGGCACCGGGGTCACCGTCGCGGTACTCGACACCGGCATCGACGAGACCCATCCCGACCTGGTCGGACGGGTCGCCGGGCAGCGGAACCTCACCGAGGGGACCGAGGACGACCGGGACCTGGTCGGACACGGCACCCACGTCGCCTCCACCGTCGCCGGGACCGGCGCCGCCCGGTTCACCGGGGTCGCCCCCGGCGCGCGGCTGCTCGACGGCAAGGTCTGCGCCGGTGGTGGCTGCCCCGAGTCCTGGATCATCGCCGGCATGCAGTGGGCCGCCGAGCAGGGCGCCCAGGTGGTGAACATGAGTCTCAGCGGGCCGGACAGCGTGGGCGAGGACCCGGTCGAGCAGGCCGTCCGACGGCTCACCGACGAACACGACACCCTTTTCGTGGTCGCCGCCGGCAACACCCCCGGCGCGGGCACGGTCGGCTCCCCCGCCACCGCCGACGCCGCACTCGCGGTCGGCGCCGTCTCCAAGTCCGACCGGCTGGCCGGCTTCTCCAGCCAGGGCCCCCGGATCGGCGACAACGCCATCAAACCCGACCTGACCGCGCCCGGTCTGGACATCGTCGCCGCCCGCAGCGCCGACTCCGGACCGGACGTGCCGGACGGCACCGGGATCAGCATGTCCGGCACCTCGATGGCGGCCCCGCACGTCGCCGGCGCCGCCGCGATCCTCGCCCAGCGCCGGCCGGACCTGCCGGCGGCCCAGCTGAAGGCCACGCTGATGGCCGCCGCCCGGCCCGCCACCGACCTCGACGTCTTCGCCCAGGGCGCCGGCCGGCTCGACGTGGCCCGGGCCATCGGCCAGCGGATCACCGCCGACCCGCCGAGTCTCGGGTTCGGCCGGCAGGTGTGGCCGCACGACGACAACACCCCGGTCAGCCGTACCGTCAGTTACCACAACCTCGGCGACACCCCGGTCACCCTGCGGCTCGCGGTCGACGCCACCGACCCGGCCGGCACCCCGGTGCCGGCCGGGATGTTCCAGGTCCGGCCGACCAGCGTCACCGTGCCGGCGGGCGGCACCGCCGAGGCGACGGTCACCGCCGACACGGCCGGCACCGGCGGGCCGCTCGGCCGGCTCACCGGCCAGCTCGTCGCCGCCCCGGACACCGACGAGGACAACGGCAGCATCGTGCTGACCCCGGTCGCGGTGGAACGGGAGGTGGAGAGCTACGACGTGACGGTGTCGCACCTCGGCCAGGACGGCGCACCGACCGACGGATACCTGAGCATGCTCGCCGGCCTGGACGGCACACACGCCGTCAGCGTGCCCGGCGCCGCGACCGGCAGCACCACCCTGCGGGTGCCGAAGGGCCGGTACGCGGTATTCGGCGCGATCACCAGCCCGGTCGACGGAACCTACCTGACCAGCATGGTGGCCCAGCCCGAACTGGACGTCGCCGCCGACCGGACGGTCACCCTCGACGCCCGGCTCGGCGCGCCGCTGTCCGTCACGGTCCCCCGCGACGACGCGAAACAGGTCTTCGCCGAACTCGCCGCCTCGGTGCTGGCCGCCGGACGCACCGTCGAGGTCGGCACCCTCGGCGGCACCTTCGACCGGATGCGGGTCGGCCGGATCGGACCCGACGTCGCGGTCGACGGCTTCGTCTCCCGGATCACCGCCACCCTCGGTCCCGCCGACCCGGCCGACACCTCGTACGCGTACCAGCTCTGCTGGCTCACCGAGCAACGGATGCCGACCGGGTTCACCCGGCAGGTGACCGAGACCGACCTGGCCACCGTCCGGGCCGACCACGGGCACGAGTCGTCCGGCAGCACCGGACGGAAGCTCGCCTGGGCAGTGCTGCCGGAGTCGACGATGGGCGGCTTCGCGCACGCGATGACCTTCCCGCTGCCGTCCACCCGGATCGAGTACTACACCACCGGAGGACGTGGCCAGTGGTTCCGGTCGGTCGACGAGATGACCGGGACCGGTGACCAGCAGGCGTACCTGACCAGCCTGGTGGCGCCGCCGCTGGCGTACCGGGCCGGGGAGTCGTACCAGGAACAGTGGAGTCGGGGCGTCTTCGGGCCGACGGTGGCCGCGCCGCCGTACGAGCACCAGTGGGTGACCCGGGGCGGCGACACCCTGCAGATCCAGACCCCGCTCTACGGCGACGGCTTCGGCCGGGCCGGCTTCTCGTCGATCGCCACCGGCCGGATAACCCTGGAGTCCGGGGGCCGCCCGCTGGCCGAACTCGACGGGCTGAACGGCACCGTCGAGGTACCGCCGGAGGAGGCGGACTACCGGCTGACCATGACCGCGGAGCGCGGCGGCCCGGCGACGCTCTCCACCCGGGTCGAGGTGACCTGGACGTTCCGGTCCGGCCACGTGCCCGGGGAGAGCCCGGTCCGGCTGCCGGTCTCCACGGTGCGGTTCGCGCCCCGGGTCGACAACGACAACACCGCGCCGGCCGGGCAGACCGGGACCGTGCCGGTCACCGTCACCGCCCAGCCGGACTCGCCGGCCGGGGCCAACCAGAGCCTGACCGTCGAGGTGTCGTACGACGACGGGAAGACCTGGGCGCCGGTGGAGGTCACCGCCGGTCAGGTGGTCCTGCGGCACCCGGAGGACGCCGGCTACGTGTCGTTGCGGGCGAACGCCACCGACACCGCCGGCAACACGGTCAGTCAGACGGTGATCCGGGCGTACCGGATCGGCTAGACGGCCCGTTTCGGCGGCGTACCCGGATCTCGGGTGCGCCGCCGGACCCGCCGCCCTCCGGGTTCTCCGCCCGCACCCTGCACGGCCCTCAACGGCGCGGTGCGGCCCACTGTCCTCGGGACGCCGGTGCAACCACGGTTGGTGGGCGGAGCGAGTGACCCGCCCGGTGATCCTCCGGTGGCTACCATGGCGTTGATGACAGCCGCCATTCGTGTCCAACTGCGCCGATCGCTCACCGTGATCCGCGTGGTGGCGGTACTGGTCGGGCTCGTCGGGCTGATCTTCATGCACCAACTCGTCGGTACCCCGATCATGGATGGTCACCACCCGTCGCCTGCGGCGGGTGCGGAGATGAACGATGCCGGGCTCCAGGTGGCGGGTCTGGACCCGGCGAGTGCGGTGCTCGCCGGCCCGGACACACACTGTCCGCCCGGGGATTCCCACTGCCCGGGCCTGCCACACGGGCACCCGGGGCAGGTATGCCGGGCCACCATGCCGGGTCATGGGCCGGTTGCGCCGGCGCCGGCTCTTCTCCCGGTTCCTGGCGCGCTGCCGCTGCCGGTCGCTGTGTTGTCTCCACAGACGGCGGCGAACGAGGCGGCCGACGGCAGCGGCTGTGGTCCTCCGTCGCTGTTTGAACTGTCTGTCTGGCGCGTCTAGGCCGACTCCCGGCCCGGTTACCGATCCCACCTGCTCAGCAGGCGGGGCGTCGGGCATCTCGTCGTGAACTCGAACGGCTATCAGGGAGTCGATAACCCATGCGTATCAACCGAACCATCATTCGATCCGTCGTGCTGACGGCTGCCGCGATCGGCGCCGTCACCGTCACCGCCGCCTGCGGTGGTGACGGGCACGGCAGCGGTCACACCGCCGAGCAGCCGGCCACCGCGACCAGCGCACCGGTCTCCACGGCCGGACACAACCAGGCGGACATCGCCTTCGCCCAGGGCATGGTCCCGCACCACCAGCAGGCCGTACAGATGGCCGAGATGGCGGAAAGCCGAGCCAGCGATCCGCAGGTCAAGTCCCTGGCCAGCAAGATCAGGACGGCTCAGCAGCCGGAGATCGACCAGATGACGGCCTGGCTGCGGGAGTGGGGAGCGGCGACGGCGTCCGCGTCCGCGGGCGGGCACGGCATGCACGGCGGCATGCCCGGGATGATGACCGATCAAGACATGGCCGCCATGGAACGGGCCAACGGTGACGAGTTCGACCGGATGTTCCTGGAGATGATGATCCGTCACCACCAGGGCGCGGTGCAGATGGCCAGCACCGAAGCGCAGCAGGGCCAGAACCCGGCGGCGAGGAGCCTCGCGGAGAAGATCAAGGCAGACCAGACGGCGGAGATCAGCCAGATGCAGAGCCTGCTCAACAACCGGTAGGACGGCACGGTCCGGCGTGCCGGTTCGCGGCGCGCCGGACCGCTACACCCGACACGCTGCCGGCGCTCGCCGTCGATGCCGACACGACGAGGGGTGTCCCGGCACCAGGTCGTGCCCGGGACACCCCTCGTCCCCGGGTTAGAGGACCCGCCTGACCGGGCTGGCCAGGGTCGGCTGGACGCTGGACCAGGTCGCCCAGTCAGACGTGTCGCCCAGTCAGACGTAGAGCGAGTCGAACGGGGCCCAGGGCAGGTTGCGGACCACCGAGAAGACCATCCAGACGGCGAGGAAGATGCCGATCATCTTGGGTGTGATCTGCAGCTGCGGCAGCCGCCAGCCGAACGCCAGCCGACCGGCCCAGGCGACGTAGAGGTAGAGCAGGAACGGCACCGCGAAAACGAACAGCAGGTGGTGGCGGGCGGCGGCCGGCAGGTCGGCGTGCAACAGGTACCAGGCGGCCCGGGTGCCGCCGCAGCCGGGACAGTCCAGGCCGGTGGTGAGCTTGAGAATGCAGGAGGGGATGGCATCGGGGGCGCTGCGCGCCGGGTCGGCCCAGAGGGTGTAGCCGACCGCTCCGGCGATGCAGCCGAGCGCGGCCAGCGGCGCGGCCCAACGCGGCAACCGGGCCTGCAGCCGGTTGACAAAACGGGTGATCCGGTCCGGCTCCGGCATCGGATACGGCGGCAGCGGATACGGGTACGCCCCCACCGGGTGACCGTGGCCGTCGTACGTCCCCGGCTGCCCGGGGTGACCCGCCGGCGACTGATCGGCGTGGCCCACCGGCGACACCGTGTCGGCCACCACCGGACCGGCCTCGCCGGAGCGGCTCTCGTCGCTGCCCGTCATCACATCCCACCCGTCCGTCGAGGCGCCGCTGGTCGCCGTACCCGAGGTGTCGCCGGTCGGCCCAGTATGCCGGGGCGCGGTCCGCCGGCTGGTCTCACCGTACCCCGACCACGCCGGCGAGGGCGGCGGCGAGCGGCCCGGCGAGATCGCCACCGGTCGGCGCCGCCACCGCCGCCAGACCGAGCCAGCCGGCAAGTCGGTACAGCTCGGCGGCGAGCGCGGTGGCTGTCTCCGCCCGATCGACGCCCGGCTCGACCCAGGCGGCCGGCACCAGGAGTACGCCGTTGCGGCGGTCCGCCTTCAGGTCGACCCGGGCGACGAACCGGTCCCCGAGCAGGAACGGCAGCACGTAGTAGCCGTACACCCGCTGCGGCGCCGGCACGTAGATCTCGATCCGGTAGCCGAAGCCGAACAGCCGCTCCGTCCGGGCCCGTTCCCAGATCAGCGGGTCGAAGGGGCTGACCAGGGTGGCGGCCCGGATCCACCGGGGCAGCCGCGCCCCGGCGTGCAGATAGGCCGGCAGGCGCCACCCCTGCACGGCGACCGGCCGCAGCTCGCCCGTCTCCACCAGCTCGGCGATCGCCCTCCGGGCGGCGGCGACCGGCAGCCGGAAGTAGTCCCGTAGCTCCGGCTCGGCCGCCACGCCGAGCGACCGGGCCGCGACGCCGACCAGTCGCCGGTACGCCTCCGGCCCGTCCGGGGTCGGCGTGGCCAACACCTCCGCCGGCAGCACCCGCTCCGGTACGTCGTACACCCGGGCGAACGAGCTGTTCCGGGCGGCGGCGGTCAGCTCGCCAGCCCAGAAGAGGTACTCGCAGGCCTGTTTCACCGACGACCAGTTCCAGCCCCAGTTACCGGTCCGCCGGGGCGCGTCGTGCTCGATCTCGGCGGCGGTCATCGGGCCGTTGGCGTGTACCTCGGCCAGCACCCGGGCGACCAGTTCCGGCTGCTCGACGGCGATCCGGCGCATCCCGCCCCAGGCGTCGCTGTGCGCGGCGGCCATCCGCCAGCGCAGGGCCGGCTGCAGCTCGACCGGGATCAGCGACGCCTCGTGGCCCCAGTACTCGAAGAGGTCCCGGGGCCGCCGGTAGGCCGCCCGGTCTAGCAGCTCGGTCGGGTACGACCCGAGCCGGCTGTACAACGGCAGGTAGTGGGCCCGCTGCAGGACGTTGACCGAGTCCATCTGGAGCAGTCCGACCCGGTCGAGCACCCGACGCAGGTGACGGCGGGTCGGCACGGCGGTCGGCACGGGATCGGCGAAACCCTGGGCGGCGAGCGCGATGCGCCGGGCCTGGGCCAGGGACAACGAGTCGGGAACAGCCATCGGCGACGACCCTAACCCATCTCACCGACAGCCCCGGGCGCCAGGAAGGGCGCCTTGCTATCAGCCCTCGGCGGTCAACTCGAGCGGCCGGGGCGACGGCCGGCGCCGGGGCGGCTCGGGTTCCGTCGCCGGCCCCGGTTCCGTCGCCGGCTCGGTGCCGACGCCCCGGGCCGGTCCCCGCAGCGGCAGCGCCAGCAGCAGCGCGAGACTGATCCAGACATAGAAGTTGCTGCCCAGGAAACCGAGTACGCCGTCGAACCGGCGTTCCCAGATCCAGACCAGTCGACTGATCAGCACCAGGTACGCGAAGATCGCGAAGCCGAGCAGGGTGCGACGCCGCCGGCTCCCGGCCGGTGCCCGGTACGCGTTGTCGACCAGCAGGATGAGCGCCGGGATCAGCCAGACCAGGTGGTGCACCCAGGTCACCGGGCTGATCAGGCTCTGCACCACGCCGGTCAGGGCCAGCCCGGTCGCCTCGTCACCGGCGGACGCGGCGGGACGTACCCGCCAGATCCAGACCGCGACGGTCGCCGCCACCAGCAGCAGCCAGGCCAGGGTGCTCGGGTGGGCCGGGTCGAGCCGGGCGACCACCCCCTGCCACGACTGGTTGGAGATGAACGACAGACTGCCGACCCGGTCGGTGTCCCAGAGTGCGGTGGTCCAGAACTCCCGCGACGCGTCGGGGGCCACCGCGGCGGCGACCAGGGTGACGGCGGTCGCCGTACCGCTGGCCACCAGCGCGGCCCGCCAGCGTCCGGTGATCAGCAGATAGACGATGAAGATGCCCGGGGTCAGTTTGATCGCGGTGGCCAGTCCGATGCCCACCCCGGCGAAGCGCCGGTAGCGGGCCGGCAGCCGCCGGCCGAACGGGGTCACCGGCGCAACCAGCCAGAGCAGGTCGACGCCGACCAGGAAGAGCAGCAGCATGTTGACCTGGCCGAAGTTGACCGTCTCGCGCATCGGCTCGAAGGCCGCCGCCAGGCAGAGCGCGACGGCGAGGGTGAACCAGCGGGTCCAGCCGGTACGGCGGGCGATCGGGTCGACCAGCCACCAGATCAGCAGTGTGCTCGCCAGGACGGTGAGGGTCACGTGGATCACGATCGCCGTGTGCCAGCCCAGGTACGCCATCGGGTACATCAGCAGGGCGGCGAAGGGCGGGTAGGTGAAGCCGTACTTGCTGTCCGGCATCAGCCAGTCGTAGATCTGCCCGTCGGCCCGGACCCAGTGGTGTACGGCACCCCAGTACACGGCGAGGTCGAAGAAACCGTGCCGGACGGCGGCCACCGAGAGGAACCCGGTGACCAGTACGGCCAGCGCGACCACGAAGGGCACCTGGAACCTGGCCCGGGAGAAGGCACCCTGCGCCACTACCGTCCCTCTCCCCTTGCGTAGGCTCACCACTCATGGCTCTCGGGTACGTCCGCCCGGCGCGTCCGGAGGACGTCGCCGAGATCGCCCGCATCCAGCTCGCGACCTGGCGGGTCGCGTACCGGCGGATGCTTCCCAAGCATGTGCTCGACAACCTGGACGAGGCCTGGTTGGCGCGCAACTGGAGCGCGGCGGTCGAGGCTCCGCCCTCGGAACGGCACCGCGTCCTGGTCGCCGTCGAGCAGGCCGAACAATCGTATCTGGTGGGATTTGCCGCTTCCGGGCCCCCCGACGAGCAGGCGCTGGCACCGAACGAACCGGCGGAGGCGCTCGGTCCGAACGTGGTCGCGGTGACCGACCTGCTGGTCGAGCCCCGGTGGGGACGGCGGGGCCACGGCAGCCGGCTGCTCGCCGCCGCTGTCGACCTGTGGCGCTCCGACGGCTTCGACACGGCGGTGGCCTGGACCTTCGACGGGGACGCGGCGACCCGGAAGTTCCTCGGCGGGGCCGGTTGGGAGCCGGACGGCGCCGCCCGGGCGCTGGACGTCGACGACATGCTGGTTCCCCAGCTCCGTCTGCACGTCTCGCTGGAGGCGTGAGGAGGGGGCCATTCCGGTACGGGAATGACCCCTCCTGACGTCAGAGCGCGGCGGGGCGATCAGTCGAGCAGGGCGTCGATGCCGACGGTCAGGCCGGGGCGTCGCGGCGCCTCCCGGACCGCCAGCAGCACGCCGGGCATGAACGAGGCCCGGTCGAACGAGTCGTGCCGGATGGTCAGCGTCTCCCCGGTCGTACCGAAGAGCACCTCCTGGTGCGCGACCAGACCGGCGGCCCGTACGGAGTGCACCCGTACCCCGTCGACCTCGGCGCCGCGCGCGCCCGGCATCTCGTCCTTCGTGGCGTCCGGCGCAGGTCCGAGGCCGGCCTCGGCGCGCGCCTGGGCGATCAGCCGCGCGGTATGGGTGGCGGTGCCGCTCGGCGCGTCGAGCTTCCTCGGGTGGTGCTGTTCGATGACCTCGACCGACTCGAAGAACCGGGCCGCCCGCGCCGCGAACTGCATCATCAGTACGGCACCGATGCCGAAGTTGGGGGCGATCACCACACCGACGCCGGGCTGCCGGGACAGCCGGGTACGCACCTCGTCCAGCCGCTGTGCGCTGAAACCGCTGGTCCCGACGACCACGTGGATGCCCCGGTCGACGCACCAGTTCAGGTTCTCCATCACCGCGTCCGGGGTGGTGAAGTCGACGACCACCTCGGCTCCCGCGTCGGAGACGGTGGAGAGCGGGTCGTCCTGGTCGACAGTGGCCACCAGTTCGAGGTCGGCGGCGGCCTCCACCGCCTTGCACACCTCGGTGCCCATCCGGCCCCGGGCGCCCAGCACCCCGACCCGGAGCGGGTCGTCGGGCCGGTCCGGCGGCACGGCCGCGGCCTGCGACCCGCCCACCGCGGCGGCGCCGGACGACTCGGTCGACGTGTTGTGCACCGGTTCACGCTCGTCGCTCACGCGCCACAACCTATCCCAACGCGCAGAGTCGCCCGCACGCGGCATTCGTCCCGGTCAGCCACCCGGCCGGCGCGCCGGTCAGGCGGCCGGCGGGAGAGCCGACGCCAGCCAGCCGAGCTAGCCGGCGAAGTCGTCGGCGTCGAACGGGCCGACCACGGCGAGCGACATCGGTCGGGCCAGCAGGTCGGCGGCGAGCGCGTTGACCTCGTCGGCGCCGACCGCGTCGATCCGGGACAGCAGGGCGTCGACCGGGAGCAGGTCGCCGTAGAGGAGTTCACCCTTGGCCAGCCGGCTCATCCGGGAACCGGTGTCCTCCAGGTTGAGCACGTACGACCCCTTCGCCATCCCCTTGCCCCGGGCGAGTTCCGCCTCGGTGATGCCGTGCGCGGCGACCTGGGCCAGTTCGGCGCGGATCAGGTCCAGCACCTCGTCGACCTTGCCCGGGGCGCAGCCGGCGTAGACCGCGAACAGGCCGGTGTCGGCGTACTGGCTGGAGTAGGAGTAGACCGAGTAGGCCAGACCGCGCCGTTCACGGATCTCCTGGAAGAGCCGGCTCGACATGCCGCCGCCGAGCACGTTGTTGAGGACGCCCAGCGCGAAGCGCCGGTCGTCGAGCCGGCCGATGCCCGGGCAGCCGAGCACCACGTGCGCCTGCTCGGTCTCCTTGTGCTCGACGAGGCTGCCCGGTTTGCGGGGGCGTACCGTCGGCTCGGCCGGGCGCAGCGGTGCCGGCGGCGCGGCGTCGGTGTCGAGCGGGGTGCCCTGCAGCGCCTGCCGGACCTGCCTGACCACGGTGGCGTGGTCGAGGTTGCCGGCGGCGGAGATGACGATCGACGACGGGGTGTAGCGCCGCCGGTAGAAGCTCTGGATCTGCCGACGGGACATCGGCGTGATGGTCTCCTCGGTGCCGGAGATCAACCGGCCCAGCGGATGGTCGCCGTAGATCGCCCGGGAGAGCAGGTCGTGCACCTCGTCACCGGGCTCGTCGTCGTGCATGGCGATCTCTTCGAGGATGACGCCCCGCTCGGTCTCCACGTCGGCGGGGTCCAGCACCGAGTCGGCGACCAGGTCGCACATCACGTCGACGGCCAGCGGCAGGTCCTGGTCGAGCACCCGCGCGTAGTAGCAGGTGTACTCCTTGGTGGTGAAGGCGTTCGTCTCGCCGCCCACCGCCTCGATCGCCGCCGAGATGTCCAGCGCACCCCGCTTGTGGGTGCCCTTGAAGAGCAGGTGTTCCAGGAAGTGCGACACCCCGGACTGGGGGCGGGTCTCGTCCCGGGAGCCGACGGCGACCCAGATGCCGAACGAGACGCTGCGCATCGTGGGGATCGCCTCGGTCAGCACCCGCAGCCCGCTGGGCAGCACGGTACGTCGTACGGTGCCGCCGAGCGGGTCACTGTTGACCACCCGGGTGACCGCCCGGGCCGCCCCGCCACCAACGGCTACGGGGTTCGTTCGTTTCGCCCGGCTCACGGGACCACGGCTCCTCGGTGACGGGATCGGCGGGTCCGTACGCGTACCGCGCCGCGCCGAGCTGTCCGGCGCGGCGCGGTACGTACGGCAACCCTGTCGGGGAAATCCCCCGTGGATCAGCTGTGCCGGTTCCGACGACGACGCGGCTCGCCGCCGCCCTCGCCGCCACCCTCGCCGGCCTCCCGCTCGCCCCGGCTCGGGCCACGGTCGCCCCGGTCCCGGTCGCCCCGGTCGCGCGGGCCACGGTCGCCCCGGTCCCGACCGGCCGGCCGCTCACCGGCAGCGGCGTCCGGCGCCGCCGGGGCCTCCTCGCCCTCCGGCCGCACCTTGTCCAGGTAGATCTTGCCCCGGGCGTCGATGTCGGCGATCTGCACCTCGACCTTGTCGCCGACGTTGAGGAAGTCCTCGACCCGCTCGACCCGCTTGCCGTCGCCGACCTTGGAGATGTGCAGCAGGCCGTCGCGGCCGGGCAGCAGCGAGATGAAGGCACCGAACGCGGCGGTCTTGACCACCGTGCCGAGGAACTTGTCGCCGACCTTCGGCAGGGTCGGGTTGGCGATCGCGTTGATCCGCTCGACGGCGGCCTCGGCCGACGGGCCGTTGGTGGCGCCGACGTAGATCGTGCCGTCGTCCTCGATCGAGATCTCGGCGCCGGTCTCGTCCTGGATGGCGTTGATGGTCTGGCCCTTCGGCCCGATCACCATGCCGATCTTGTCGACCGGGATCTTCACCGTGGTCACCCGCGGCGCGTAGTCCGACATCGTCGCCGGGCCCTCGATCGCCTCCTGCATCACGCCGAGGATGACCTGCCGGGCCTCGTACGCCTGCTGCAGCGCCGCCGCCAGCACGTCCGACGGGATGCCGTCGAGCTTGGTGTCGAGCTGGAGCGCGGTCACGAAGTCCTTGGTGCCGGCGACCTTGAAGTCCATGTCACCGAAGGCGTCCTCGGCACCGAGGATGTCAGTAAGCGTCACGTACTCGGTCTTGCCGTCGACCTCGTCCGAGATCAGGCCCATCGCGATGCCGGCCACCGGCGCCTTCAGCGGCACACCGGCGCTCAGCAGCGCGAGGGTGGAGGCGCAGACCGACCCCATCGAGGTGGAGCCGTTCGAGCCGAGCGCCTCGGAGACCTGACGGATCGCGTACGGGAACTCCTCGCGGCTCGGCAGCACCGGGATCAGGGCCCGCTCGGCGAGCGCGCCGTGCCCGATCTCCCGCCGCTTCGGCGCACCGACCCGGCCGGTCTCACCCGTCGAGTACGGCGGGAAGTTGTAGTTGTGCATGTAGCGCTTGGACTTCTCCGGGGAGAGGGTGTCCAGCGCCTGCTCCATGCGGAGCATGTTGAGCGTGGTGACGCCGAGGATCTGGGTCTCGCCGCGCTCGAAGAGGGCCGAGCCGTGCACCCGGGGCAGAACCGCGATCTCGGCGCTCAACGGCCGGATGTCACGGACGCCGCGGCCGTCGATCCGGACCTGCTCGCGCAGCACCCGGGCCCGGACCTCGGCCTTGTTCAGCGAGCGGAACGCCGCGCTGATCTCCTTCTCCCGGCCCTCGAAGCTCGGCGCGAGCTGCTCGACGACCCGCTCCTTGACCCGGTCCAGGGCCTCCTCGCGGTCGGCCTTACCGGCGATCTTGAGCGCCTCGGCGACCTCGCCCCGACCCGCCTCGACAACCGCCTGGTAGACGTCGTCCTGGTAGTCCAGGAAGACCGGGAACTCGGTGACCGGCTTGGCGGCCACCTCGGCCAGCTCGCTCTGCGCCCGGCACAGCTCCCGGATGGCCGGCTTCGCGGCCTCCAGACCGCTCGCCACGACCTCCTCGGTCGGCGCCGGCGAGCCGCCGGCGACCAGCGCCACGGTGTGCTCGGTGGCCTCCGCCTCGACCATCATGATCGCGACGTCGCCGTCCGGCAGGGCCCGGCCGGCGACCACCATGTCGAAGGTGGCCCGGGCCAGCTCCTCGTGGGTCGGGAAGGCGACCCACTGGCCGTCCACGTGCGCCATCCGGGTCGCCCCGATCGGGCCGGAGAACGGCAGTCCGGAGAGCTTGGTGGACATCGACGCGGCGTTGATCGCGACCACGTCGTACGGGTGCTGCGGGTCGAGCGCCAGCACGGTCTCGACCACCTGGACCTCGTTGCGCAGGCCCTTGACGAACGACGGGCGCAGCGGCCGGTCGATCAGCCGGCAGGTGAGGATCGCGTCCTCGCTGGGCCGGCCCTCGCGACGGAAGAACGAGCCGGGGATCCGGCCCGCGGCGTACATCCGCTCCTCGACGTCGACGGTGAGCGGGAAGAAGTCGAACTGCTCCTTCGGCTGCTTGCTCGCGGTCGTGGTGGAGAGGACCACGGTCTCGCCGAGCTGGGCGAGGACGGAGCCGGCGGCCTGCCGGGCGAGACGCCCGGTCGAGAAGGTGATCTCACGGGTGCCGAAGGACCCGTTGTCGATCACCGCGGTGCGGTGCTGGTTGCCCAGCGTGGTGGTGGCGTTGGAGGTTTCGGTCATGGTGCGGTAGCACTCCTTCGATCGGGGGCCCACGACTGCCCTTGCGTCGTACGTTCCGACGCGAGACCGCGGCCGGAGAGCTGCTCTGACGGCCGGTCTTCGATCGAAGCGCCCGGGGTGCCGTGGTGTCGGCCGGCCCGGGGGCCACTACCGAGGACCGGTGCGTCGACCGGCTCCCGCAGGGTGGTCGCGCTGGCCCCTGGTTGGGGGTGGTGAAACGAGGCGGGTGGAGCGGCTGCCCCGGTGTCGACGCTCAGCGCGCCGGCGGACGGCCGCTCCGCCCGCTCATCTCACCTCCGCAGGCCGAGCCGCTCGATGAGCGACCGGTAGCGGTTGATGTCCTTCTTCTGCAGGTAGTTGAGCAGCCGGCGGCGGCGGCCGACCAGCAGCAGCAGACCACGACGGCTGTGGTGGTCGTGCTTGTGCACCTTCAGGTGCTCGGTGAGGTCGGCGATCCGCTTGGTCAGGACGGCCACCTGCACCTCGGGCGAACCGGTGTCGCCCTCGACGGTCGCGTACTCCTGCCGGATCTTGCTCTTGGATTCCTGGTCGAGCGCCATGTCTCCCTGTTTCCTGGATTGTCACGTCCGCCCGCGCCACCGGTCCTGAGTCCCGGCCGGTCGCGGACGGCCCCGCACCCGCGGCGTCGTGCAGGCAGGCGGGGCCACGCCGGTAACCCGACGTCCCGGTCAGATTACCAGCCTGCCACCCCTCGGCCGAGTCAAGGGCGCGGCACGGCGGTTCGCCGAGCCGTCCGGGCCGACGTAACCGCAGCTCAGCGCGGTCACGGAAGCAAGATCGACAAGGGCTCAGCCGAGCAGCGCACGCCGGGTCTGGGCCACGTCCTCGGCAATCTGCGCGACGAGCGGTTCGACGCCGTCGAACCGCCGGGTCTCCCGCAGGTACGCCACGAAGTCCAGGCTGAGCCGCTCCCCGTAGAGATCCTCCGAGAAGTCCAGGACGTACGCCTCGATCCGCCGCTCCTTGCCGGAGAACGTGGGATTCGTCCCGATCGAGACCGCGGCCGGCAGCCGTTCGCCCCGCTCCCCGGTCCGGCCGCCCCGGCGGATCAGCCAGGCCGCGTAGATGCCGTCGGCCGGCACCGCCGCGTACCGGTGGCAGAGCAGGTTGGCGGTCGGGAAGCCGATCTCCCGGCCGCGCTGGTCGCCCCGGACCACCACCCCCTCCAGCCGGTGCGGACGCCCGAGCGCCGCCGCCGCCGCGCGCACGTCCCCGGCCGCGACGCAGGCCCGGATGTACGTCGAGGAGAAGACGGTGTCGTCGGAGGCGACCAGCGGCGCACCCTCGACCGCGAAGCCGAAGGTACGGCCGAGCCGCTCCAGCAGCGCCACGTCACCGGCGGCCCGGTGCCCGAACCGGAAGTTCTCCCCCACCACCACCAGCGCCGCGTGCAACTGCTCGACGAGGACGTCGTGCACGAACGCCTCCGGCGACAGCCGGGAGAAGTCCGGGGTGAACGGCACCACGCAGAGCACGTCCACGCCGAGCGCCTCGATCAGTTCCGCCTTACGGGCCGGCTCGGTCAGCACCGCCGGATGCGAGCCGGGGCGGACCACCTCGGCCGGGTGCGGGTCGAAGGTGACCACCACCGACTGCACCCCGAGGTCCCGGGCCCGCTTCACGGCGTGCCCGATCATCGCCTGGTGTCCGGTGTGCAGACCGTCGAAGACGCCGATGGTGACCACCGAACGGCCCCAGCCGACCGGCACCCCGTGGTACCCCCGCCACCGCTGCATTCCGACTACTTCCTCTCCTGTCCGCCCTACCGACCCTGCCATCACGTCGCCCAGGTCAGGCCGGGGCGAGCACGATCTCCGCCCGGGCCCGCCCACCGCGCTCGCTGACGATCGCGATCAGCCCACCCTCCGGCCCGAAGACCGCGTACGGCCCGACGATGCCGGCCGGGTCCAGCGGACCACCGTGCGAGAGGACCTTCGCCTCGTCGGCGCTCGCCTGCCGCTGCGGGAAGAACCGCCGGGCCGCCCCGTCGAGCGGCAGGTTCACCACCTCCGGGGCCCGTTCCTCCAGTGTCGGCAGGGTCGACGCCTCGGCCAGAGTGAACCCGCCCACAGCGGTACGCCGCAGCGCGGTGAGGTGCCCGCCGACCCCGAGCGTCGCGCCGAGGTCCCGGGCCAGCGCCCGGATGTACGTCCCGGAGGAGCAGTCCACCGCCACGTCCACGTCGAGAACGGCCGACCCGTCGACGGTCTCCCGGCGGAAGTCCAGCACGTCGAACCGGGAGACGGTGACCCGGCGCGCGGCCAACTCGACCGCCTCGCCGTCCCGTACCCGTTTGTAGGCCCGCTGGCCGTCGATCTTGATCGCGCTGACCGCGCTCGGCACCTGGTCGATCTCACCGGTCAGCGGCAGCACGGCGGCGCGTACCGCCTCCTCGGTGACCCCGGCGGCGTCGGCGGTGCCGACCACCTCGCCCTCCGCGTCGTCGGTCACCGTCGACCGGCCGAGCCGGATCGTCGCGGTGTAGCCCTTGCCGGCCCCGATCACGTACGTCAGCAGCCGGGTGGCCCGGCCGACCCCGATGATCAGCACTCCGGTGGCCATCGGGTCGAGGGTGCCACCGTGGCCGACCCGGCGGGTCCGGGCCAGTCGGCGGATCCGGGCGACCACGTCGTGCGACGTCATGCCGCCGGGCTTGTCGACCACGATCAGACCGTCGGCGCCTGCGGGAGGGTTCACGGGCAACCAGCCTGCCAGATACCGCCACGATCGGCTGCGGCGCCCACGCCGGTGCGTCCCCGGCCACGGGGTGACGGTGACCGGCCCAGGTGTCCTGACCTGCTGCGTCGGAACCGGCGCGGCCGGGTAAGGTGCGGCGTCATGCTGCGCCGTTGGCAATTTGCCGGTCTCATGCTCGTCTGCGGTGCGCTGCTGTCGGCGGTGCCCTTCACCGACCACTCCCCGGTGGTCGGCGTCGCCGTGCTGGTGGTCTTCTGCGCGCTGGCCGTACGGGTGTCGCCGCTGGTCTTCCCCCGCCCGACGAGCGCCGCCGAGGCACAGGCACGCAGTGCGGACGACGGCCGGCCGATCGTCTACTGGCGGCCGGGCTGTCGCTACTGCCTGCGGCTCCGTTCCCGGCTCGGGCGCCAGGCCCGACAGGCGTACTGGGTGGACATCTGGCGCGACCCGGCCGGCGCCGCCGCCGTACGGGCCGTGACCGGGGGTGACGAGACGGTGCCGACGGTCGCCTTCCGGGGCGAGTCGTTCGTCAATCCCGATCCCGGCTGGCTGCGGCAGCAACTGCTGCTGACGACGTCGGACGGCTGAGTACCGACGCGTACAGCGGGACGGAACTGTCCGCCGCCGGCGCGGCGGCGCCGGTCGTGGTCCAGCTCATCGGGGGAAGGTCTGGCCAACCGGCGGTCAGCGGTGAGCCACCCTACGGAGGAGCCGCCGCAAGATCATCCGTGCCAGACTTCGGCGTCGCGGGCCGGAGGTCGACCGCGACCCACCGGTCAGGTACGAGGAGACGCGGCACCATGGCGCAGAGCGGTACGACAAAAAACGGGGCCGCCAAACTCGCGATCCTCCTCGTCGGCCTCGCGGTGGCGCTGCTGCTCCTGCCCGTCGCCGGGGTCGGGTGGGGTCTCTGGGTCATCGGCACCGCCATCGCCCGCCGTGGCACCGACCGCGCGCCGGGTTCCGGCCGGGTCGCCCTCGGCGCGCTCTCCGTCGTGGCCTCGATCTGCCTGGGCGCCGCCCTGTATCCGGCGGTCTTCGCGGATCGACCACCGACCACGACGGTGCCGGCCTTCGCTCTCGCCACCACACCGCCGGCCGTCCTGCGGACAGCCCAGCCGGCACCGGTGGTGGTCGTACCCGACGTCGTGGGGCAGACCCTGCCCAGCGCCGACAACGCCATCCGTGCCGCCGAGCTGCGGTCGGAGTCAGCGGACGCGTCGCCGCTGGCCAGGAACATCTTCGCCCGGGGCAACTGGACCGTCATCGCGACGAACCCGCCCGCCGGCACCAGTGTCCCGGCGAAGCGGAGCCTCTCCCTGCTCGTGCTGAAGAACGGCGAGGCCGCCTGGTTCGCCGCCCACCCCACGATGCCCAAACTGCGGAAGGGCATGCCGGCGGATGAGCTGACCGACGACGACGGCCCCCTGGCCGGCCTGCGGGAACTCGTCCTGCTCCGCTACGCCAAGGGCAAGGCACCGGAGGACGCGCTGACCCCCGACGAGCACCCGGGCCTCCGCGACGGCTTCGAGCCGGCGGACGAGCTTGCGGCGAGGGCCGGTCTGAAGGACGCGTACTGGTTCGACTCCAAGGTCGTGGGCAGCATTCCGGCGGCGGGGCAGGAGGTACGCCCCGGGCGGTTTGTCGTCGTGACGGTGGAGCGGGGGAAGCAGCCGGATCCCCCGACCGGCTCCGACGGCGGTTCGGTGCCGATTCCGCGGCTGCCCGACAACGATGACGATGACGACGTCAACATTCCCGGCTGGCTCTGCCCCACCCGCTTCTGCTGACCGGCCGACGGTCCGATGCGGTCGGCCACCGGCGTAAGGACGGGCTGCCGTGCCGCAGCACCACGCCGGGGAGGCACTCCTCGTTATGCTGAGCGTCACGGACAGGTCGACCGCAGGGGGTGAGGCGATGAGTGCCGAGCCGGTGTACGAGCGGTTCCGTCCGCCGCCCGGTGGTTTCACCGCCGATGATCTCGACCGGATCCCCGATCTTCCCCCGCACACCGAGCTCATCGACGGGAGCCTCGTCTTCGTGAGCCCGCAGAAGCTCTTCCACATGAAGGTGCTCCGGTTGTTGGAGCAGACGCTGGCCCTCGCCGCGCCGACGGACCGGTTCCGGGTCCGGCGGGAGATGTCGGTGGTGCTCGGGCCGCAGCAGCGCCCCGAGCCGGACCTGATCGTGGTCGACGCCAACGCCGACGTCGACAACGACCAGACTTGGTATCCGGCGGACGCGGTGGTGCTCGCGGTGGAGGTGGTCTCGCCCGACTCCGTCCTGCGCGACCGGGAACGCAAGCCGCAGATCTACGCCCAGGCCGGCATCCCGCACTTCTGGCGGATCGAGGACAGCTCCGGGCAACCCACCGTCTATGTCCACGCCCTGAGGGCGGCGTCCCGCGCCTACCGACCGACCGGCATCTTCCACGGCCGCCTGAAGCTTTCCGAGCCCTTCGAGCTGGACGTCGACCTCACCGAGATCGACCGGCTATGACCCCGGGCGGCCGGGTCGGACGTCAGCCGCCCGGGGTCAGGCCGAGGGCGCCGATCGCGGCGGGCAGGGTGGCGGCGGTGACGAGCGGGCGTACGCCGTCGGGTTCACGGAGCACGATCTCGCAGGTGGTGGTGTCGGCTTCCCGCAGGCTGGTGTGCCATGACCGGCCGTCGCGCCAGATCGCCTGGGCGCCGGCGGTCGGTTCGCCGCTGCGCACGCCGACGCAGTCGGCGAGGATCCGGCGTTCGAGCTGGTCGAGGTCGACCATGGTGGGGCCGGCCGGCGGCAGGTCGGGGCAGTTCAACCGGTATGCCGGCACGGTGCGTCCGGATTCCTCCAGCCCGTAGATGGCGTCAAGCTCGCTGATGCTGGTGATCGCGGTCGTCAGGTTGTCGGCGTGGCCGCGCGGGTCGGTCGGGACTCCCCCGCCGGGCAGCTCGTAGCCCAGGTGCCAGCTGAGGGTGCCGCCATGTTGGCGGCGGGCCTCGACCACCAGGTCGAGGCAGAGCAGGTCGGCGAGGCGGCAGCGTCGGGCCAGCTCGCCCGCCGGGTCGTCGGGTGATCGGCTCGCGGTCCGGCCGAGGTAGAGCAGCCAGGCGTCGTTCGAGTGTGCGGCGATCGCCTCCGCTTCGAGCAGTTTCCGGTCGGTCGGGCAGAGGTCCGGCCGCCAGCGTGGCGGCAGCAGGATCAGCGGCCCGTCCGGCGGGCCGGGCTGGCGTACGTCGGTCCAGGAGCCGGCGCCGACGTCGGCGGCCGGCTCGCGCAGCAGCGGGGCGAGCGGCAGATACCAGCTCGTGGTGTCGTGTGGCCAGCGCGCCGGTTCCACCACCCCGGGTACGACGTTGACCGAGGCGAGGGTGCCGGTGTCGAGGTTGGCCATGGTGAGGACAAGCTGGGCGCGGCGGCGGCCGGTCTGCCGGCAGACGTGGCACGGCCGCCCGACGGTGCCGACCCCGTCACATTCGAGGCAGTTGTGGTAGGGCTCCCCCGGTGTCCGGTCCTCCTCGCTGACCAGCAGTTTGTCTCCGTAGTAGGTGCAGCGGCACGGGACGAGGCAGAAACTCATGCCGTCGCACTCGCGGCAGAGCAGCACCGGCGGCCCGGCCGGCACGGTCCCGGTCACCGCGCCGACTCCACCTGGTCTGCCGGATCGGTCCCGTCCGCCTCCGGTTCGTCGGGGGTCGGGACCGCCGCGCACGGGGTCTCGTGTTCGGCGCGCAGCGCGCACCGCCGGCCGCCGCCGAGCAGCCGGTCACAGAAGAGCCGGGACTGCACCCCCTGGTTGTCCTCGGCCGAGACGGTCGCCTCGGCGACGTCGACCTGCGGCAACCGGGCGAGGCTGCGGGCCGCCGTCCGGGCGAGCATCCGGGCGACCGTCGGGTCCGGCGCGGCGAAGGGCACGTGTACGACGTACCGCTCGGACATCAGCGCCCCGCCAGTTCACGGGCGGTCGGCGCCTGCCGGGACTGCCACTGCCGCAACGCGTTCTTGATCCGGGCGTTCTGCTCCCGGCCTCGGCTATAGCCTTATGGCCACAAGGACACAGGGCTATATCTGTCAGCGAGGCTGCGTCCATGTCGATCGATCGGCGCTCCCACACGCCCATATACCGCCAACTCGCGAACCTCATCCGCGAGGGCATCCACTCCGGGCAGTACGAAGCGGGAGCGCCGCTACCGAGCGAGGTCACCCTCTCGAAGGAGTACGGCGTAGGCAGGGACGCAGTCCGCCAGGCACTCGCCGTGCTCCGCGGGGAAGGACTCGTAAGCACCGAACGGGGAGAACGATCGCGGGTGCGGCTACCACCTGAGCGTGTCTCGATCGAGCTTCCACCGGGCGGCAGGGCAGTCGCGCGCATGCCAGCCGACCCGGAGCGCGTCGAACGCAACCTGGACGAAGGCGTACCCGTTTTCGAGGTCTTCCGCCCCGACGGCACCACCGAGATCCACCCGGTTGACAAAACGGAGCTGACCCGACCGGCTTGAGCTGGAGCATTACCAGTAATACAGCGCGGTCTTCGATCCAGCGGCTGACCGCAAGGGCGGCGATGGTCAGATCCACGCCTCGATCGAGGGAGCGCCGATGGCTATACCGCTGCACCAACAGGTCGCCAACGACATCGCTGAGCAGATCCGGAGCGGGGTGCTCAAGCCAGGTGACCGGCTGCCCACTACTCGCCAGCTCATGGAGCGCTACGAGGTGAGTGAGACTGTAATCTGGTTCGTCATGATCCAACTCAAAACCGAACGGCTTGGCTACGGTCAGCAGGGCCGAGGCGTCTACGTGGGCCAGGAACCCAGATCGAGCTGGCGCCGCGTGTCGCAACCCCGGTCGCACCGCTCGGCCGGCTCTCAAGATCTCAAGCCGTGAACAGAAACCGTCGCAGTCACGACGGTTTCTGTTCAAGATCCGAGATCTTGAAACGGTGACACTCCCCCCTGCTCGGCCTGCTTCAGCCCGGTCTTCGATGATCAAACGGGACGGCGAGCCTTGTCCGTCTCGGATAGTGTCCAGGCAGCCACGCATTGGCGATGTGCCCCAGCGGGTCATCACAGGTCAGATCCTCACTCAGCGACCGAGTCGTACTCCTCCCGCGCCTCCGCCAGCCGTTCCCTTGTCGGCACGCCAGCGGCGGCGGTACCTCCGGCGTCGGTCTCTCCAACCGCTGCCTGAACGAGTCGAGCTCCCCGGATCTTCGACGCTCAGAATGTGCTGAACGGCGGCAGGGGTCAGTGGTGGCCGTTGCGGATGAGTTGACGGGCGCGGGAACGGGCGGCGTCGGCCGGGGTCGAGCCGGCGGCCCGGGCGGTACGCAGGATGCCGGTGAGGGTGTCGGCGATGCCCCGGACCCGGGCGGTGGCCTGGGCGGAGGTCTCGTGGTGCAGTTCGACGGCGGTGGCGTGGATGATGCCGCCGGCGCTCACCACGACGTCCGGTGCCCAGAGGATGCCCCGCTGGTGCAGCAGTTCGGCGGTGGCCGGCGTGTCGAGTTGGTTGTTGGCCGGTCCGGCGATCGCGGCACAGCGCAGGGTCGGCACCGTGTCCGGGGTGAACAGGCCGCCGAGCGCGGCCGGGACGAGCACGTCCACCTCGGCGGTCAGGCACTCTTCCGGGTTCGCCCAGGTGGCACCGGCGGCCTCGGCGACCGTACGACGGCTGCCGTCGACGTCGCTCGCGGTAAGCGTCGCGCCGGCCTCGGCGAGCATCCGCAGCAGGTGGCCGCCGACCCGGCCGAGACCGAGTACGCCGAAACTGCGTGCGGAAAGGTCGGCCGAACCGAACCGCTCGGCACACAGGGCGTGCAGTGCGGCGACGACGCCGACGGCGGTGTGCGCCGACGAGTCACCGCTGCCACCGGCGCCGACCGGTCGGCAGAACACGTACGGCGTCCGCTCGGCGATCGTGACCATGTCGTCCGGGCCGGTGCCGACGTCGGGGCCGGTCGCGTAGCTGCCGTCCAGGCCGGCGATCACGTCGCCCACGTCGTGCAGCACGGCCCGACGTGCGTCCGGATCGAGCGCCCGCCCCGGAGGCAGCGCGACGACGGTCTTGCCACCGCCGTTCGGCAGCCCGGCCAGCGCGCACTTCTCCGACATCGCGGCCGAGAGTCGTAGCGCGTCCGCCAGGCCGTCCCGCCAGTCCGGGTAGTGCGCCAGCCGGCATCCGCCGATGGCCTGGCCGAGTGCGGTGGAGTGCACCGCGACGACGATCGGCAGACCCGACCGTACGCCCCGCCTGACGACGACGTGTTCGGGCACGGTCTCGGTGCTGACATCGGTCATGACCATGGTCGTTCCTCCCCCTCTGTTCGCCGAACCGGGCTGACAGTAGGCACCCAACCGGCCCCGAGCAGCCCACCGCGAACATCGTTCGGAGAAACTGGCAACATCTCGGCCGTGGACGAACTTGATTCGGCGATAGTGCGGCATCTGCAGACGGATGCGCGGCAGACCAACCGCGAACTGGCCCGCGCGGTCGGCATCGCGCCGTCGACCTGCCTGGAGCGCGTACGCGCACTACGGGAGCGGGGCGTTATCGCCGGATACCACGCCGAGGTCGACCTGACCGCCCTCAACCGTGGGGTCCAGGCCCTGCTGCACGTCCAGGTCCGGCCGCTGAGCCGCACCGTCATCGACAACTTCAAGACGTACGCGATGGGGCTGCCCGAGGTGCTGTCGGTTTTTGTCGTGGCGGGCGGCGACGACTTCCTCGTCCACGTCGCCGTGCCCAGCGTGGACAGCCTGCACGCCTTCCTGATGGACAAGTTCAGTGGGCGCCGCGAGATCGTCGGGTTCCGCAGCTCGGTGATCTACCAACATGCCCGGAAACAGGTCATCGAACCACTCGACCTGTGAACGGGCGCGATCCGAGCAGCCCGGATCCCCCGTACCCCGGCGGAAGGAACACGATCGACGACGCCGGCAAGGTGGCACGGCCCGACACGGACACGGTGCCGGCCGCCGCGCAGTCGCCTTGACGAAGGCGCTGCGCGGCGGCCGGGCCAGCTACAGGGCGACCTGCCGACGCATGCCCCTCCGGCTGATCATCAGCGTGACCGCGAGCATGGCGACCATCGCCGCGAGGAGGACACCCTGGTCGCCGAGCCACCAGGCGGCGTCCCGCTGACGGCGCACCAACTCGTAGGCAAGAGTGGTGAGGATCGGCACCAGCAGAAGCACACTGGCCACGATCGACACCCGTACGTCAAGTGCCGCGCCCACGACGACTGCCACGAGCCAGGCGGCCACGATGACCGTCTGCCCGAACCCGCCGGCCCAGCCGTTGAGCGGGTTGGGGGTCATGACCGCGACCACCACGGCCGCGCCGACCAGCCAGGTCCAGGGCCGGGCGACCCGGGGCTGCCCCGTGGCGAGCAGCGGCAGCATCGCCAGTACGGCCAACACAGCTGCCCAGGTCGAAGCGTCCAGGGCCCGGTGGACGACCACTTGGAGCACGGTCCCGCTCACCTCGGTCCCCGTCCACTGCTCCACGTACAACCGGTTGTGCACCACGGCCTGCGAGAGGTCGATGACGAGCGCGCCGATGGTCGCGGCGAACGCGAGACGGTAGCGGGCCCACGCCGCGGCGGCCAGTGCGAGCAGCCACATCACCGGCGTGACCAGGCTTCCGGCGACAATCGCGGTGGCGGCGGTGCCGGGCAGCAGCAGCCACAGGCGCCACATGACGGGCGTGGCGGTGAGGGCGATGCCGCAGACGAGCAGGGACAGTACGGTCAACCGCAGCGTCGAGTGCCGCAAGGCGGCCCGGGAGCGGAGCCGGTCCACGCCGGCGCGGGCCCGCAGCCCGCCCACCAGGAGCGCCAGGGACTCCCGGAGGTTCGGGTGCCGCCGGTCCGTCTCACCTGCGGCCAGCAGCGTTTCCAGCATCTCGTCGGCCCGGTACTGCCGGTAGGCCCGGGGGTACGCGCGCAGCAGCCACCGGTAGCGGCGCTCCAGGCCGGTCACGCCAGCACCGTCCGCGCCGTCGCCGCCTTCGGCGCCACGGACCGGGTCTGGACGACCCGGGCTGCGGTCGCCATCCGCGCCGCCTCCGCCTGCAGCGCGGCCAGGCCGTGTCCGGTCAACTCGTACGTACGGCGGGCGCGGCCGTTGACCACCGTCTCCTCGGCCACCCGCACCATCTCCTCGCCGGTGAGCCGGTCCAAGGCGGCGTACAGGGTGCCGGTGGTCAGCCGTACCCGCCCGTCGGACAGCTCCTGCGCCCGCTTGACGATCGCGTAGCCGTGCAACGCCCCGTCCTGCAGGGCGGCCAGGATGAAGTACGTGGGTTCGCGCATCGCCGGTACCGGTTTAGTCATGTCATCTACATAAGCAGATGATCGACCTATGCGTCAATCGGTTCGCTTCCCGGCCAGCCGTCAGCGTCCGGCGGCCCCGGTAGGGCCGCCGGGCGCACCAGTCAGTGGGCGTTGCCCGCCGTGATCAGGCGCGCCTCACCCGCCGGCAGGGCCGGACAGACCGGAGCCCCCTTGTACGTCGCACCGTCCGGAGTGATCAGCCATGCCGGCAGGTTGTCGGTGCTGCCGATCAGATAGGTGCCGAGGTCGTTGTAGGCAAACCGGACGTGGTACGACGCGCACTCGTCCGCAGCCTCGTTGAGCTCCTCGCGGTAGTGGACCATGGACGGCGAGGAGCGGAGGAACCCGTTGGCGCCGAACACGTTCTGCTCGAACGTGTTGAAGTTGCTGCCGTCGCGCACCTTGATCGGCTCGCTGCTCACCCCGGTCACCTGGTTGCTCACGAACCGGTTGCGGTTGCTCTTGTGGGTCACGTAGATGGCGTGGATGTAGCTGTTCTCGGAGTTCCGCAGGTCCACGAAGTGGTTGTTCTCGATGCGGTTGTCGGACGACTCGGTGAGCACGATCCCGCCGTAGCCGCACCGCAGGAAGTCGGGGTTGTCGCACGAACCGCCGGTGTAGGCGTTGCCGATCTTCGTGAAGAGCATCCCGAAGACGGTGTTGCCGTCCAGTCCCCGGGCCGAGGGCAGGCCCGGCGCCGACGTGCGCTGGTAGCCCCCGCCGCACGACCCCGCCGAGCCGTCCAGCGAGATGGCCGAGGCGGCGTAGTACTCCACCTGCAGGTAGTAGAACCGCAACCCGGACGTCCCGCCCTCCGTGAGAGGCTGGCCGGGATTACCGGGACAGGCATAGAACCACGGCCCGTCGATGTACCGGCCCGACCCGCTGGCCCGCCGGTTCTGGAAGACCGGCCGCGCCGCGATCCCGCCGATGCCCTCGCCGTACTCGTAGTCGTCCGGCATGAACGAGATCGTGTGGCCCGGACGGTAGGTCTGCCAGACGATGCCCTGGGCCACGTACGTGCCGGCGTGGATGCGTACCTCGACATCCATGTCGAGCGGGCCGGCGGCGACGAGCTGCTGCACCCGTACCAGACTCTGGACCGCGGTGGCCGGCGTCGCGCCGTCCCGGGCGTCGTCGCCGGCCGCGTTCAGATAAATGGTCTGGACGCCCTCGGCAGAGCTGGCCTGGACGTCCTCGGCCGAGCTGGCCTGGACGTTCTCCGCAGCGGCGGGCGACGTGCCCACCACCACCGCGGACAGCCCGAGAACCATCACCGCAAACAGATGTCTGAGACTTCTCACCGACGCTCCCTCCCCGTACGCGGACCCGTCGACCGTCCGGGCGGACCGACGGAGATCGATCTCCGCCCGGTCATGATGTCATGCGCGCCCTGGGGGTATGCGCCCACGACACCTGACGACCACCAAAGTCTGTGATCGTTTTCGTGATCGACAGCGCAGACGCACCCACCTACGATCCTCCGGTGTCGATCAGCCACCAGGAATTCGAGCTTGTCCGCCAGAAGTCCGCGTACCGGGCGGCGATCTGGATTGCCCGCGCTCTGTTGCTGTTGGCGGCGCCCCTGCTGATACTGCAACTCACCGGTGCTCTCGACGCGGTGCCGGCAGCGGTCGTCGCAGCCCTCTGGGCCGTGTGCTGTGCTCTGGTCATCGCGGAATGGGTTCTCTTCCACCGGGCGGGTGTCCCACTTCTCGCTGACGGTCTCCCGGGTGGCGAAGGCGTGCCGCTGAGAAGAACCCTCTACCTGGATACTCTCGGCCTCAACCGGACCCCGAGGCCGCGCCCCTGACCCGTAGCGTGCGGACCTGACGCGAGCGCAGCACTGATCCGATCGGTCGGAGATGCCGCACGGACCGTCCGACGCGGCAGCGGCCGCCTCCCTGTCGAGATCTGTGGACCGTTGTGGCGACGGCACTGACATCTGTGGACAAACTGTGGTGGTGGCGGGGCTGCGGTTCGGCGGCCGAGACAACACAATGCGTACATGACCAATCACGACAAGTCCGTACCTGATCACCTGCTGATCAAAATCGAGCAGCGGGACGACCCCGTATCGATGATCTCCGAGGACGACGCCCGACGTCGCTCGCTCGCCTACCCCAAGACCATGTGGGGCGCCCCGATCTTCGGCCTGGCCGAGGAGTTGGCCGACGGCCGGTGGCGCATCATCCGACTCGACGGCGAAGAGCCGCAGTACGCCCGGGACAGTCTCGCCCACCACCTCCGCACCCGGCACAGCGAGACACCGGACACCCCCGAGAACGCCACCGAGCGGGCCGAGTGCGAGGCCGCCTACGAACTGCTCGACTGGGAACCCGTCAACGACGTCACCGTCCACGGCTGTCGATACCGGATCATCCGCGCCCAGCCGTTCATCCGGATGGGGCCGGACGGACCCGAGCCGCCCCGGCCCACCGACCCCGACCCGTATCCGCCCGGTCAGACGGAGAAGGCCCCGTCGCAGCTGGACGGATTCATCATCGACCCGACCGCCAGCACCGGACTCACCGACGGCATCGTCCGGATCGAGATGACCTCCGCGGCGCACCGGGCACGAACCGTGCCCGCGCAGGTACGCAAGGACTCCTACCGGGCCATGGACACCCACCCCAACGTGGTGCTGCTCCCCGTCGGCTTCACCATCGGCGGGTACGTCGACGGCAGTTGGCGACCCAAGTCGTTCGACACGTACCCGACCCCGCAAGCCGCCCGGGACGCCGGCTCCTTCTCCATCGGGCACATCCCGCTGGACGACAACACGCCGATGGAGGAGTTCATGACGGCGTACCAGCGCGCCAAGGCGGCGCACAAACCGCCGACAACCGACGAGTTCGAGATGCACGGCGTGCGGTGCCGGGTCACCCGGGTCGAAACCTTCGTCCGGGTCGGCCCCGACGGACCGGAAGGACCCCGCCCCTCCGACCACGACTCCCAGCCACCGCCGGCCCGACACGTCGCCGACCTGCGCGCCCAGGGCCTGATGCCCGACCCCGACTGACCCGACGACGGGCGGGTGCGGGTACGCCGTCAGCCGTACCCCACCCGGCCGCCATCAGTTACTGTCCGCCGGTGCAGGCCGACGTCCTAACCGCAGTGGATCGGTCCCCACCGCTCCTCGGACAGGTTGCGGTACACCACGTACACGAGGATGCAGTGACCGGCGGTCCCGGTGATCTGCGCCGGGCCGGCGTAGTACTGGAAGTTGCCGTAGTCACGGTCGAAGACCAGCGGCTCACACGGGTAGCCCGGGTTGCCGGTGGCACAGCGACCGACGAAGACCTCCATGTGCTCGGACCGGTCGCGGTTGAGGTTCTTCTGCGCCCAGACGCAGTTCGTCCCGCCGTTCGCGCTGGAGTAGGAGACGAAGACCGAGATCGCCCCGCCGTAGGCGTCCCGGTGCGGCGACAGCTCCGTACCGGAGCAGGTCGCCCGGGGGCTCAGCTTGACGTGCGCGGACGCCGGCGATCCGGTCGCCAGCAGGGACGCCGCCACCACCAGCACCGTCGCCAGGAACGCGCCGACCAGGGCCCGCTTCCGTGACCAGTACGTCGTCGGAGCCATGAGATTCCTTCCCATCGGGAGCAGTTTGCCCACAACGTACCTGTCCCGCACTCCGTACGCCGATTCGACCGATGTCGGCGCTCCTACGGTGCGGGGGCGACGGACGGCACTCAGCGGATGGCGCCGAGCACCAGCCAGCGTCCGGAGCGCATCCGCAGCAGCAGGCCGACCAGCCGGATCACGATGAACAGGGTCAGCCCGGCCCAGATCCCACCGAGCCCGAGGGCGAGCAGGTAACTGAGCCAGATCGCCGGTAGGAACCCGCCGAGGGCGGCGACGATGGTGAGATCCCGCATGTAACGGACGTCACCGGCGCCGATCAGCACCCCGTCGAGCGCGAACACCACCCCGGCGAGCGGCTGCATGAGGACAAACCAGGGCCAGGCCCGCAGTGCCTGGTCGTGCACCTGCGGGTCGGCGCTGAACCAGGACGGGATGATGGTGGCACCGGCACCGACCAGCACGGCGAAGCCGACCCCGCAGATTCCGCCGACCACCGCGACCCGGCGGGCCAGCAGCCGGGCGGTCCCCGCGTCACCGGCCCCGAGCGCCGCCCCGACCAGCGACTGGGCGGCGATGGCCAGCGCGTCGAGCAGTAGCGCGGTGAAGAACCACAGTTGCAGGGCGATCTGGTGGGCGCCGACCGCAGCCACCCCGAACCGGGCCGCCACGCTGGTCGCCGACAGGAAGCTGACCTGGAACGCGGCACCCCGGATCAACAGGTCCCGGCCGAGGGCAAGCTGCTGTCCGATCACCCGGAACCGTGGGGCCAGCGGCACCCGCTCGGCGACCAGGGCACCGGCGAAGAGCAGTCCGCAGAGCACCTGCGCGGTCGCGTTCGCGATCGCCGAGCCGACCAGACCCAGCCCGGCCGGATAGACCAGTACCGGGCAGAGGACCGCGGAGAGCAGGTTGGGTCCGAGCACGAACCAGAGCGGACGTCGGGTGTCCTGCACCCCGCGCATCCAGCCGTTGCCGGCGGCGGCAAGCAGCAGCCCGGGGGCGCCGATCGCCGCGATCCGCAGCCAGAGTGTCGCGCCGTCGACCACCTCGGCGGATTCGCCTCCGGCGAGGGTACGCGCCAACGGGCCGGCCGCGAACTGCAGGACGATCGCCATCAGCAGTCCGGTGCCGAGGGCGAGCCAGGACGACTGCACGCCCTCGGCGATCGCGGCGGCCCGGTCGCCGTACCCGAAGCGGCGGGCCGCCCGCCCGGTGGTGCCGTACGCCGTCACGGTGCCGATCCAGGCGACCAAGGTCATCACCGGCCCGCCGACCGCGAGTGCGGCCAGCGGCACCGCGCCGAGGTGCCCGAGTACGGCGGTGTCGACCAGCACGTAGAGCGGTTCGGCGGCGAGCACCACCAGGGCGGGCAGGGCCAGCCCGGCGATCCGCCGCGCGGACGCCTCGACCGGTTTGCCGGACGACGCCTCGACGGGCTTACCGGAGACGGCTTCCGACTTGACTGTCTCACTCATCGCCGGCGATCGTGCCACGCGCTACGTAAGGACCGCAACCTCTCTCCTCACTTACATCTGTAGGCAGGGGGAACACGCGAACCGGGGCGGCGCCGTCGACCTGCTGTCGGTGGCACCGCCCCGGTCAGGGCGCAAGGAGCGCGATCGATCCGCCGGTCAGACTCCTGGTCAGACTCCGGCGACCGAGGTGATCCAACTACGGTTGGCCGCGACCGATCCGTAGTTCTGGTACGACGAACCGTTGCCCGTCGAGCAGACGCCGACCTGCTGGCCGTTGTAGAACTGCGGTCCACCGGAGTCGCCCCGCCAGGCGACACCGTTGCCGGGGCCGCTGCGGATCGCCGGGCCGCCGTACGCGTCCGTGGCGCTCAGGCTGGTCACCGTGACCGTGGCGGACTTCAGCTGGCTCGAGGCGGGGCAGTTGGTGCAGGTACGGCCCCAGCCGTAGATGGTGTTCGTCGAGCCGACCGGCGGGTTGCTGCTGGCCAGCGTCACGTACGTGGTGCTCACCGCGCTGTTGAGGTAGAGCAGCGCCAGGTCGTTGCGGGTCTGCCGGGACTGGACGTTGCGGGTGACGCCGCCGGAGGCGTAGTAGACGCTGCCGACCCGGACGGTCATCGTGCCGCCGACGCAGTGCGCCGCGGTCAGCACCCACCGGGAGGCGATGATCGAGCCGGAGCAGGCGAACGAGCCGTTCTGGAAGACGGCCGCCGCCCAGGGAGCGGACGAGACGGTGCCGCCGCCGATGATCGGCGCCGGGGCGGCCGCCGCCACCGAGGGTACGGCGAGGGCGCCGGTGAGTGCGGTGGCGATCGCCGCCAGCGCGAGACGGATGCGCAAAGGGGGGCTCCTTCCGAGGGGGTTACCCGGGGATTCCCGGGCCGGTCGGGCCGGTGCGCGACGGTGCTGGTCGCCCGTCGTCCGCACCACTGTTGCGGACCATCCACAGTGAACCTTGTTCCACCTGAACCGCGTGGCGTTTGCGCCCCGACCTCCCCCTGCGGCCACGACGGACCGCAGGGGGAGGTGGAAAAGGTTCAATGGATGCCAAACGAACGGCCGAGGCGCGGCCGTCCGTTTGACGAATCAGGCTAGGTCCTCCGTCTGCGGCACACAAGCCTTACCGAGTGACCACCCTCGATCAGAAACATCGATCAAGGAAGATGCGTAACCGAAACCGGTCAGTCGGTGCCGGCCTCCATCGCCGCGTGGTCGAGCAGCGCGTCCGCCTCGGAGACCTCACCCCGGGAGGCGATCGCCTCGGCACCGCCCTCGGACATCGTGCCGATCAGCCCGGTCGAGGCCGGCTGGGTGTCACCGAGCAGCGCCGGGTGCGGGGTGCCGCCGACCATGCCGAGCCGGGCGTACTGCTCGAGCTTGGCCCGGGAGTCGGCGATGTCGAGGTTGCGCATGGTCAGCTGACCGATCCGGTCGACCGGGCCGAACGCCGAGTCCTCGGTCCGCTCCATCGACAGCTTGTCCGGGTGGTAGCTGAACGCCGGCCCGGTGGTGTCGATGATCGAGTAGTCCTCGCCGCGCCGCAGCCGCAGGGTCACCTCACCGGTGACCGCCGAGCCGACCCAGCGCTGCAACGACTCGCGCAGCATCAGCGCCTGCGGGTCCAGCCAGCGGCCCTCGTACATCAGCCGGCCCAGCTTCCGCCCCTCGACGTGGTAGCTGGCCAGGGTGTCCTCGTTGTGGATCGCGTTGACCAGCCGCTCGTACGCGGCGTGCAGCAGCGCCATCCCCGGCGCCTCGTAGACGCCACGGCTCTTGGCCTCGATGATCCGGTTCTCGATCTGGTCGGACATGCCCAGCCCGTGCCGGCCGCCGATGGCGTTCGCCTCCAGCACCAGGTCGACGGCGGAGGCGAACTCCTTGCCGTTGATCATCACCGGTCGTCCCTGCTCGAACCGGACCGAGACGTCCTCGGTGTCGATCTCGACCGTCGGGTCCCAGAACCGTACGCCCATGATCGGCTCGACGATCTCGATGCCGGTGTCGAGGTGTTCCAGGGACTTCGCCTCGTGCGTCGCACCCCAGATGTTCGCGTCGGTCGAGTACGCCTTCTCCACGCTGTCCCGGTAGGGCAGGCCGTGGGCGAGCAGCCACTCCGACATCTCCTTGCGGCCGCCGAGTTCGGTGACGAAGTCGGCGTCCAGCCACGGCTTGTAGATCCGCAGCGAAGGGTTGGCGAGCAGCCCGTACCGGTAGAACCGCTCGATGTCGTTGCCCTTGAAGGTGGAGCCGTCGCCCCAGATCTGCACCCCGTCGTCGAGCATCGCGCGGACCAGCAGGGTGCCGGTGACGGCCCGGCCGAGCGGGGTGGTGTTGAAGTAGGTGCGGCCGCCGGACCGGATGTGGAAGGCACCGCAGGCCAGCGCCGCCAGTCCCTCCTCCACCAACGCCGCCCGGCAGTCGACCAGTCGGGCGACCTCGGCGCCGTACGCCATCGCGCGGCCGGGCACCGAGGCGATGTCCGGCTCGTCGTACTGGCCGATCTCAGCCGTGTACGTGCACGGCACGGCACCCTTGTCGCGCATCCACGCGACCGCTACCGAGGTGTCGAGGCCGCCAGAGAAGGCGATGCCGACACGTTCACCGACAGGCAGGGAGGTAAGGACCTTGGACACGGTCATAGTATATGCATACGACTGCATGATCATTCAAGACGGGTGGCCGACTCGCCGCCCTCCCTACCGGGCGAGGTTCTGGGTTACCGTCGGAACTCTCGCCCGGGCAGTCCCCAAAGGGAGGGTTTGTGACACTGGAGCAGGGGTCGGTCTTCGCTGGTTACTCCATCGAGCGGCTCATCGGGTCGGGTGCCACCACCGAGGTGTACGCCGCGCGGCATCCACGACTGCCACGCAGTGACGCACTCAAGATCCTGCCCCTGACCGGCGATGACGGATCCGGCTACCCGCAACGGTTCACGGACGCGGTCGACGCCGCCGCCCGACTGCGGCACCCGAACATCGTGGCGGTCCACGATCGCGGCGAGTTCGACGGACGACTCTGGTACGCGATGGACCTCGTCGACGGTCCGGCGCTGTCCGACCTGCTCCACAGTACGCCCGCCGGACTCCCCCCGGCACAGGTCGGCACCATCACCGCGGCGCTGGCCAACGCCCTGGACTACATCCACAGCTCCGGCCTGCTCCACCGCGACGTCACCCCCACCAACATCCTGGTCAACTCGCGGGGCCAGGTGGCGCTGACCGATGTCGGCATCTCCCGGCTGGGCTCCGCCGGGACGGACCCGGCTGGCGCCGGCGTGACCCTGGACGCTGTCCGCCACACCTCGCCCGAGCAGCTCCAGGACGGCCACCTCGACGGGCGGTCCGACCAGTACTCCCTGGCCTGTACGGTGTTCCGGCTGCTCACCGGCCACGACCCGTACGAGGGTGGCAACCCGGTGGCGGTCATCGCCGCACATCTCGGAGCGCCGGTGCCGTCCGTCCGACGGTTCCATCCGCACCTCGCCCCGGCGGTCGACGCGGTTGTCGGACGCGCGATGGCCAAGGATCCGGCCTACCGCTACCCGTCCTGCGGCGAGTTCGCCAACGCCCTCTCCGCGAGCCTCGCGATCGGCGGCGTTCCCGCCCCCGCACCAACCGCACCGCCACAACCAACCGGACCCACGCCGCCACAACCAGCGGGACCCACGCCGGTAACGGCCCACCCCGTCGCCGCCGCCCACCAGCCGGGACACCCGAACCAGGCGGGACACCCGAGCCAGCCGGGCGAACCGGGCCACCCCGGTCAACCTGCGTACCCGGGCCCGCTGACGCACCCCGGCCATCCGGGCTCCCGGGCGCGTCTCCGGCAGGTGGTCGCCGCCGCGCTGCTGGCGGCGTTCGTCGTCCTGGCGGTGACGGCGGTCTTCGTCATCAGGCTGACAACCGGCCAGAAGGACCTGACGGCCTGGGACGACAAGCTGTACCCGGAGGAGATCCCGTCGATCTTCCGGGTGTCGTTGCGCGACGAACTCCTCCGGTTGACGTCCCAGCCGCCGGCACCGGTGTGGACCGCCCGGGTTCAGGGCAGTCAGCCCACCGTCCTCGGTGGTGACTCCACCATCGTCCTGCTCCGCTCCGGGACATCCCTGGTCGGCCTCGACATGCGTACCGGCGACGAACGCTGGTCCCGCGTCGACCTGACCGGCCCTGTCACGTCATGCGCCGTACGGGAGAACCGGATCGGCTGTGTCGCGGGTGCCGGCAACGGCGCCGACTCCACGGTCGTCTTCCTGGACACCGACACCGGCGAGACCGTGCAGACCGTGAAGGCACCCAATCGGGAACTCACCTCGATGGTGGTCGCCGACGACCGTTTTGTCGCCCTGGGGACCCGGGCGGAGGAGGGCGGATTCGCCGCCGGATACACCACCGAGGGCGACCCGGTCTGGACCCGCGAGGGCCACGACGACATGTACGTCGCACCCACCGAGGGGCTGCTTGTCGACACCAGGTTCGACGCCGACGAGGTCGTCTTCGTCGACACCGCGGACGGCCGTGAGGTGCTCCGGTCCGCCCGGGTCAGCAAGGAACGCGATCTGACCTGGAACGTCTTCCGCGGTGGCATCGCCATCCAGAACCAGGACTGGACCGGCACCGACATCTACGACCTGGACGGCACCAGGAAGTCCTCCGTTGCCGGCTGGGAGCCGGCGGCCTACCAGAACCGGTACGCGCCGACCTCACCACTGCCGCTGCTCGTCCGACTCGGCGGCCCGGCTCCGCACCACCCGGCCCGGGACACGGTCGCCGCGGCGAACCCGAACACCGGCCACCTGCTGTGGCGGATCTCGGGGCCGGAGCTCTCCACCCGGATGGCGACGGTGGGCGAGTACCTCGTCATGAACGTCGCCGCCCCGGGAACCTCCGGCGACTCGGAACGGACCGATCAGAGCTTCGTCCGGGTGTACAACTGCGTCACCGGCGAACCCCTCTCCCCGCCGATCGACATGGCGGGGCGGAACGCGGTGGAGCCGTACTGGATCGAGTCGGACGGCTCCCGGCTCGTCTACAGCCAGATCACCGACAACGCACAGTCGCCGTACATCACGATCGGGTACGACATCTCGTCGGGACAGCGGGACTGGGAGCTACCGATGACAACCCGCCCCGAGTACGTCGGCGGTGGGATCGTCGCCGGCACCGGCCGCGCGGCGGTCAGCCTGTTCCGCTGAGGCCGGGCGGCCGTCCACGACGGCCGGGCTGCGACGGCGCACAACGGACGGCCGGCTCCCCGGTCACTGCGGGTCCGGGGTGCCGTGCTCCCAGACGCAGGGTGAGCCACCCGTGAGGTAGATGTCGACCGCACCGGAGTCGCGGTTCCACACCGCGACGGTGACCCGGAACCCGTCCTCGGGGTGCTCGACGCTGAGTCGCGGGTCACTGCGGTCGCTCAGGTCGTTGACGATCGTGTAGTTGTGCCGTCGCCAGTGGTCGGCCAGCATCGGCAGCGCCTGGTCCGCCGGCCAGTCCGCCGGGAAGACCACCTCGTACCGCTTCTCGTAGAAGACGCGACCGGCCGGACCGCCGTCGGTCGGGTCGTCACACGGCAGCGTGCCCGCGACGCCGAAGAGCTCCAGCCGCGCCCCGGGCGGAAGCTGCCCGTACGTCTCCTGGAGAAGCTCCTCCACCCGTTGCGCCGCCTGCTCGGCGGTGATGGTCGGTTGCATGCCCGGTTCCTCCTGACACCCCGCGACGGCGGGGCCGGCGACGACGACCGTCGCCACCAGCGCCACCCTCCGCCAGCCCCGTACGTCCGTCAACTGACCTTGCCCGTCTGACCCGTGACGATCAGGGCGATGTTCTCCCGGGCCAGGTTGGCCTCGTCCCAGTACGCCGAGTGGGTCTTTCCCTCGTTGTCCGGGTCGCCCGGATCACTGGTGAAGACCCGCCCGCCGAAGTCCTCCCGGGTCGGGTCGTTGCCGTGCGCGATGTCCCAGTCCGGCACCCGCCTGATGACGTCGTGTTCGGCCCGGGTGGCCCACACCTCGGAGGTCGGCACGCCCCTGAGGTCGCTCGCCGAGTTGGTGTCGACGCCGGGCGAGCCGACGAAGACCAGGGCGTCGGCGTTGATGCCGTTCCCCTGCTGGGCGGTGTGCCCGATCACCGTCGAACCGTAGCTGTGCCCGAGCACCACGTTGCGGGACGGCTCACCGTCGTGGGTGACCCGCAGCCCGTCCTGGAACCGGTCCAGGTGTGGGGCGCCGCCCTCGGCGGAGCCGTCGAACGGCGCGTTCCAGGCGATCGAGTCCGGCGCGTCGTAGCCGAGCCACATGATCGATGCGGTCTCCGCCGACGGGTCGGCCACCCGCGCGTCGGCGGCCATGTGGTCGTTCCGGTTGAGCTCGCCCCCGACTTTCGACAGCTCCACCCCGGTCCCCGGCACGTACGTCAGCACGTTGTCGGCGGCGTCCGGATTGCCCACCGACACGATCGCCCGTCCGTCGTCGGCCGTGGAGAGTCCGATCAGGTACGCCCGTGGCCGGTCCGGGTCCTCCAGCCGGTCGGTGATCCTGTCCAGGCCGCGCAGGTTGCGGTCGATCCGCTCCCGCTCCTCCCGGATCCGGTCGAGTTCCGTCAGCGCCGCACCGACCTTGTTCGACTCGCCCGGATACAGCTCCGCGCCCCGCCCCTGCTCGACCATCGACCGGATGTACGCCTCGCGGTTGTCGAGTTCGTCGCGTCGGGCGGTGAGCGCGTCCTGCTCCCGGTCCAGCACGATCCGGTTGGCCACGTCGCGGCTGGCCACCGGTACGCCGTCCAGCGCCCCGACCAGCTCGGGGTACTCGGCGGTCACGTACCGCCGCTGCGCCGGGGTCAACGAGTCCCACCAGCGCTTCACCTCGGCCGGGTCGGTCCCCTTGCCGGGCACCGTCGACCGGTCGACCTTCGACATCGGAGTGCCGGAGGCGGTCGCGGTGTTCTCCGCGATGGCCCGCGCGGCCCGCCCGTCCAGCTCCGCGGCCTGCCGCAGCAGCGCGTCCCGTTGCCAGACGAGTTGCGACATCGCGCGGGCGGTCCACTCGTTGGCGTGCGCCGGGTCCATCGTCATCGACCCGTCGGGGTTGATCGTGACGTGTGCCGCCCGCCCCTGTGTCACCAGGTCCTGTGCCCGGGTGCGCAGTTCCGAGACGTCGTTGGCGTGCTGCGCCAGCGTCTGCGCGATCGTCGACACCGGCGGGAACACGGTCTCCAGCTCCTTGCGCAGCCCGTCGCAGTGCTGCTGGGCAGCGCTCGCCGCCGGGCCGGACTCCCAGACGTCCGGGATCCGCCGTGCCGAGCTGGCGTAGTCGTCCGACCGGTCGTCGGCGCGGCGACCGAGCTGGTCCCAGCCCTGCGCCGCCCGGCGCCACACCTCCGGATCGGCGTTCAGCAGCATCTCGAAGGTGATTCCGCCGCTCATCGGGCGCGTACCCGACCCTGCCGCTGTCCCGCTCGGTCGTCCGAGGCCGTGTAGTTGTTCGCCGCGTCGATCAGCGACTGGCCGGACGCCTCGATCCGGCCGCCGAGACCGTTGAGGTACGACTCCCAGCCGTCCGCGGCCCGTTGGGTCGCCTCCGCGGTCGCCCAGCCGGCTCCGCCGGCCCCGGGCACCAGCCGGCCCTCCACCGACCTGACGTCGGATCTCAACTCGGTGCCGTGACCGACGATCTCACCGCCGAGTGAGCGCAGGCCGGGCACGTTCACCCTTACCGGTTGACTCATGTCGCCTCCCCGCAAGGCCCGCGACCGGGGTCATCCGGTCACGTTGGTCTCCCGGGGACGGAATATACCAACGTCGAACCCTTGGCGATCACCATCCGTACGGACGGTGCCGACACCACCGGACGACGTCGGGTTCGGTGCACCCCGGCCGGCGCGCAAGCCGGCGCGGGCGGCCGTCGTCCCGCCGCGGTGCGGTGCGGTGCGGACGGACGGACGGGTCGACGAGTCTGGATCGTGGATCCCGTCGTCGCAGGGCGACGACGCCCTGAGGCCCGTCCGTCAGCCCACCTCGACACCGGTCACTGACGGGTGTCCATGGAGATCTGGAGGGCGCGCCGGGCCTGCTCGCGGGCCTCGTCGGTGTTGTCGGGCTTGGGCTTGCTGGGCTTTGCCGCCATGGGATGGCTCCTTCCAGGGCACGTGGCGCGGCGTCTGCCGCACCCGCTGCGGCGGGGTCTGCTGTGGCGCCTCGGCAGCGGGTCCGGGATCGCCGGACGGTCGCCAGGCCAGGGCAGCGTGAGCCCGGGTCGGTTGACCCTGGAGGGCGGACGGTGTGCGTGGTCGTCGGGTGACCAGCTCGGGTGGAGCGCGCAACCCGACCCTAGGTATCGTTCAGTTCCACTACCCAAGTTATCGTTCAGGTCCACATCCTGTACACCATTCCCGCGATCCGGGACGCCAGTTGACCGTAACCGCAGTTCAGCGGACTCCCCTACAACGGCACCGGGCGGAGATCGGGTACGGCGCCCGTCGTACGCCGGGCTCCCGCCGGCCGCGGCGCCCCACCCGGCACCCACCGCCGGCCCGGGTCGGCCAGAATGTCCGGCAGCCACCACCGGGCCGAACCGCCCGGCCGGTCGAGGGAGGGAGGGAGGGAGGGACGACGTGTCGGAGGCGTGGGAGCGACTCGGACGGTTCGTCGGCGCGGTACGGGACAGTGCCCGGACCACCCGGGACCGGGCCCGCGAGCTGCGCGACGAGTTCCGGACGAGTGACGAGCCCGACACCCACCTGCACCTGCTGCGGATGGGGCTCCGTCCTCCCGAGGGGCGGCCGGACCGACGCCGCCCCCGGCTGCTGTGGAGCGTGGCACGCAGCCGGGCGGCCCGGATCGACTCCGAGCACGGCAGCACCCGGCTGGTGCGGTTCCCGTCCACCATCGTCTTCGACGACGGGTCGTGGATCCGGATCGTCAACCCGGCGCCCCGTGGCGACCAGGCCCGGTTCCTGGCCGCGGTCCGCGAGCTCCCCGGCCGTCGGCCGACGCTCTGACCCGGGTGCCACCCCGCCGGGGACGGACCGGGTTCGGCGCGCCCTTCGTCAGGCAGGCCCGGCGCCCCGGCAACCGTCATCACAACCGGGCGTCACGTCAGCGGGCGAAGAAATGCCAGCCCATCCACCACCAGAAGCCGATCACGGCGATCCGGCCGACCGGCACCGGGCCGACCTCGTACCGCATCACGTAGGCACAGACGTCGCCGAGGGTGGGAATCCGGGACCCTTCGCGCCGGGCCGTCCACTCCACCACGACAAGCAGCACCAGGGCGCCGACGAAGCCGGCGATCGCGAGTTGCCTCATCGGCGCACCAGCCCCCAGAACGCCGAGAGCCACGCGAAGTACGCCGCGGACCGGGCGAGCGAGTCCTCCAGCAGCGGGTCGGCGAGCTTGGAGAAGGTCGGGAAGTCGTCCCGAGAGCCGAGCATGAAGGTCGCCGCCTCGAAGACCCCGAAGATCAGGATCGGCAGCAGCCACCAGCGGGCGCCCGGTCCCAGCCGTGCCGGCACCGCCCGGCGGGGGATCCGGGGAGACAGACCCACCCAGGCCAGCGCCCCACCCAGCCCGATCGAGTAGAGGTTGGCCGCGGCCGAGAAGGAGGCGAACTGGCCTCCGATCAGCGAGAGGAAGACGAGGATCGGAACCGAGAAGACCGGTCGGTCCCAGGCCCGGGGCACATCGGCGGAGAGCTCCGGTTGCTGTTCCATGAGCCGATTGTCCCCGGGCCGGCGCCGAGCGGGAAGCGCGACGCCAGCCCCGCCACTACTGATCTTGCAGGTCAGTCCCGGTCCGCCCCGGATCGCCCGTACCCCGGGCCAACTCGGCCCGGATCGTGTCGACCACGTCCGGCACCGACCCGTACGCGGTGAACCCGGCCGCCAGCCGGTGACCGCCACCGCCGAGCGCGACCGCGACCCGGCTCACGTCCGTGGCGCCCTTGCTGCGCATCGAGACCGCCCACTCGGCCTCGGCGACCTGCTTCAGGACGAAGCTCACGTCGGCCTCGGCGGTGCAGCGCACCGAGTCGATCAGGGGTTCGAGCGTGTACGGGCGCTGCCCGTGCCGGGCCAGGTCCTCCAGCGTGGCGTACGTCCAGACCAGTCCCAGGCCGCCGACCGCCAGCGGTTCGAGCTGGGCACGCGCCAGCACGTCACCGTAGAGCCGGACGGCCCCGTACGGTCGGGTGTCGAAGATCCGCTGGGAGATCTCCCCGGGTCGCAGGCCGGTGGCGAGCAGCCGGGCGGCCATCTCGTGCACGGCCGGGGTGGTCATGTCGAAGCGGAACGAGCCGGTGTCGGTGGCGAGCGCGATGTAGAGGCACTCGGCGATCTCCCGGTCCAGCGGCGCGCCGAGCCGGTCGAGCAGCTGCTCCACCACCACCGAGGTGGCCGCGGCGAACGGGTCGACCAGGTTGGTCCGGCCGAACCGGGTGTTCGAGGCGTGGTGGTCGAGGACCAGCGACGTACCGGCCCGGTCGAGCCGGTCGACCAGGTCGCCGAGGCGGGAGACCGCCGCGATGTCGAAGCAGATCACCAGGTCCGGATCCGGGTACGCCTCGGTCGCCGGGACCAGCAGGTCCAGCCCGGGCATGCTCCGGAACGGTTCCGGCACCTCCGGTCGGCCCGGGAAGGTCGCCTGGAGTTGTCGTACGCCGAGTCGGCGCAGCCCGAGTCCGAAGCCGAGCATGCTGCCCAGCGCGTCCCCGTCCGGGTTGACGTGGCAGACCAGCAGGATCCGGCCGTCGCCGGCCAGCAGGCGGCCGACCGCGTCGACCGCCGCCGCCCACTCGGCCTCGGTCGGCTGCGGCGCCGTCGGGGTGGCTGCCACGTCAGCGAGCAGGGCGCCGCCGCTCACCGCCGGTCACCGGCACCGTCGGCGGGCGGCGGGGCGGCGGCGGTGCCCCGCTCGCCGTCCACGGTCTCGTCGCCCTCGTCCGTCTCGTCGTCCTCGTCGACCCGGTACGGCTGCGGCTCGCCCGCGTACTCCGCCTGGGCCGCCAGCCGCTGCACCTCCGCGTCCGCGTTGCGGGCCGCCGCCAGCAGGTCGTCGATGTGCTTGACCTGGTCCTGCACGTTGTCGAGGACAAACGCCAGGGTCGGCGAGTGGCGCAGCCCGAGGGCCTTGCCCACGGTGCTGCGCAGCAAACCCTTGGCGCTCTCCAGCGCGGCGGCGGTGGACGCCTGCTCGGCGGCGTCGCCGAGCACGGTGTAGTAGACCGTCGCCTCCCGCAGGTCGGGCGTGATCCGCGCGTCGGTGATGGTGATCATGCCGAGTCGGGGATCCTTGATCTGGGTACGCACCACCGAAGCCACCAGCTCCCGCACGCGCTCCGCGTGCCGGCGCACCTTGGCCGGGTCCGTCATCTCCGCACCTCCACGGCGTCCTGCTCCCGGGCCGGACCGGCGGCGCGCCAGGCGCCGCGGCCGGACCGGCCGACCTGGTGAACACTACCCGCGTGGCCGGGGGCCGCGTCGCCGCCGTCGGCATCCGCGACCCCCGCCGGCTTCGGCCCCGGGTACGACGGGTCAGTCATCTTCGCCGTGCAACCGCCGGCGCACGGAGAGCAACTCGACCTCCGGTCGTCCGGCGACCAGACGCTCGCAGGCGTCGAGCACCTCGCCGACGTGGTGTGCCTCGGAGGCGACCAGGGCGACCGCGATCCGGGCCCGGCCGTGCAGGTCGGCATCACCCACCTCGGCCGCCGAGACCTCGAACCGGCGCAGGGCGGCGACAATGGGACGAACATAGGACCTCTTCGCCTTCAACGAGCGTGAGTCGCCGGGCAGGAGGACGTCAAAAACGGCGGTTCCGGTGTACACGGCGGGAACAGTACGGCATCGACCGCCCCGTGATCTCCACCTTTTCGGTGGCCCCGGGTACGCCGCGACCGGGCGTGGAAACACCGGTGGCCGGGGCCCGTACGGGTCCCGGCCACCGGTGTCGACATCGATCAGGCGCGCGGCTTCTCGCGCATCTCGAACGTCTCGATGATGTCACCGACCTGGACGTTGTTGAAGTTGCTCAACGTCAGACCGCACTCGAAGCCCTCGCGGACCTCGGTGGCGTCGTCCTTGAACCGCTTGAGCGAGCTGATCGTGACGTTGTCGGCCACGACCGCCCCGTCGCGCAGCAGCCGCGCCTTGGCGTTGCGGCGGATGACACCCGACCGGACGATACAACCGGCGATATTGCCGATCTTGGACGAGCGGAACACGTCGCGGATCTCCGCGGTGCCCAGCTCGACCTCCTCGAACTCCGGCTTGAGCAGACCCTTGAGGGCCGCGTCGATCTCCTCCAGGGCCTGGTAGATGACCGTGTAGTACCGGATCTCCACACCCTCGCGGTCGGCGATCTCCCGGACCTTGTTGGAGGCCCGGACGTTGAACCCGATGATGGTCACCGCCTCGGACGAGGCACTGGCCAGCATCACGTCGCTCTCGGTGATCGCACCGACACCCCGGTGGATGATCCGCAGCTGGACCTCCTCCGGAATGTCGAGCTTGAACAGCGCGTCCTCCAGGGCCTCCACCGAACCGGAGCCGTCGCCCTTGAGCACCAGGTTGAGCGAGGTCTTCTCGCCCTCCTTGAGCTGCTCCATGATCGTCTCGAGGCTGGGCCGCCGGTGGGAGTTGGCGAACGCCGCCGCCCTCCGTCGGGCCTGCCGCTGCTCGGCGATCTGCCGGACCGTGCGGTCGTCCTCGGCGGCCAGGAAGGTGTCACCCGCTCCCGGTACCGCGGTCAGACCGAGCACCATGACCGGACGTGCCGGACCGGCCTCGGGGACCGGCTTGCCGTTCTCGTCCAGCATGGCCCGGACCCGGCCGTGCGCCCCACCGGCGACGATCGAGTCGCCGGCCCGCAGGGTGCCCTTCTGCACCAGCACCGTGGCCACCGCGCCGCGCCCCTTGTCGAGGTGCGCCTCGATCGCCACGCCCTGGGCCGGCCCGTCGATCGGAGCGGTCAGCTCCAGCGACGCGTCGGCGGTGAGCAGGACGGCCTCGAGCAGGTCCTCGATGCCGATGCCGGGCTTGGCCGCCACGTTGACGAACATGGTGTCGCCGCCGTACTCCTCGGCGACCAGACCGTATTCGGTCAACTGCTGGCGGACCTTGTCCGGGTTGGCGTCGGGCTTGTCGACCTTGTTGACCGCCACCACGATCGGTACGTCGGCCGCCTTGGCGTGGTTGAGCGCCTCGATCGTCTGCGGCATGACGCCGTCGTCGGCGGCAACCACCAGGATGACGATGTCGGTCACCTGGGCACCACGGGCACGCATGGCGGTGAACGCCTCGTGACCCGGGGTGTCGATGAAGGTGATCGCCCGTTCCTCGCCCTCGTGCGGCACGTGCACCTGGTAGGCACCGATGTGCTGGGTGATGCCACCGGCCTCGCCCTCGACCACGTTCGCCTTGCGGATCGCGTCGAGCAGCTTGGTCTTACCGTGGTCGACGTGACCCATCACGGTCACCACCGGCGGACGGCTGACCAGCCGGTCCGAGGCGACCTCGGCGTCCAGGTCGATGTTGAACTGGGCCAGCAGCTCACGGTCCTCGTCCTCGGGGCTGACGATCTGGATGTCGAAGCCGAGGTGCTCGCCGAGAATCTGCAGGGTGTCGTCCGAGCACGACTGGGTCGCGGTGACCATCTCGCCCAGGTTGAACATCTCCTGGACCAGCGAACCGGGGTTCGCGTTGATCTTGTCTGCGACATCGGACAACGACGCACCACGCGGCAGCCGGATGACCTGGCCCTGGCCGCGCGGAGCGCCCGAGCTCATGGTCGGCGCCGACAGGTTGTCGAATTCCTGTCTGCGCTGCTTCTTGGACTTCCGACCCCGGGTCGGCCGGCCACCCGGACGCCCGAAGGCACCCGCGGCACCGCCGCCACGACCACGGCCGCCGCCACCGGGACGTCCTCCGCCACCGGCCGGTGCGCCACCGCCACCGGGACCACCCCGGAAACCACCGCCGGCACCGCCGGCGCCCCCACCGGGACCGCCACGGAAGCCGCCACCGGCACCGCCGCCGCCACCGGGACCGCCACGGAAGCCACCGCCACCGCCGCCGCCACCGGGACCGCCACGGAAGCCACCGCCACCGCCACCGGGACGACCGGCACCGCCACCGGGACCACCGGGACGGCCGGGGCCGCCACCGGGGCGACCCGGACGCTGCGTCGGCATCGACGCCGGGCTGGGCCGCGGCGGCATCGACGCCGGGCTGGGCCGCGGCGGCATGTTCGCCGGGTTGGGCCGGGGACCGCCGGAGGCGGCCGGACGCTGCCCACCCGGCGTGATGCCGAACGGGTTGTTGCCGCCGCTACGGGCCGGCGGGCGGGCACCGGGCCGGCCGGGGCCGGGGGTCGGCGCGCCGGGTGCCGTCGGACGCCCCGCGGCCGGGGAACCCGGCCGGGGCGGCATGGCGCCCGGTCCCGGCTTCGGCCGGGCCGTGCCGGTGCCACCGTCGGCCGGACGCTCCGGCCGGGCGGTGTCACCACGCTGCTGCTGTTGCTGCCGAGCCGCCTGGGCGGCCTTGACGGTCGCCTCCTGCTCGGCCTTCAGGGCGGCCGCACGCGCCTCGGCGGCGGCAACCTCGATGTCGTGCGCGCTCGCCGGCTTGGCTACCGGGGCTGCCGGCTGCGGCGGGCCCGGAACCGGACCCTTCGGCTTGGCCGCCGGCGGCACCATCCGACGCGGCGGCGCCGGCTTGGCGGAGATCCTGGGCTCGCCACCACCCGGCATCGAGGGCGCCTTCGGCGTCGGCGGGGCCGGCGTGGCCGTGGGGGCCGCCGACTCCTGGGACGCGACGAAGGCGCCGCGCAGCCGACGGGCCACCGGGGCCTCGACGGTGCTCGACGCGGACTTGACGAACTCGCCCATCTCCTTCAACTTGGCGAGAACGGTCTTGCTTTCGACCCCGAGCTCCTTAGCCAGCTCGTGTACGCGGGCCTTGCCTGCCACTGCACTCCTCACTCCGAGGTCGTGCGGGCAGCACCCGCAGCGACCTCACTCGTGCACTTGAAGCCTGGTCATTTCTGGGACTTCATCGTGTGCTCATGTCGGTCGTCCTACCTTGCTTGCGGTCCGTTGCGTCGGTCCCGCCCGGTCGGGTGACCGGTCGGGGTGTGTCGACGCCATGGAGATGCTCGGCCAACTCACTCGCGTCGGGTACGCCAGCGATACGCAGTGCCCGCCCGAAGGCGCGACGCCGCAGTGCCAGCGTCAGGCAAGCCGGGTCAGGATGCAGATGCGCTCCCCGTCCCGGTAGCCTACGGGCCGGATCGGGTCGGAGGCTGTGATCAGCCTCATCGCCGACCGCGACGATCCGCAGCAGCTGGCCGGCAGGCGCCCGTTGCCGGCAACCCACACAGGTGCGTTCCGGCCACGCGCGTCGTACCACTGAGAAAGTCTACCCCTACCCGGCCGAGATCGCTCCGTCCGCCTCTGCCCGGTGATCAGCACCGCCCTGCCGACCGGCCGGAGCCGGACTCGGCACCGGTTCGGTGTCGGGGCGGATGTCGATGCGCCAACCGGTGAGACGGGCAGCAAGTCGGGCATTCTGCCCTTCCCGCCCGATCGCCAGGGAAAGCTGGAAATCCGGCACGGTGACCCGGGCGGTCCGGGTCGCCGCGTCGACCACCTCGACCCGCAGCGCCCTGGCCGGGGAGAGCGCGTTGCCGACAAACGCCGCCGGGTCGTCCGACCAGTCGATGATATCGATCTTCTCGCCGTGCAGTTCGCTCATCACCGCGCGGACCCGCTGCCCCATCGGACCGATGCAGGCGCCCTTGGCGTTCACCCCGGGCACCGTCGACCGAACCGCGATCTTGGTCCGGTGACCGGCCTCCCGGGCGATCGCGGCGATCTCCACCGTGCCGTCGGCGATCTCCGGCACCTCGAGCGCGAAGAGCCGCTTCACCAGGTTCGGGTGGGAACGGGACAGGGTGATCTGCGGACCCCGGAAGGTCTTCACCACGTGCACCACCACGCACCGCAGCCGCTGGCCGTGCTCGTACAGCTCGCCGGGGACCTGCTCGGCCTGTGGCAGGACCGCCTCGACCTTGCCCAGGTCGACCGAGACGATGCCCTTCTCGGCCCGCGCCTCGTGCGCCTGCACGATGCCGGTGACCAGGTCACCGTCCCGGCCGGCGTACTCGCCGAAGTGCACCTCGTCGGTGGCCTCCCGGAGCCGCTGCAGGATCACCTGCTTGGCGGTCATCGCGGCGATCCGCCCGAAGTCGTGCGGAGTGTCGTCCACCTCCCGCAGCACGGTGCCCTCGTCGTCCAGCTCCTGGGCGTAGACGGAGGCCGCCCCGGTCCGGCGGTCGATCTCGACCCGGGCATGCGCCTGGGCCCCCTCGGTGTGCCGGTACGCGGTCAGCAACGCGGTCTCGATCGCCGCGAGGATCGTGTCGAACGGGATCTCCCGCTCGCGTTCCAGGGCGCGCAACGCCGCGAGGTCGATGTTCACCGCTCCTCGCCCTCCACATCTTCGTCGTCGCCGCCGTCGACGTCTTCGGCATCGACGCCGTCGTCATAGTCATCGTCGTCGCCCTCGTCGAACAGATCGTCGTCCGCGATCTCGTCGAGTCGGTTGAATTCCACCTGGACCCGGCCCGGGCCGAGGGCGGGGTACGCCCACTCGGCCTGGCCGTCGTCGGTCCGCAGCACCACCCGGTGCTCGTCCGCCTCGACCACCCGTCCGGTCAGCTGCCGGGCCCGCCGCTCGGTCCCCTCGGTCTCCGTACCGCCCTCTCCGGCGGCACCGGACGGGTTCACCGTCACCTTGACCAGGCGTCCGACATTGCGTCGCCAGTGCCGGGGCAGGGTCAGCGGCCGGTCGACGCCGGGTGAGCTGACCTCGAGCTGGTATTCGCCGGCGACCAGGTCGCCACCGCTCTCCTCCGCCTGGTCGAGCGCCTTGGACAGTGCCCGGGAGACATCCGCCACCGCGTCCAGGTCGATCCCGCCGTCGTGGTCGACGACCACCCGGACCACGAACCGTCGTCCGGCCCGGGACACCGAGAGGTCCTCCAGGTCGTAGCCGGCGGCGGAGACCACCGGTTCGATCACGGCACGGAGCCGGAGTCGGCGGGCGGACGCGTCGTCACGGGGGCGCCCAGGGGCGCGCTGGCCCGTCCTCGGCCGGCCTGCGACACGGCCACGCTGCGTCATCTCCGCCTCCTCTCCTCACCACCGGCCACGTTCCGGTAGCCATACCAGCGTGCCACCGGACGGAAGCGTCCGGCGGCTGCGCAGAGCGTAACGCGCTGGCCCGCCCGGGGCCCGGGCGGCGCACCGACGACGGGCCTGCGCCACCAGCCCGGGCGGGGCCGAGGGGCGATCCGGGCGCCCGGCACCGACCATGACGGTGCCGACCACACCGGCGGCACCGATGGTGTTGACTGGGCCGCGTGCGGAGCACAGACACGAACCAGGACACCGGCCTGCCCGGGCGGTCCCGACGCGAGCTGCTGCGGTCGGTCGCCCTGGTGGCGCTGGTCGGCGCCACCGGCGCGCTGACCGGCTGCGGGCTCTTCGAGGGTGAGCCCGAACCCCCGCCCGCACCCGACCCGCTCGAGCCGATGATGGCCGGAGCCCTGGACCTCGCCGCCCGCTACGAGGCGGCGATCGCCGCCTTCCCCGAGCTGGCCGACCGGCTGCGCCCGGTCGCCGAGGCGCACCGGGCGCACGCCACCGAACTGGCCCGGGTGATCGGCGCCACACCGCCGCCCGCGACCGCCGCCCCCTCACCGGCCTCGATCGGCGGCGGCACCAGCGACGCCGACGTGCTGCGGGAACTGCGCAAGGCCGAGCAGGAGGGCCGCGACGCGGCGAAGAAGGCCTGCACCGAGGCGCCGGCCGACCGGGCCGCGCTGGTCGGTTCGATCGCCGCCGCCCGGGCCACCCACCTGGAGGTGGTCCGGTGACCGGACGCACCGGCCGACCGGCGGGGAGGGCCTGATGTCGGAGGAGTTGGCGGCGGCGCTCGCCGCCGAACACGCGGCGGTATACGCGTACGGGCCGATCGGGGTACGCCTCAAGGGCAAGGCGGTCGACCAGGCCCGGGACGCCGAGGCGGCGCACCGGAGTCGACGCGACAGCCTGGTCCTGCTGCTCACCGCGAAGGGCGTGGACGTGCCACCGGCCGCCGCCGCGTACGCCCTGCCGTTCCCGGTCACCGACGAGGCGAGCGCGCTCCGGTTGGCGGTCGAGGTCGAGGAGCGGACCGCGGGGGTCTGGCGGGCCGCGCTGCCGGCCACCGAGGGACCGGAGCGGACCCGGGTCCTGGACGGGCTGACCGACGCGGCGGTCCGGGCCACCCGGTGGCGGCGGCGGGCCGGGATCACCCCGGCCACCGTGCCGTTCCCGGGGCGGGCCACCTGACCGTGGCGGGGTGACCCGGGCGGGACGCCGAGGTCACGGCCGGCCCCTCGGCCCGGTACCGGCTACCGAACGTGAGCCGGCACACTATGACGATGCCCGCCCTGGAAAGACCGGTGCCCGGGTTCGGCCGTCTCATCCGCCGGATCGGGCACAGCCGCTGGTTCGCGGCCTGTACCCCGCTGGTGGTCCCGGCCGACCGGCTCGTCGCCCGGCTGACCCGGGGGCGGGTGATCGCCCTCGGCATGGTGCCGTCGCTGCTGCTCACCACCACGGGACGGCGGTCCGGACAGCCACGCAGCACCCCCCTGCTCGCGGTACCCGACGGAGACGCGTACGTGGTCGTCGGCTCGAACTGGGGCCGCACCACGCACCCGGCGTGGACGGTGAACCTGCTCGCCGACCCGGCCGCGACGGTGACCGTGCGGGGCCGGGAGATCCCGGTCCACGGCCGGCTGGCCGAGGGCGCGGAACGGGACCGGCTGTGGCGGCTGCTGGTCGGCGAGTGGCCGGCGTACCAGACGTACGTGCACCGGGCCGGCGGACGTGACCTGCGGGTGTTCCGACTCGAACCGCGGCGGCCGACGGCGTCGGACTGACGGACTCCCGGTCCGGCAGCCGGTCCGGGCGGCTCAGACGGTGCCGACGCCGATCAGCCGTCCGACCAGGTACGTCGCCGCGGTGGCCGCGCCGCCGAGCAGCAACTGCCGTCCGCCGCTGATCCACCACCTCCGGTTGGTGAACCGGGCGACGACCGCACCGGCGACGAACAGGCCGAAGCCGCCCACGCCGAGCGCCAGCCACAGGCTGTCGAAGCCGAGCAGGTAGGTGATCAGCGGGATCACCGCGCCGACCGAGAAGCAGACGAAGGACGAGAACGCGGCGGTCCACGGGCTGGGCCGGTCGTCGGCGTCGACGCCGAGTTCCTCCCGTACGTGCACCCGCAACGCCTCCTCCGGGTTGCGGCGCAGCGCCTCCGCCACCTGCTCGGCGAGGTCACGGGGCAACCCACGGTCCACCCACACGTCGGCCAGTTCGCGGGCCTCCCCCGCGGGGTTCCGCTCCAGTTCCCGACGTTCCTTGTCGACCTCGGCCGCGACCTGCTCGTTCTGCGACCGGACACTGGTGTACTCGCCGAGGCCCATCGAGATCGCGCCGGCGACCAGGCCGGCGAAGCCGGTCAGCACGATGTTGCGGGGCGCCACCCCACCGCCACCCACCCCGGCGATCAGCGCGATGTTGGTGACGAGTCCGTCCATGGCGCCGAAGACGGCGGGGCGCAGCCAGCCGCCGGAGACGTCGGCGTGGTGGTGTTCGCTGACCGGGGTCGTGGCGTCGGTCACGGCAGCGTGAGGATCTCGTGCCCGTCCTCGGTCACCACGATGGTGTGCTCGAACTGGGCGGTCCAGCGCCGGTCCTTCGTCACCACGGTCCAGCCGTCGGCCCAGACGTCGTACTCGTGGGTGCCGAGGGTGATCATCGGCTCGATGGTGAAGGTCATCCCCGGTTCCATCACGTCGGTCGGGCGAGGGCTGTCGTAGTGCGGGATGTAGAGGCCGCTGTGGAAGGTCTCCCCGATGCCGTGCCCGGTGAAGTCGCGGACCACCCCGTAGCCGAACCGCTTGGCGTACGACTCGATGACCCGGCCGATCACGTTGATCTGGCGTCCCGGGGCGACCGCCCGGATGCCGCGCATCATCGCCTCGTGGGTCCGCTCCACCAGCAGTCGGGCCTCGTCGGAGACCTCGCCGACGCAGAACGTGGCGTCGGTGTCCCCGTGCACCCCGTCGAGGTACGCGGTGACGTCGACGTTGATGATGTCGCCGTCCATCAGCACCGTGGAGTCGGGGATGCCGTGGCAGATCACCTCGTTGAGGCTGGTGCAGCAGGACTTGGGGAAGCCCTTGTAGCCGAGCGTGGACGGGTAGGCGCCGTGGTCGACCAGGAACTCGTGCACCACCTTGTCGATCTCGTCGGTGGTGACACCCGGCTTGCAGTACTCCCCGGCGAGCTGGGTGGCCTGGGCGGCGAGCCGGCCGGCGACCCGCATCTTCTCGATCGTCTCGGCGGACTGCACGTGTGAGCCGCGGTGCTCCTTCGGCCGCTTCTTGCCGACGTACTCGGGGCGGACGATGTGCGGCGGCACCTGGCGCCACGGAGACTGGGTGCCGGGGGTCAGCGGCGCGCGGACGGTCATGACCTCCAGCCTATCGCCGCTGACCGGCCCGGTACGCCGGTGGTGACGCCGGGGCCGCTGCGCCGGCCGGTCACTCCGGGGGCGGGTACGCCTCACTGCGGGACGGGGTACGCCCCGCCGGCCCCGCCGTCGACCGCGAACCGGGCGGCGGTGACGAACGAAGCGTCGTCACTGGCCAGGAAGGCGATCGCGGCGGCGATCTCGGCCGGTTCGCCGAGCCGCCCCATCGGCACGCCGGACAGGTCCCGAACCACCTGCGCCGGGTCGGCCGCGAACAGCTCCGACAGCGCCGGGGTGGCGACCGGACCCGGGCAGACCGCGTTGACCCGGATCCCCTGCCGGGCGAGCTCGACGCCGAGTTCCCGGGTCAACGCCAGCACCCCGCCCTTTCGCCCACCGTGGTCGGGGCGGCTGCCGGTCGGCGTCGGGGTCGGGACGGTGTTGACGATCGACCCACGGCCCTGTCGGCGCATGTGCGGGATGACGTACCGGCAGCAGAGCTGGACGCCGGTGGTGTTGACCTCGTCGTCCGGCGCCGAGACGCCGGCGGTGTTGACGGCGATGTCGATCCGCCCGTGCCGGGCCGCGACCCCGTCGAGGAGTTCGCGTACGGCGGTCTCGTCGGTGACGTCGCACTCGACGAAGTCCCCGTCCACCTCCCAGGCGGCGGCCCGCCCCTCCTCGGCCGCGATGTCGACACAGACCACCCGGGCTCCCTCGACGGCGAGTCGACGTACCGTCGCAAGCCCGATGCCGCTGCCGGCGCCGGTCACCACCGCCACCCGGCCGGCCAGTCGCGCACCCATCGCCACCGCAGCCACCCCTCTCGATCTCCCACGTCCTGCCGGCATCCTCCCCGACGTACCGGGGCGTGGTCGAGACGTGTCGTCGCGCCGGGTGCTGGACCGCGTTCGCCGACGGCGACCGGCGCCAGGCAGCCGCCGGTGGACGCACCGGAGTGAGCTGGATCACGAAAACCCGACCGGCAACAATCCGGCAATTGAAGGAGTCTTCAATTGCTCACATGCAGGTTCCGCTCTACCAGGCCAAGGCCGAGTTCTTCCGGATGCTCGGGCATCCGGTCCGGATCCGGGTACTCGAACTGCTCGGCGAGGGCCCGAGACCGGTACGGGACCTGCTCACCGAGACCGGGGTGGAGGCGTCGAACCTCTCCCAGCAGCTCGCGGTACTGCGTCGGGCCGGGATCGTGGTCTCCACCCGGGACGGTGCCAACGTCGTCTACGCGCTGGCCGGACCGGACGTGGCGGACCTGATGCGGGCGGCCCGACGCATCCTCACCGAGATGCTGCAGGGCCAGGCCCAACTGCTCGCCTCGCTGACCGTCGAGCCGATGCCGGGTCCGACCGTCGAGCCGACAGCAGGCCTGACGGTCGACGCGGCGCCAGGACCGTCCGCCGCGTGAGCCGCCTCGACCTGCTGCCCGGCCGGGCCGACCTGGCCGCCGTACGGCGTAATCCCCGCGCCGACCTGCTCGCCGGCCTCACCGTCGCGGTGGTGGCCCTGCCGTTGGCCCTCGGTTTCGGCGTCGCCTCCGGACTCGGCGCCGCCGCCGGGCTGGTCACCGCGGTCGTGGCCGGCGCGCTCGCCGCCGTCTTCGGCGGCTCCAACCTGCAGGTCTCCGGCCCCACCGGGGCGATGACCGTCGTCCTGGTACCGATCGTGGCCCAGTACGGGCCCGGCGGGGTGCTCACCGTCGGCCTGCTCGCCGGACTGATCCTGGTCGGTCTCGCGATCGCCCGGGCCGGCAGGTACGCCGAACTCGTACCGGCGCCGGTGGTCGAGGGCTTCACCGCCGGCATCGCCGTCATCATCTTTCTCCAGCAGGTGCCGGCGGCGCTGGGCGTCACGGGACACGGCGAGAAGGTGCTCCCGGTCGCCTGGCGGGCCGTACGCGGATTTGTCGCCGCCCCCGACTGGCCGGCCCTCGGTCTCTCCCTCGGCGTCGCCGCGGCGGTCCTCGTCCTGCTGGCCTGGCGCCCCCGGCTGCCCGCGTCACTGCTCGCGGTCGGCGCGGCGACCGTCGGCGCGCACCTGGCGGGCCTCGACGTGGCCCGGATCGGCGCACTGCCGGCGACCCTGCCGGAACCGTCGTTGGCCTTCCTCCAATGGGACGCGCTCGGCACGCTGCTCCCCCCGGCGATCGCCGTCGCCGCGCTGGCCGCGCTGGAGTCCCTGCTCTCCGCCACCGTCGCCGACGCGATGCGCCGAGGTGAGCGCCACCACCCGGACCGGGAACTCTTCGGGCAGGGCATCGCCAACATCGTGACCCCGCTCTTCGGCGGGGTGCCGGCCACCGCCGCGATCGCCCGGACCGCGGTGAACGTCCGGTCCGGAGCGGTCTCCCGGCTCGCCGCGCTGATCCACGCGGTGATCCTCGCGGTGCTCATGCTCGCCGCCGCTCCCCTGGTCGCCGGCATCCCGCTCGCCGCGCTCGCCGGAGTGCTGCTGGCGACCGCGCTGCGGATGGTGCAACTCGGTGTGCTGCGGGCGATCACCCGGGCCAGCCGGTCCGACGCGCTGGTCCTGGTCGTCACCGCCGGGGCGACCGTCCTGCTGGACCTGGTGGCGGCGGTACTGATCGGCCTGGTCGTCGCCGGCGCGCTGGCGCTGCGCAAGGTCGCCAACTCGCTGCGGGTCGACGAGATCCCGCACGACGAGCCGACGCCGAGGCTGACCGTGTACCGGCCGAGCGGTCCGCTCCTCTTCGCCGCCGCACACCAGCTCCGCCGGGCGCTGTCCATCGTGGACCGCGTCGACGTCGTCCTGCTCCGCCTCTCCGGGGTCACCGCGATCGACGCCTCCGGCGCGCTCGCGCTCCGGGAGGCGATCGAGGAACTGCACGACCGGAACATCACCGTGCACCTCGCCGGCGTCCGCCCCGAACACCGGCGGGCGCTGACCGCGGTGGGCGTACTGGACCTGGTGGCCGACCGGGTGCACGTCGACGCCCCGGCCGCCATCGCCGCCCTCCGTACCGGCTAGGACGCGGCTGGCCAGGACTAATTGTCTTGCCTCACCGGCGCGCACGGCGCATGCTCGTAGGCGTGACAGGGCGGACGTTCCACACCGCGCGCCGTGGCCGACGACGGCGCGCAGGGTCCGACGCCTGACCGGATCTCTCCGCGCCGACGGGCGCGGTACGGGGCCGGCGAGCGCCGGACCCGGGGCCCGGAAGCGGGCCCGAGCCGGGTCCTCGGACGACCCGGCGGTCGCGGCGGCGCGGGGCGCGGTCACCTCTCTCACCCCCGGTACGGGTTCCCCGTGCCAGCGCCCGCCCCGCGCCGCCGCACACCCGCACCCTGGCCCGCCTCCGGTCAGAGTTCGACGACCAGGCCCGCCTCGGCGACCGCGACCGGTCCGGCGAACCCCGCCCGCGCCGCCGTGACGAAGGCGGCCGGTTCGACCCGTGGCCAGAGGTGGGTCAGCAGGACCCGGTGCGCCGACGTCTCGGCGAGCAGCCGGGGCAGCACGGCGTAACCGGGGTCGACCAGCAGCTGGAAGCCGTCCCGTTCCACCAGGTACCCGCTGCACCCGACGTCGGCGGTCGGATACGCGGCGTGGCCACCGAAGACCGTGATCCGCACCTCGTCACCCAAGGCCATCAGGTCCACGCGACCGGGGTATACCGACCAATGTCGACCTACCGGACATCGCACCTGTGCCGATACCGTGGCTATCGGCGGGACGGAGGAGGAGCGGTGGGAACCTCGAAAATCATGGTCGATCCGGCGATCGTCGCGGCACTCGGCCCTGACGAACTCGCGACACTGAAGGCCAACCTCTGGCCGCTCGACTGTCAGACCTGTGGAAGACGGTTCCGACGATGGGACACGCCCGCACTGGTCGTACAGGCCGAGGGTGACCTGGCGGACGCGTCGCTGCACCACCGGCGCTGCCACGCCTCCGGCTGGTTCGACCGTCCGATCGTGCCGCTGACCGAGCGCCCGCATCTCACCTGGCGGGCGGGCACCTGCGTCCTGCCCAGCAGCGGGTTGCCGATGTTCCTGGTCAATCCGTCGTACGAGGCGGCGCGGCTGCGCCAGATGGCTGACGGCTGGCGGCTGTGGACCCTGGAGCACTTCGTCGACCTGGGGTTCTCCCTGGAGACGGCGCCCGAGCCCGCCGATCCGATCCCGACCCTCGTCGCAGAACTCGACCGGGACCGGATCTCCGTCGAGGTCCGGACCGACGGGGTCGTCGGGCATGCCTGGCGTGAGCTGCCCATCTCCCCCGCGACGTTCCACCGGATCTCGGCCTCCTACCAGGTCATGGTCGGGGTGACCACCTTCGAGGACGTCCACCGCCCACTCACCGAGGAGCAGATCACGGGGCTGCTGCGGCACCGCCGGATGGCTCTCGCCTCGGCCCGGATCAGCTCCTTCGCCGGCCCAGCGCAGCCACTGCGGGCCAGCGACTTCGACCGGGACATCCGCGCCGAGACCATCGCACTGACCTTCGAACTGGTCCGGCGCCTCCTGGGGATCACGGCCACCGACGCCCACCTCGACGTCTCGATCAGGCTCCTGAACGGCGAGGACAGACCGGTCCTGGCGCTGGACGGCCCTGACCGGGTCCTGGCGGTGCTCCCGGTCGTCCTGCTCTACGCGGCCCGGACGCACGACAGCTCGGGGCGGCCGGCCCCGCAGCGCGGGGTGCACGTGATGACGCCGGACACCCGGAGCGCCGACGAGTACCAAGACATGATCACGCCGATCGCCGAGGGGTTCGACCGTACGGTCGGACGCCTGGGCGCCGCGCCGTCGTCGCCGGAGGGCGCCGAGGCGTACCTGGCCGACATCGTCGTCGGTACGAGTGAACAGTTCAGCGCCGCCCACCGCTACTACCGGGACGCCGGCGCCGGGTGGAGCGGGCACGCCAGCCGGGGTGAGGTGGCCGTCATCACCGGCGACGACCCCCTGCGGGTGATGAGCGCCGACTTCGTCCGGCACTACCCGAGGGTGACCGCCGGCTGATCCGGCTGCGCTGTACGGGGCCGACCGACCGGCGGGCGGCTCAGGTGACGACCAGGCCGACCAGCCAGATGCCGGTGACGATCAGCGCCGCCGCCAACTCGACGAGCAGGGCGAGCCCGACCGCCTGCAGGGCCTGCTTGGTGGAGGGCCAGGCCAGTCGCGGCTCCCGGAGCCGGGCCAGCTCGGCGAGCCAGAGCCCGAGCACAAAACCGAGGATCAACCCGATCACCGGTACGACAAAAAAGCCGACGATGCCGAGCACGCCACCGGCGAGCAGGGAGAGGTTCGACACCCCGCCCCGCCTCAGGTTGCGCCCCGGCCAGAGGTACTTCACCAGGCTGCCGAGCAGGGTGACCAGGGTCGCCAACCCCAGTACGATCCACGGTCCGACACCCGCGCCGTCGCCGAAGATCGACCACACCAGTACGCCGAGCCAGCACAGGATCAACCCGGGCACGATCGGCACGATCACCCCGACGACACCGACCACGATGGTCACGCCGCAGAGGATTGTCACGAGTCCTTCGGTGTCCGTCATGTCCACAGCGTCAAGCCTGCCCTACCGGGGCACGTCCGCACGCCGCCGGGCGGCCTGTTCGGCGAGCCGGGCGGTGACGGTCTGCTCCGGGCCCGGTGCGCCGAAGTAACGGCCCTGGGCGGCGTCGCAGCCCAGCGCGGTCAGCTGGTCGGCCTGCCCGGCTGTCTCCACCGCCTCGGCGGTCACCGACAGACCCAACGCGTGCGCGAGCCGGACCAGCGCGTCGACGATCCGGCCGTCGACCAGACCCTGCCGGTCGCTGGTCCGGATCCCGTCGACGAACGGGCCGGCGAGTTTCAGCCCGTGGATCGGCAGCCGGCGCAGGTACGCCAGATTGGAGTAACCGGTGCCGAAGTCGTCGATCGCCAGTCGTACGCCGAGCGCGGCCAGCCGGCGCAGCGCGGGCAGCGGCTCCCCGGCGGTGGCCATCAGCGCGCTCTCGGTCAGTTCGAGTTGCAGCAGTTCGGCCGGCAGACCGGTCTGCCGCAGCACCTCGGACACGGTCCCGACGATGTCGGGGTCGCGGGCCTGTCGGGCGGCCAGGTTGACGCTGATCACCAACCGGGCGTCGGGGAAGTCGCGGAGCCAGCGGGCGGCGGCCTCGCAGGCCCGCAGCAGCACGAAACGGCCGAGCGGAACGATCAGCCCGGTCTGCTCGGCGAGGCCGATGAACTCGTCCGGGCCGACCAGACCCCGTTCCGGGTGCCGCCACCGGACCAGCGCCTCGGCCGCCCGGATCGAACCGTCGGCGAGGTGCACGATCGGTTGGTAGTCCACGATGAACTCACCACGCTCGAGCCCGGCCGACATGCCGGCGACCAACTCCTCGTCGGCCTGTTCCCGGGCCCGCCGCTGCGGGTCGTAGCTGGCCACCCGACCGCGCCCGTCCGCCTTGGCCCAGTAGAGGGTGACGTCGGCGGCCTTCATCAGGTCCGCGACGCTGGTCTCACCGACCGGCCGCGAGACGACGCCGATGCTCGCCGAGACCGAGAACCGCCGTTCGCCGATCCGGACCGGCTCGGCGATCGCGGCCAGCGCCGCCTCGGCCACCTGCCGGACCTCCCGACATCCGGCGTCCCGGTCGAGCAGGATCACGAACTCGTCGCCGCCCATCCGGGCGACCAGGTGCCCCTGCCCGGCGACGTGGTCGGCGAGCCGGCCGGCGACCGTCACCAGCAACTGGTCGCCGAGGTCGTGCCCGAGGCTGTCGTTGATCGCCTTGAAGCCGTCGAGGTCGAGGAAGCAGACGCCGACCCGGTCGGTCGGCCGGGCGGTGGCGAAGACCCCGCCGAGCCGGTCGAGGAACAGGGTCCGGTTCGCCAGCCCGGTCAGCGGGTCGTGCGACGCCTGGTGCGCGAGCCGCTGCTGCAGTTCGTGACGTTCGGTGATGTCGTGCACCATGGCGACGGTGAACCGGGGACGGCCGTCGTCGTGCCGGATCAGCGAGACCGCGAGATCGGTCCAGACCGCGCTGCCGTCCCTGCGCCGGTAGCGCTTCTCCAGTCGTACGCTGTCCCGCCGGCCCTCGATCAGCTCCTGGTACAGGTCCCGCGTCCCGGCCGCGTCGTCCGGGTGGAACAACGCGGCGACGTTCAGCTCACGCAACTCGGTGACCGGATAGCCGAGCAGGTCGGCGAAGGCCGGGTTGACGTCGAGGATCTGCCCGTCGAGGTCGGCGATGCCGATCCCGGTCGCCGCACCGGTGAAGATCGCCCGGAACCGCGCCTCGCTGTCCCGCAGCGCCTGTTCGACCTGGTTCCGGGCGGCCCCACCGAACCGGCAGGACGCCTCGGTGCAGGCCTCCGGCGGGTGCTCCGCGTCCACGCCGGTGCGCGGCGGGGTGGAGGCGGACACGCTCAGTCCGCGCGGCCGTCGTTCCGGCCCACCGCGCCGAGTTGCCGGTCGCGCTCGACGTGGTGTCCCCCGCCGAGGACGTGGTCGTGGACCCGGGCGGCGCCGGGCCGGCTCAGGTCGGTCTCCGCGGGTGGCCCGTCCGGCAGTCGCATGTCCCCGCCCCAGCTCGTCACTGCGGCCTGTGGGCCGCCGGTCGGCACGACCGTTCGCGCACGGGTGGGCGCCGCCGACTCCACGCGCGGGTCGTGGTGATCGCACACACTCTAGGGCCTGCCCACCGGATCTTCTACCGGCCGTTCCGGCCCGGGATAGGTTTGGCCGCATGGGGTCGGCACAGGTCCGCCGGAACGCCGGCGGCGCGGCGGTGCCGGCCGTACCGCACCGGGAACGGGTCGTCCGGGCGACCGCCGCCTTCGCCGCCGCGGCCTGCACGATCGCCGGTACGGTCGCGGTCCTGCTCGCCGTCCGGGCCGGTCCCGACCCGGGGTTCGGCGGGTACGTCAGCGAGGCCGGTACCGGCACCGCCGACGCGGCGTCGACCTACCGGCTCGGGGTCTTCGGGGTCGCCGCCGGTCTGGTCCTGCTCGCCGTCGCGCTGCCGTCGACGGCGCGGATCGCGGCCGCGCTGCTCGGCACCGGTGCCGCCGGGACCGTCGTCTCCGGGGCGGTGCCCTGCACCGACGGGTGTCCGCTGCCGCCGTACGAGTCGGTCGGGCTGGCCGACCTGGTGCACGGCGGCGCGAGCATCGGCGCGGTCGCCGCCGGGGTGTTCGCCATGCTGGCGCTGTGCCGGTCGGTCGGCGTCTCCCGGGCGGTACGGCGGGTCGCCGCGGTCGCCGCCGTGGTGTCGCTGCCGCTGTCCGCGATCATCGGGCTGGGCATGCTCGTGGTCGGCCGGGGCCTGCTGGTCGGGATGGTGGAGCGGCTGCTGCTCGGCGTCGGTGTGCTCTGGCTCGGTACGACGGCGCTGCGGTTCGGCGTGGACCTGCTGCTGCGGCGGCCGTCCCGCGACGCACCCGCCGGACGGCGGCTACCCTGCCGCACCGTTTCCGGCCGGCCCTGGCACGGCCGTGCCGGCGGGACCGGTTTCCCGGTCGGCGTGCCGGCCGCGGAGCGCGGCGACCGCCCCGAACCCGACCAGGACCGCCAGTACGGCGACGAGGACACCGGGCCCGAGCCGGGGGACCACCATCGGCACCGGCCCACTGAATAGCGCGGACGAGTTGTCGTAGCCGAGGGCGACCAGGACCGCCGACCCGGTAGCGACGCCACCCGCGACCAGCGCTGCCGCGACCGGGACCCGGCGCCGCCCGGGTGCGGTGCGCAGGGTCCAGAGCACCGCCGCGTGGAACGCCAGCACAGCGCCCAGGTGCAGGCCCCAGTTCGGCAGCCGGTACAGCCGGATGGTGGTGTCGCCGTACCAGGCCCAGGGAAGGACGAGCAGGGAGAGCAGGCTGAGCCCGATGGCGACCTGGGCCGCAACGGTGCCCACCTTGGTGGTTTTCATCTTCCGGCCTCCTCACCACCGGTGTTGTCCGCTCCCGGGATTCCGGTGGACCGGACGACCCTCGTTGTCTCCACACCCTGGCGTACGCCCTTGCCGTCCCCGAAGTCCCACTGCATGTAGGCGTTGGTCACCTGGGTCCGGCAACGGTTCGGGAAACTCCGCGCCACGGTCCGCCATACCCACCCATTGGCGGGTCACGATGGGAATGACCCTAAAGAGAATCGCCGTGACAAATCTGTGAGCTGATTCACTCCCGACCATCGGCAGATTCTCACTATGCGCCGGGACGGCGGCGCGCCGAACCGGGACCCGCCCGGAAGCCGGCCATCGCCACCCGGTACGCCGGACTGTAAGGAGTCTCACGGAGCCCCACCTTTCGCGCCGGCCGCAGATCTCGTACCGTCGACCCGCGATGAACAACGTCTGGTTCCTGACCGTCCGCCTGTATGTCGATCTGCGACTGCAGGCCAGCGCCGGCTGTCGCGGCTGACCGCGTCCCCTCGACCGTCAGACCGCCATCCGGCCGCGTCCACGGACGCCCGACCCCGGCCCCACCGGGCCCGGCCGGACCAGACCATTGGACTCCCCTGTGCCTGCTGTCCTGCGTAAGATCCCCTTCTCCGTCCAGATCCTGCTCGGGCTGCTACTCGGCGTCGCCCTGGGCTACCTGGCCCGCGCCGGCGACGTCTCCTGGCTCGGCACCACCCTCAACACCATCGGCAGCCTCTTCGTGCAGCTGCTCCGGGTCGCCGTACCGCCGCTGGTCTTCACCGCCATCGTGGTCAGCGTGGTCAGCCTGCGCGGGGTGGCCAACGCCGCCCGGCTGGCGCTGAAGACCCTGCTCTGGTTCGGCATCACCGCGCTGATCTCGGTCGGCGTCGGCATCGGCCTCGGCCTGCTGACCAACCCGGGCCGGGGCGTCACCCTCGACCTCGGCGCCGCCACGGAACCGCAGCGGACCGGCTCGTGGACCGACTTCCTCACCGGGATCGTGCCGAAGAACGTCTTCGGCGCGTTCACCGAGAACAACGTGCTGCAGATCGTCTTCCTCGCCGTGGTCGTCGGCATCGCCGCGCTGCTGGTCGGTGCCGCCGCCGAGCCGTTCGTCGAGCTGAACCGCTCGATCCTGGCGATCGTGCAGAAGGCGCTCTGGTGGCTGATCCGGCTCGCCCCGCTCGGCACCCTCGGCCTGATCGGCCACGCCGTCGAGGCGTACGGCTGGGACCTGCTGGCGCCGCTGGCCAAGTTCACCACCGCGGTCTACGTCGGCTGCGCGATCGTGCTGCTGGTGGTCTACCCGCTGGTGCTGGTCCTCGGCGGCAGGCTGAACCCGCTGCGCTTCTACGCCGGCACCTGGCCGGCGATCGAACTCGCCTTCGTCTCCCGCTCGTCGGTCGGCACCATGCCGGTGACCCAGCGGGCCGTCGAGCGGATCGGCGTGCCGCGCGAGTACGCCTCGTTCGCCGTGCCGTTCGGCGCGACCACGAAGATGGACGGCTGCGCCGCGATCTACCCGGCGCTGGCCGCGATCTTCGTGGCCCAGGTCTTCGGGGTCAGCCTCAGCCCGCTCGACTACCTGCTGATCGCGTTCGTCTCGGTGGTCGGCTCCGCCGCGACCGCTGGACTGACCGGGGCGCTGGTGATGCTGACCCTGACCCTGAGCACCCTCGGACTGCCGCTGGCCGGCGCCGGTCTGTTGCTCGCCATCGACCCGATCCTGGACATGATCCGCACCGCGACCAACGTCGCCGGCCAGGCGCTGGTGCCGACCGTGGTCGCCGCCCGGGAGGGTGTCCTGGACCGGGCCGCGTACGACGCCGCCGGTCGGCACGACCTGACCGAGGAGGCGCCGGCCGAGACCCCGGCCCGCCGCGAGGACCCCGCCCCGGTCCCCGCCTGAGACGGTGCGGAGGGGCCCTTACCATCGCAGGGCGGTGGTAAGGGCCCCTTCCCGCACCTCTGAGCGCGCGTCCACCGCCCCACACCTCCCCCAGTCGAAGGAGTCCGAGATGACCGGGCTGTTCAGTCCGTTGACGCTGCGTGGCGCGACGCTCCGGAACCGGATCGCGATGGCGCCGATGTGCCAGTACTCGGCCGGCCCGGACGGGCTGCCGACCGAGTGGCACCGGGTGCACCTCGGCTCGCGGGCGCTCGGCGGGGTCGGTCTGGTGATCAGCGAGGCGACCGCGGTCGTACCGGAGGGGCGGATCAGCCCCCGGGACACCGGCCTCTGGTCGGACGCCCACGTCGAGGCGTGGCGGCCGGTCACCGCGTTCGTCGCCGAGGCCGGGGCGCTGCCGGCGGTGCAGCTTGCGCACGCCGGCTTCAAGGCGTCGACGTACTGGCCGTGGTCGCCGGTGGCCGGTGGGGTGCCGGACGACGAGGGCGGTTGGACGCCGGTCGGGCCGGGCGACGAGCCGTTCCTGCCGACGTTCCGGACGCCGAAGGCGCTGGACCTCGCGGAGATCGACCGGGTGGTCGAGGCGTTCGCCGTCGCCGCATCGCGGGCGCTGGCGGCGGGTTTCCGCGCCGTCGAGGTGCACGCCGCGCACGGTTACCTGCTGCACGAGTTCCTTTCCCCGCTGACCAACCACCGTACCGACGGCTACGGCGGGGACCGGGTCGGCCGCAGCCGGCTCGCCCTGGAGGTCACCCGGGCGGTCCGGGCGGCGGTCGGCGACGACGTACCGGTGCTGGTCCGGATCTCGGCCACCGACTGGGTGCCCGACGGTTGGACGCCGGCGGACAGTGTGGCGCTGGCCCGGGAGTTGGCCGCCGCCGGCGCCGACCTGGTCGACTGCTCGTCCGGCGGTGCCGCGCCGAACGTCGAGGTTCCGGCCAAGCCCGGCTACCAGGTGCCGCTGGCCGCCGAGGTCCGCCGGAAGACCGGGGTGCCGACCGGCGCGGTCGGGCTGATCACCGAACCGGAGCACGCGGCGGCGATCGTCGCCGACGGCGAGGCCGACCTGGTGCTGCTCGGCCGGGAACTGCTCCGCGACCCGTACTGGCCGCGCCGGGCGGCGGCGGAACTCGGGGTCGCCCTCGACGCCCCGGCCCAGTACCGACGCGCCTGGTAGCAACAACCGGACGAAACCACCTCAGAAGAGGACGGTGGCGAAGGTGCCGACGGTGCGGAACCCACACCGTTCGTAGACCCGGCGGGCCGGGATGTTGTAGTCGTTGACGTAGAGGCTGACCGACGGGGCGACCCGGGCCAGCGCGTCGCGGACCACGGCAGCCATCGCGGCGGCGGCGATGCCCTGACCGCGCCAGGTCGGGTCCACCCAGACCCCCTGGATCTGGGCGGTACGCCGGGTGACGACCGCGAGTTCGGCCTTGAAGACCACCTGGCCGTCGACGAACTTGCCGTACGCCCGCCGGGTCCGGACCAGTTCGGCGACCCGCTGCCGGTACGCCCGACCGCCGTCCTCGGCCAGTGGCGAGACGCCGACCTCCTCGGTGTACATCGCCACCGCCGCCGGGAAGAGCAGGTCGACCTCGTCGGTGCGGACCGGGCGTACGTCGGGGTCCGGGTCCACCGGCGGCACCGTCTCGGTCGCCAGCAACGGCTGGTTGGGGCGTACGTCCCGGGCCGGTCCCCACTGTCCGGAGAGTCGTTCCCAGAGTCCGAGTACGCCGTCGGCGCGTCCGACGATCGACGAGCAGAGCCGTTCCTCGGCGCCGAGGGTCTCGGCGAAGGCGGTGATCGCGGCCTGGTGGGCGCAGACCGGGGTGAGCTGGCCACCGAGCCAGCAGAGTGCCTCGATCCGGTCGCGGGCCCCGTAGCCGAGCACCCGGCCGTCGGCCCGCCACCACGAGAGGCCGTTGGTGGCGACGCGTTCGGCCACCTGGGCGGCGGCGTACGGATCGAGGTCGAGGATCCGTTCCACCGTGCCACGCTCGGCCTCACCGAGCTGGCGTACCGGGACCATCAGCACGTCTACCAGCGTGCCAGATCGTCGGCCGGGTGGCGGGCCGGATCACCGCGCTGGTCGCCCCAGGTTGACAGATGCCACTTGAGCTGCTGATTCACTGTCGATCCCCAAGATCGACACGACACGTAACGCACGGTCACTGTTCATCGTGCGGTGGTTTGGTTGTCCGCTTGACCCGCTTAGCGTCTGGATCGATCACCTATCCGGAGGCAAGCATGTCCAGTACAGATCTGACCCGGCGCAACCTGCTCCGGGTGGGCGGGGTCGTGGCCGCCGGTGCCGCGGTCAACCTCCTGCCCGCCGTGGCGTTCGCCGAACCGGCGTCGTCCGGTGACGGTCCGCAGACCAAAACCGTCACCGGCACCTTCACCCCGAGCATCGCCGACTGGTACTACCTGCCCGTCCAGGTGCCGAAGGGCGTCAACAGGATCGAGGTCAGCTACACGTACGACAAGCCGGCCGTACCGGGTGGCACCCGGGGCAACGCCTGCGACATCGGGATGTTCGGCCCGGAAGGGCACGACCTCGGCAACGCCAGGGGCTTCCGGGGCTGGTCGGGCGGCTTCCGGAACTCGTTCTCGATCAGCGCCACCGAGGCGACCCCCGGCTACCTGGCCGGTCCGATCAAGCCGGGCACCTGGCACGTGGTCCTCGGCCCGTACACGGTGGCGCCGCAGGGTCTCAACTACTCCGTCACCATCACCCTGCACTTCGGCCCGCAGGGTACGCCGTTCCGGGCCAATCCCGCGCCGACCACCGCCCCGGCCCGGCAGCGCGGGCGGGCCTGGTACCGCGGCGACTGCCACCTGCACACCGTGCACTCCGACGGCCGTCGTACGCCGGACCAACTCGTCGCCGACGCGCGGGCCGCCGGGCTCGACTTCATCGTCTCCACCGAGCACAACACGCCCAGCGCGCACCTGCAGTGGGGCGACCACGCCACCAACGACCTGCTGATCCTCAACGGCGAGGAGGTCACCACCCGGTCCGGGCACTGGCCGGCGATCGGCCTGCCGGCCGGCGAGTGGATCGACTGGCGCTACCGGGCCGGCGACCCCGCCGACTTCCGGCACTTCGTCGACCGGGTACACAAGCTCGGCGGTCTGGTGACGGCCGCACACCCGTTCGCCAACTGCTTCGGCTGCACCTACGAGTTCGCGTACGAGCTCGCCGACCTGGTCGAGGTGTGGGGCGGACCGTGGACCGACGACGACCAGGCGTCGGTCACCCACTGGGACGGGCTGCTGCGCGGCGGGAAGTTCATCCCGGCGATCGGCAACTCGGACGCGCACAACCCGGACCAGGTCGTGGCCAAGCCGCACACCGTGGTCCTCGCCGACAGTCTGCGTAAGGAGCACCTGCTCGCCGGGCTGAAGGCCGGCCGGTCCTGGCTGGCCGAGTCGTCCGCCGTGCAGCTCTCCTTCACCGCGAGCGTGCCCGGCCGGACCGCCGAGATCGGTGGCCGGTTGCCGGCGGAGATCGGCACCCCGGTCACCGTCACCGCCGTGGTCGGCGGGGTGCCCGGCACCACCGTGACGATCCTCGACCAGCTCGGCCCGGAGTACAGCCAGACGGTGCCGGAGTCGGGTGTGGCGACGGTGAGCTGGACGACCTACCCGCGCTACAGCCGCTGGGTCCGCGCCGAGGTGCGCCGCCCCACCGCCGGGTCGACCCCGCTCACCGCGCCGATGGTGGCGATGACCAACCCGATCTTCCTCGGTCGGGACTGAACACCACCCCGGGCGGTGTCCCTACCCCGGCAGGGACACCGCCCGGGGAGCTTCAGACCGCCGCAGCCGGAGACGGGACGGTCTCCTGTTCCACCGGACGGGTCCGGGCCGCCCAGCGAACCACCGGTGGCACCAGGGCCCCGAGTACGACGAACAGCACCCCCAGCACCAGCCAGCCCGGTACGCCCCAGCCGATCGCCAGGCTTGTCACCACCGCCGGGGCGAGCATGCCGCCGACCTGCATCCCCATCCCGTACGCGCCCTGGTACTGCCCCTGGGCGTGGGCCGGGGCGAGCCCGAACGAGATCCCCCAACCGGCCGCCGAGTGCCACAGTTCGCCGATCACGTGCACCAGCGCCCCGAGCAGCAGCAGGACGACCGCGCCGGCGGTGGGCAGGTCGCCGCTGACCGCGAAGAGCAGGCAGGCCAGGGCGATCGCCAGTCCGGCCCGGCGGGCGGCCCGGGCGGCGCCGCCGAGGTCCTCGGTGCCCCGGGAGGCGCGGACCTGGAAGAGCACCACCATCGTGGTGTTGACCAGGAACAGTGCCGAGACGAGCCAGCGCGGTGCCGTGGTGTGTCCGACGACCCAGAGCGGCAGTGCGATGTTGAGCAGCCCGAAGTGCATCGACATCAGCCCGTCGAGGGCGGTGAAGGCGAGGAACGGCCGGTCCCGCAGGGCGACGAGCCGGGGCCCGGTGGCCGGTGCCGGGACCGGTGGCAGCGGGGCGAGCCGGGTGGTGATCGCGGCCGCCGCGAGGTAGCTGACCGCGTCGACCAGGATCAGGGCGACGTAGCCGGTCCGGGTGTCGACGGCGATGCCGACGCCGGCGGCGACGGTGCCGACCGAGATGCCGACGTTTGTGGTGGCCCGCAGGTAGGCGCGGGTGCGTACCCGCTGGTCGGGCGGGACGGATCCGGCGATGAGCGCACCCCGGGCGCCCCGGCTGGCCGCGTCGGTGAGCGCGGCGGCGGCGCCGACCAGCAGGAACTGCGGGAAGGACCGGACGACGACGAGCGCGACACTGCACCCGGCGGAGGCGAGCAGGGCGGTGATCTGGAGGCCGCGCGGGCCGTACCGGTCGGCGAGGTAGCCCATCGGGGTGCTGGCGAGCAGGCCGATCGCGGCGGTGATGGTGAGCCCGAGGCCGACCTGGGCCACCGAGAGTCCGACCGAGCGGGTCAGGAAGAGCGCGCTGGCGGTGAGCCAGATGCCGCGCCCGGTGGTGTTGACCAGGGTGGCGAGGGTGAGGATCCGGGCCGCGCCCGGGGCGGGAAGGAGCTGCACAGCCCTGATCTAACAGTACGTACGTACGGTTTGTTAACCGGATGTACCCGGGGTCACACCCCTACGCGGAGTCCCGGACCACCAGCTCGGTGGGGAGGATGACCGCCGCGTGCGCGTCCCCGGCCAGGTGGTTCAGCAGCAGCCGGACCATCTCGGCGCTGAGCCGGGGCCAGGGCTGCCGGATCGTGGTCAGCCGGGGCACCGAGGTGCTCGCCACCTTCGAGTCGTCGAAGCCGCCGACCGCGACGTCGTCCGGCACCCGGCGCCCGGCCCGGTGCAACGCCGCGATCGCGCCGACCGCCATCAGGTCCGAGGCGACAAAAACCGCGTCCAGGTCCGGCACCTGACGCAGCAGCCGGGCCATCGCCTCCGCCCCGCCGTCGTGGCTGTAGTCCGCGGTCACCACCAGGCGCGGGTCGACCTCGCCCAGCACGTCCCGGTAGCCGGCCAGCCGGTCCACCCCGCCGGAGGTGTCCAGCGGCCCGGTGATGGTGGCGATCCGCTGCCGCCCCTGCGACCGCAGGTAGCTCACCATCTGCCGGGCGCCACCCCGGTCGTCCGCCGCGACGTAGCTGACGTTGCGGTCCCGGCCCAGTGGCCGGCCGCAGGCCACGAAGGGCAGCCCGCGGGCCTCCAGGTCGTCCAGCAGTGGACTACCGGCGTGACTGGAGATCACCAGGGCGCCGTCGACATGGCCGGCGGTGACGTACCGGCCGACCCGCTTGCGGTCCTCCGAGGTGCCGGCGATGGTCAGCAGCAGCGTGATGTCGTGCTCGGCCAACTCCTGGGTGCAGCCCCGGAGCAGGATGTTGAAGTTCGGATCCTCGAAGAGCCGGTCCTGCGGTTCGGAGAGGATGAACGCCACCGAGTCCGAGCGCTGGGTCACCAGGCTGCGGGCGTGCTGGTTGACCACGTACCCGGTCTTGCGGATCGCCCGGCGCACCGCGTCCAGGGCCGGACCGCTGACGTTGTGCCCGCCGTTGAGGACCCGGGAGACGGTGCCCCGGGAGACCCCGGCCACCGCCGCCACGTCGTCCATGGTGGGGCGGGGCCGGACACGGCGGGCACGGTTGCGTTCGGGCGCGGTCACGCTGTCATTGTCCCCGGGCCGGCCGGCGACGGTGTTCTCCACCCGTGTGACACACCTCGCCCGTCCCGCCGTCCCGCCGCAGACCGTCGACCGTTACGCCTTCACCGAACCGGAGAGCAGGTCGATCCGCCAGTACCGCTGCATCGACAGGAAGAGCGCCACCAGCGGGATGATCGACAGCAGCGAGCCGGTGATCACCAGCCGGTACAGCGCCGGCGTGGTCGAGCCCTGGTTGAGCAGCGTGTAGAGGCCGAGGGTGACCGGGAACTTGTCATCGTCGGCAAGCATGATGAACGGCAGCAGGAAGTTGTTCCAGATGGCCACGAACTGGAACAGGAAGACCGTGATCAGCCCCGGCACCATCATCGGCAGCGCCACCCGGCGGAAGATGCCGAGTTCGCCGGCGCCGTCGACCCGGGCCGCCTCGATCACCGAGTCCGGCACCGCCGCCGCCGCGTAGATCCGGGCCAGGTAGATCCCGTACGGGCTGACGATGCTCGGCAGCAGCACCGACCAGTACGTGTCGGTCAGCCCGACCTTGGCCAGCAGCAGGTACTGCGGTACGGCGAGCGTGATGCCCGGCACCAGCACCCCGGCGAGCAGCACGTTGAACACCACCGACCGTCCGGCGAACCGGAACTTCGCCAGCGTGTACCCGCTCAGCCCGGAGACCATCGCGCTCAGCGCCGCCCCGACCCCGGCGTAGAGCGCGGTGTTCAGCATCCACCGCCAGAACAGCCCGTCGCCGTACGTCGACAGGTCGGTCAGGTTCGTGACCAGCGAGTCCCCCGGGGCGAAGGTGAAGCTGGTGAAGAGCGTCGACCCGCTCTTGGTCGAGGCGACCACCACCCAGAGCACCGGGAGCAGGCAGTACACCGCCCCGATCAGCAGGACCACGGTCGGCACCAGCCGCGACCAGAGCGGCCCGGTCGGTCGGCCGCCGCCGCTGTCGCCGTGCGCCGCCTCTCCCGTCGGGGCGGCGGTGACCAGACTGCCGGTGACCATCTCAACGCTCCTGTCCGAAGGCCCGGTTCTGCACCAACCGCAGGAAGCCGAAGGAGAGGACCAGGGTGATCGCGGCGATCAGCACCGAGGTGGCCGCCGCCGCGTACGGGTCGTTGGTGTCGAACGCGTCCCGGTAGACCTTCATCAGCGGGGTCCAGGTCGACGAGATCGAGTTGCTCAGTGGGGAGAGGGCGAGCGGTTCGACGAACACCTGCAGGGTGGCGATCATGCTGAACACCGTCGTCATCACCAGCGCCGGCAGCAGCAGCGGGATCTTGATCCGCAGCGCGATCTGCACCTCGGAGCAACCGTCGAGCCGGGCCGACTCGTAGAGTTCCGGCGGGATCGCCCGCAGCGCGGTGTAGAGCACGATCATGTTGAACCCGACGCCACCCCAGAGCGCGATGTTGACCACCGCGAAGAAGACGCTGCCCTCGCCGAGCAGGTCCGGTTCGGGCAGCCCCAGCCAGGCCGCCACGTCGTTGACCGGGCTGGTCGCCGGCAGGTAGAGGAAACCCCAGAGCAGGCTGGCGATGATCGCCGGCACCGCGTACGGCAGGAAGATCGAGGTACGGGCGAACCGGCCGAACCGGGCCCGGGGCCGGTCCAGCAGCAGGGCGAACAGCAGGGCCGACCCGAGCATGGTCGGCACCAGCAGCGCGCCGTAGCCGAGCACCCGCAGCCCGCCGGACCAGAGCTCCGGGTCGCCGATCGCGGCCCGGTAGTTCTCCAGCCCGGCGAAGATCTCGGTCCGGGCGCCCCGGCCCAGCCCGAGCCCGGAGACGCGGACCTTGCGCAGGCTGAGATATCCGGCGTATCCGATCGGCACGATGATGAAGAGCGCGAAGAGGATCACCGCCGGGGCAAGGAAGGCGTACGGTGCGCCCGTACGCCTACCCCGGCGGCCGACCCGGGTGGTGGCCGTGGACATCAACTCTCCGTTCCGAGGGGTCCCGCCGCTCAGCCGGCGATGGCGAAGCCGTTCTTGCGCATGTCGTCCACGGTGGCCGTCTGCATCGCGTCGACCGCCGCGCTGAACGGGGTCTGCTGGCTGATCGCCCTGGCGAACTCGTCCTGGTAGACCTGGTAGGTCACGTTGACGTTCGGCCCCCAGGTGACCCCGGCCGCGGTCTCGGCGATCTGCTTGGTCAGCGGATAGAAGTCGGCCTGGTTGGCGAAGAACGCCGGCGGCTCGGCGAGCGCCGGTCCGGTCTGGGCGTCCCGGGCGGCCGGATAGACCGCAGCCTCCCGGACCAGCAGGCTGGTCGCGGTCGGGTCGGTGTTGAGCCAGGTGGCGAACTTGACCGCCGCCGTCCTGTGCTTCGACGCGGCGGTGACCCCGGTCGACGAGCCGCCCCAGTTGCCGGTCCGGTTCTCCCCGGCGGTCCACTGTGGCAGCGGCGCCATCGCCCACCTGCCTTTCGTGTCGGGTGCGTTGCCGGCCAGCACGCCCGGCGCCCAGACCGCGCTGGGCCAGGCGAGCAGGGTGCCGTCGTTGAGCGCCTTGTTCCACTCCGGGGTGTACATCGGCTTGCCGTCGACGACCCCCTCGGCGACCAGGCCGCCCCAGTAGTCGGCGACCTTCTTCGTCGCCGCGTCGTTGACGGTGACCCGCCAGGACTCGCCCTCGATCCCCCACCAGGCGGCCCCGGCCTGCTGGGTCAGACCGGCGAACCACCCCGGGTCGGTGGCGGAGAACGTGGCCAGCCAGTGCTTGGTGGTCCTGCCGCGCAGCGTACGGGCGGTCTGGGCAAACTCGTCCCAGGTCTTCGGCACGGTCAGGCCGAACCGTTCGAACAGGTCGGTGCGGTAGTAGAGCATCATCGGCGCGGCGTCCTGCGGGATGGCGTACACCGCGTCGGTGCCGAGCGTGACCTGCTGCCAGGTCCCCTCGGCGAACCGGTCCTTGACCGGGTTGGCCTGGCCGGCGATGTCGGCGAGTACGTCGTTGCTGACCAGCGTCGGCAGTGCCTGGTACTCGACCTGGGCCAGGTCCGGCGGGTTACCGGCCTTGGCGGCGGTGAGCAGCTTGGTGACCATGTCCGCGCCGCCGGCCTGCTTGCTCAGCGTCACCTTCATCTCGGGGTTGTCGGCGTTCCACCGGTCGACGACCTTCTCGATGTTCGGTGCCCAGGACCAGAAGCTCAGCTCGACCGGGCCGGTCGGCTCCTCGGGCTCGTCTGACGTGGAGGTGCAGGCGGCGACCAGGCTGACGGTGAGCGCCAACGTCAGGATCTTCCCGCCGAGCGAACGGGTCATCTCAACCTCTCGGTTTCCGGGGGGTGTCATCGGGTGGTGATCGACCAGAAACATCTGTGAGCGCTCACAGTGTTCGGCTCACGATCTCTCGTGTCAAGAGAGTCATCAGGGCTTGGTTGGCTTGTAGATCCGTGTGACATCATGCGCTCTACCGTTGGGAGCGCGCACAGTTCGGAGATCCCGTATGAGTCAGACCCCGCATCTGGTGGCCGCCACCGGAGCTGTTCCGGCCCCCGTCGGGCCGCTGCCCCGGCTGGACCGCCTGGCGTACGGCGGCGACTACAACCCGGAGCAGTGGCCGGAGCACGTCTGGGCCGAGGACGTCGAACTGATGCGGGCCGCCGGGGTCAACCTGGTCAGCGTCGGGATCTTCTCCTGGGCGCTGCTGGAACCGGCCGAAGGACACTTCGAGTTCGGCTGGCTCGACCGGCTGCTCGACCTGCTGCACGCCGGCGGGATCGCGGTCGACCTGGCCACCCCGACCGCCGTACCACCGGCCTGGTTCCGTCGGCGGTATCCCCAGGCCCGGCTGGTCGGCGCGGACGGCACGGTGCTCGGCGGCGGCGCACGGCAGTCGTTCTGCCCCAGCTCACCGGCGTACGCCGAGGCGAGCGCCCGGATCACCGAACAACTCGCCCGCCGCTACGCCGACCACCCGGCGCTGGTGCTGTGGCACTCGCACAACGAGTACGGCGGCGTCAACGCGGCCTGCTACTGCACCACCTCGGCGGCGGCGTTCCGCGACTGGCTACGCCAGCGGTACGCCGACGACCTGGACCGGCTCAACGATGCCTGGGGCACCACCTTCTGGGGCCAGCGGTACGGCGACTGGGCCGAGATCGAACCGCCGATGACCGCCCCGACCGCGGTCAACCCGACGCAGCAGCTCGACTTCCTGCGCTTCTCCTCCGACGCGCACCTGGCCAACTTCCGCCGCGAGCGGGACATCCTGCACGAGTTGGCGCCCGGCATCCCGGTGACCACCAACTTCATGCTCGCCAACTGCAAGTGGATGGACTACTGGCGCTGGGCGGCCGAGGTCGACGTGGTCTCCAACGACCACTACCTGCGGGCCGAGGAGCCGGACAACCACATCGAGCTGGCGATGTGCGCCGACCTGACCCGGGCGGTCGCCGGCCGCCGGCCCTGGCTGCTGATGGAACACTCCACCTCGGCGGTCAACTGGCAGCCGCGCAACCTCGCCAAACGCCCCGGCGAGCTGCGCCGCAACAGCCTGGCGCACCTGGCCCGGGGCGCCGAGTCGGTGCTCTTCTTCCAGTGGCGGGCGGCCCGGTTCGGCGCGGAGAAGTTCCACTCGGCGATGCTGCCGCACGGCGGCACCCACACCCGGGTCTGGCGGGAGGTGGTGGCGCTCGGCGCCGAGCTGCCCCGGCTGGCGGCGCTGCGCGGCACCCAGGTCCTGGCCGACGTCGCGGTGCTCTGGGACTGGGAGTCCTGGTGGGCGCTGGAACTCGACTGGCGTCCGTCGGTCGACCTCGACCACCGGGAACGGATGGCGGCGTACTACGAGCGGCTGTGGCGGGACAACGTCACCGTCGACTTCGCCCACCCGGAGGGGGCGCTCGACGACTACCGGCTGGTCGTCGTACCGAACCTGTACCTGACCACGCCGGCCGCCGCGGAGAACCTCCGCCGGTACGTCGCCGCCGGCGGGACGGTGCTGGTCTCGTACTTCTCCGGAATCGTGGACGGCAACGACGCGGTGCACCCGGGCGGGTTCCCGGGCGCGCTGCGGGAGCTGCTGGGGCTGACGGTCGAGGAGTTCCTGCCGCTGCGGGCCGGTGAGACGGTACGCCTCGGCTCCCCTGAGGTGGGCGGTGAGCTGGTCGGGGACGTCTGGACCGAGGCGGTCGTACCGCAGGGGGCCGAGCCGGTGCTCTCCTACCTGGACGGTCCGGCTGCCGGCCGACCGGCGGTCACCCGGCACGTGCTCGGCGCCGGCTCCGCCTGGTACGTCTCCACCCGGCTCGACGCGGCCAACCTGGCACCGGTGCTGCGGGCGGCGTACCGGGACGCCGGCATCGTCGGCCCGGACGGGGTGCCGGACGGGGTGGAGGTCGTCCGCCGCGAGGGCGCCGACGGCAGCCGGTTCCTGGTTGCCGTCAACCACACCGACGAGGACGTCGAGCTGCCGGTGACCGGCACCGACCTGGTCGACAACACCGGGTACGACGGTCTGCTGCGCCTGCCGGCCGGGGAGGTACGGGTGCTGCGCACCTGACGGGGGCGGCCACCAGAGCGGCGGCCCCCGGGAAGGCGGCCCCCCCCCCCCCCCCCGCCAGCGCCGCCCCGACCAGGCCGGCGGCGACCGCGTCCGCACCCGAGAACCCGGCCGTCGCCCCGGGGTCGTCCGTCCACCGCGTCACGGTGCACGGACGGAGCCGCACCTTCCGGCTGTACCGGCCGGCCAGGCTGTCGCTGTCGACGCCGGTACCGCTGGTGGTGATGTTGCACGGCGCCCTGGGCAGCGGCCGCCAGGCGGAAACGACGTACGGGTGGAACGCCATGGCGGACCGCCACGGCTTCGTGGTCGCGTACCCGGACGGGCTCAACCGGTCCTGGGCGGTCAGCCCGGACTGCTGCGGATCGCCGGCCCGGGACGGGGTCGACGACGTCGCGTTCATCGCCGAGACGGTGGCCACCGTCTCCGCCAGGCTGCCGGTCGACCCGGACCGGATCTACGCGACCGGGATATCCAACGGCGGGATGCTCGCCTACCGGTTGGCCTGCGACACCACCACCTTCGCCGCGATCGGGGTGGTGGCCGGTACGCTCCTCGGGCCCTGCCCGACACCGGCGCCGATCTCCCTGCTCCACATCCACGGCACGGCCGACGGGGTGATCCCGTACGACGGTCGCCCGGGGGTGCTGGACAACCGCGGAGCCGGGCCGTTACCCGTCAGGATCAACGGCGGCCCGGTGTCCGACCAGATCGACAGGTGGCGGGAACTCGCCCGGTGTCCCACCCCGGAGGTCCGTACCACGGGAGTCGTCACCAGCTCGCTGGCCCGCTGCCCCGACGGGCGCGACGTCGACCTGATCACCGTCGCCGGCGCCGGACACCAGTGGCCGGGCGCGACCCAGCCGATCGCGGAACGCCTGCTCGGCCTGGATCCGCCCTCGACGGCGCTGACCGCCACGGAATCGATCTGGACCTTCTTCGACGCCCATCCACGCGTGGTCTGAGGTCCCGGCGGCATCACGGAGGTGGGCGTCGCTGGCCGGCGCACGCTCTCCGGCGGGACGGGTCCGTCGAGGAGCAGGGCCAGGACAGCTCGGATCACCAGCGGTCGGTGGCCCCGTCCGGAGGTCCGGTCCACTACCGCGGCCACGCGCAGTGGATGTGCGTGGCATGGTCGGCGTCGTCCCCCGGCCCCAGCACCTCCGTCGCCCCGTACGCCCGGCAGGCGTCCTTGAACGCCTGGTTGAACGGGTTGCTCGTGTTCACCGGGGCGCCGTTGACGGTGTCGACATCGAACGCCTTTCCGACGTAGTGCCGGGATGTGGCACCGTGCCTGCTTCCGGCGATCGCGGTCACCCGGAAGTTGAAACCGTTCTGCAGGTGCAGGCTGAGAATGCCTCGCAACATGTCGAGGTCGAGGTTCACACTGGTCCGGCCCACGTGGCTGAAGTCGCTGGTCTGGGCGGGCAGCCCGGCCGCGGTGTCCACGATGTTCTGGCGGGCTGTCGACGCCGGATCGGACTGCCCGCCGACGTGGAAGGTGAGCAGGTCGATGGCGGGAATGTCCCGGATCGCCGCCGCCGGGTTGTACGCCGGCAGGCCGGTGTTGAACACCCCCGACCCGATCGAGACCGACAGGTACGAGGTGCCCAGGCCGTAGCACGGGGACAGGTACCGCTGCGGGGCGGGAAGCGCGAAGCAGCCGCCCCACGGTGTCCCGTCCAGGGTTTGCAACGCCAGGTCGAACCCGATCTCCAACTGCCGCCCGCCGTCGTAGATGCGGCCGTCGATGAGGACCGCCCCGATGCTGTAGCCGTAGTGGTAGGAGGAGAAGTAGAAGGGGGCGGCCGCGGCGACGACGGCACCGTTGTAGCGGGAGCCGCCCGTCCGCTCGATCAGGTACGCCTGGCCGGCGCCCGCGAGGTAGAAGTTGCACACGATCTCGGCCAGGTAGTCGACCCTGGCCAGAGCGGTACCGTTCCGGGTCACCTGACCGGTGATGTACGGCACGCAGGTCGGTGGATTGTTCGGATCGTCCGAACCCTCGACCATCCGGGGCGCCGGGCCGGCTTTCGCTTTGCCCAACGTCATCCCCATGCCCGGCGGCAAGGACGCCTTCCGGCGGCCATCGGCGGTCCGCACAGCGGCATCCGGCGTGCGCCCGGACACGCCCGGCACTGCCTCGATCGGCCGGCCGGGCAGGCTCGGAACGGGCTCCCCCGACATGTCGGCCTGTGCCGGTACCGCCTGTCCCAACATCCCGACCAGCACGAACGCCGAGGCCAGCACCCCGGCCAACCACCGCCGACGGCGGGACCTCACCGGTCCCAGCCCGGCACGGTCGATCCCGATCCCCGCAGCGGCGGCCGCGGCCGGCCCGGCCGTCGAGATGACCGCCGGTACGCCCCCCGGCAGCGGCAACTCGTCGCGTGTTCTGCCTGTTCCTGTCATGTTCCCCTCCATCGGCAGGGCAGCTGTCCGCCCACGGTGCCAATCCGGACTGAACGGCGACTGGCGAGTGGCTGGACGCGCCCGGGCGGTGAATAGGGCTGGTAGCCGGGAGCCGATCTCCCATATGATCCTGCCCCGGTCGGTCCGCTGCCCGAGCCTCGGACGACGTGGTGTTGTGCGGAGACCGAGCAGGCCCTGCTCGGCACCAACCTGTTCTCGTCACGAACCCTCGAAGGTGCCCGGATGCAGTTCTTCAAGGCCGCGAATCACTCGCGGTTCGGCCCCGTACCCTCGTTCGACCCGGCGCTGGACGACGGTGAGCTGGCCGCGGCCCGGGATGCCGCGAGGTGGGGCGACTGGCAGCCGGCGCGTGACGTCCTCGCCGCCGCGTACGGCGACTGGGAGCGCCGCGCACACCGGGTGAACGTGCTCGGCGAGTTCGCCGCCGGCCACCCGAAATGGCTCGACGCGTGGTCGACAGCGGAACCGACCAACGCCGCCCTGGCGGTGGTCCGGGCCCGCACGGAGATCGCCCGGGCATGGAACGCCCGAGGTGGTGGCTGGGCGAGCCAGACGTCCGACCGGGCCTTCCGCACCTTCGCCCAGATCCTCAACCGGGCGGAGGGACTGCTGGACCGGGCGACGGAGCTCGCCTTCGACGACCCGTCGCCCTGGATCTGGTACCTCTGGCTGTCGATCGGCCGCGAGGAGCCCTGGCCGGTGTTCGACCACCGGTGGAGCGAGTTGGTGGCCAGGGACCCGCACAACTATCTGGGACACGAGGCGAGGTTCCAGCGTACGTGTCGGAAGTGGGCCGGCAGTCACGAGCGGATGTACGAGTTCTGCCGCGCCGCCGCCGAATCGGCGCCACCCGGTTCGCCAGTCGCGGTACTCCCGCTCCAGGCGCACTTCGAGGTCGACCTCTGGGAGCGGGGACGGGGAGAGTCGCGGGCGAAGGGCATGGCGGCCGCCGTCCGGCTCTGGAGGAGCGACCAGGTCCGCGAGGACATCAACATCGCCACCGAGCGCTGGCTCGGCGGCGGTGCGCCGACGCACGCACTCGCGATGAAAACCCGTTCGGTGCTGGCCCGGGCGCTGACGATGGCCGACCGTCACCGGGAGGCGGCGACGCACTTCGCGGCGATCGGCCCCTACGTGAGCGACTACCCCTGGTACTACGAGGATTCCGGCGCCCGCGAGGGTTTCCTGCGGGCCCGCAAGCGGGCCGTGGTCGCGGCGTCCTGACCGCAGACCGGCTGACCCAGTTCGGTTCCGCTGTTCGCCACGGAGGCAAACAATGATCCAGTTTGAGGTCGACGGGGTCCCCGGACTCTTCGTCGAGGCCACCGGGCCGCTACGCGCCGGGCTGATGTTCCGGGTGGGCCGGGCGGACGAGTCACTTCCGCTGGCCGGGGTCACCCACCTGGTGGAACATCTGGCGCTGCACCGGCACGGGCTGCTGGAACACCACGCCAACGCGGACGTGACGGACGCGATCACCCACTTCTACACCACCGGTACGGACGCGGAGGTGGCAACCTTTTTTCACACCCTCTGCTCCTCCCTCGCCGACCTGCCGCTGGAACGGCTGGAGGTGGAGAAGGAGATCCTGCGGACCGAGGCGGCCGGGCGCGCCCGAGGGGTGAACGCAGACCTGCCACTGTGGCGTTACGGCGCCCAGGGATACGGCCAGGTCAGTTACCCCGAGTTCGGACTGCACCGGCTCACCGCCGACGACCTCCGAGACTGGGTCGCCGCGCACTTCACCCGGGACAACGCGGTGCTCTGGGTCACCGGTGCGGCGGTGCCGCCGGCACTGCGGTTGTCCCTCCCGGCCGGGACCCGGCGCCCCGGCCCGGCGCCCAGCTCGGCGCTCGAGACCACGCCTGCCTACTTCCAGGTCCCCGCCGACGGAGTGGTGATGGACTCGGTGGTGAACCAGAACGTGGCCAGCCGCCTCTTCGCCGCCGTCCTGGAGCGCGCCCTCTACCGGAACCTGCGGCTCGAGGCCGGGGTCAGCTACGCGGCCGTGACCGACTACTCACCCCGGGCGGACGGAATGGCGGTGCTCACCGCCTACGTCGACGCGCTGCCGGAAAAGAAGCGTGCCGCCCTCACCGGCTTCGTCGACACGGTCAAGCAGCTCGCCACCGCCGCGATCGACGAGGCGGAGCTCGAATCGGTCCGGGCCAAGGCCCTGGAGGCGCTCGCCCATCCCGACTTCGAGACGGGTCGGCTGCCGGGTGTCGCCGTGGACCTGCTCACCGGGCAGCCACTGTTCACCACGGGGCAGTTGGCCGAGCAGCTGAGGGCGGTGACCGTCGCGGACGTCCTCGCTGTCGCCGAGGCGGCCCACGCCAGCGCGTTGCTACTGGTTCCGTACGGTGTGTCGGCGTACGGCACCGGGTTCACCGCCGCGCCGAGCGCTTCCCTCTCGGCGGTCGCCGGAAAGCGGTACCGCTCCCGCGACGACACCGAATCGACCCTTGTTGTCGGTCCGGACGGGGTTTCGACCATCAGCGAGACCGGAAAGATCGCCACTGTCCGCTTCACGGACTGCGCAGCCCGGCTGTGCTGGCCCGACGGCGGAAGCGTCTTCATCGGCCGGGACGGCATCACGGTCGCGGTCGAGCCCACCCTGCACCGGATCGACGACGCCGCACTGGCCGACCTGACCAGCAATGTGCCGGACACCCTGGTCGTCCCGCTGCCGAAACGGGACCCGGACCAGATTCCCCGGCCCCGGCGGTCCCCGGACGAGACTCCCCGACCCGAGGCGTCGTCGACTCCCGCCCGGAAGCGTGAGTTCATGATCCTGGCCCCGCTCACGGCGGTGCTGGGTTGGGGTTTCATCAGCATGGCCAACGCGTGGACGCCGGAGGACGGTGAACTGGCCGAAAACCTGCTGCTGCTGATGTTGGTGCTCGTGACCATCGGGCTGGTCCGTGTCATCCTGGTCGGTATCCGGCGACTCGGCTCCGGTCACTGGTAGCCGGGCGCGGACGTCCGGCTACCACCAGGCGGTAATCCGGGCCGGAGCGGGCGTGGTCAGGCCCGACCAGATCGGCGCCGACGATGCTCGTCTCCTGCTCGGCCCGGGTCAGCAGCCGACCCGGATCGGCCAATCCGTCACGCGCGTACGGGCGGCCCGTGTGCACGGCGATCGCCGGCACGGAACAACCTCCCAGCAACTCGGTCAGCACCTCCCCGGTCGTCGTCACCAGCGCGGCGACGCAGAAGGTGACGGGCATCGTTGCCTTCAGGCCCACGGACACGGGTCCCCCAACGCTCGGAACCCGGGACACTGTGCCCCCGTCCGGGCACGACTGGGAAAGGAACGACCGAACCCGACCGCTCCCACGGGGCATACGTCGGCCGGTGCGCAGGTCAGGGCCGTACGTCTGGTCACCGTTGCGGGTCTGAACGGGCGGCCGTCTTCGGTGTACGGTATAGCCCGTACGGTCCAGGTACAGCCGGACCTCGAAGGCCTTTCGTGAATCTTCGCTACGACCTCCTGGGCCCGCTGGTGGTGACACGCGACGACGGTCACGCCGTCGCGTTGGGTTCGGTCAAGCAACGCCTGCTCCTCGCCGCCCTGCTGCTTCGCCCGAACGAGGTCGTCGGCGTCGACGAACTCCGCGCCACCCTCTGGGCCGACGCACCACCGGCGTCGGCTGCCGCGAATCTGCGCACCTATGTACTGGGCCTGCGTCGGCGTCTGAACGACGACGGCGATCCGTCGCGGCTGCCCGCCGCCCCGGGCGGATACCTCCTGCGGGTCGAGCCCGGCGAGCGGGACCTGGACCGCTTCGACGCGGCGGCGTCGCGCGGTCGACGTGCGCTCGCCGCCAACGACCCCACGAACGCGGTCGCCGAACTCGGGACTGCCGTCGGCATCTGGCGTGGGGCACTGCTGGCCGACCTGCCACTGCCGACGCCGCTGGTGCACCTGGCCGGCCAGCTCGAGGAACGGCGGGCGCTCGCCGAGGAGGACTACGCCGACGCGCTGCTGGCCACCGGTGCCCTCCACGCGGCACTGCCCCGTCTGCGGGCGCTACTGGACCGGCATCCACTCCGGCAGCGGGCCTGGGGCCAGTTGATGCTGGCCCTGTACCACACCGGCGACGTGGCGGGCTCGATCGAAGCGTTCCAGCAGGCCCGGCGGGTGCTGGCCGCGGAGACCGGCATGGATCCGGCGCCGCGACTCAGCCGGATCCACGCCGAGATCCTGCGACGTGGTGACGTTCCGCTTCCGCGGCGGGCCCCTGCCGCCGACGGACTGCCGACGCCGGGGCCGTCCGCTCCGGCCGGTGGGGAGGGTGTACCGGGGTTGGCGGTTCGGTACGCCGGAGCCTCCCTGACGACGACGTCGGAAGCCGGTCGGGGCAACCGGCCCGGCCCTGTCGTCCCCCGGCAGCTTCCGCCGGAGACCGCGACGTTTGCCGGACGCGCCGCGCAGCTGCGCCGGCTGTCCGAACTGGCGGACGGCCCGGGGCAGGCAGGGGTGGTCATTTCCGTGATCACGGGCCCGGGCGGGGTCGGCAAGACCGCGTTGGCGTTGCACTGGGCACAAACGGTCGCACACCGCTTCGTCGACGGGCAGCTGTACATCAATCTTCGCGCGTACGATCCGAGCCGGACGGCGATGAGCGCGAACGAGGTGATCCACGGCTTCCTCGACGCGTTCGGCGTCCCACCCGCACGTATCCCGGTCAGCCTCGAAGCAAAGGTGGGCCTCTACCGCAGCCTGCTCGCCAACCGGCGGGTGCTGATCGTGCTCGACAACGCGGGCAGTGCGGAGCAGGTCCGGCCACTGTTGCCGGGCACCTCAGGTGGCGTCGTCGTGGTCACGAGCCGCAACCAACTCTCGGGGCTGGTCGCGGTCGAGGGCGCACACCCGCTACCGATGACCGTGCCCTCCCGCCCCGAGGCACGGGAACTCCTGGAACGCCGGCTGGGAACCGAACGTACGGACCCCGAGCCGGACGCGGTTGACGAGGTGATCGACAGGTGCGGCAGGCTGCCGCTGGCCCTCGCGATCGTCGCGGCCCGGGCCGCCGCCACGCCACGGACCTCCCTTGCCCGACTGGCGGCGGAACTGCACGACTCCCGGGCAGTCCTGAACATGGTCCCCGGCGGCGACGGGATCAGAGATCTCAGAGCGGTCCTCTCCTGGTCGTACCATGCGCAACAGGGGTCGGTCGCACGACTGTTCCGGCTGCTGGGCCTGCACGTCGGCGTCGAGGTCGGCGTTGCGGCGGCGGCCAGTCTGATCGGCCTGCCGGCGGTCGAGGCACGACGTGCCCTGGCCGAACTGACCAGCGCGAATCTGATTGACGAGCACCGTCCCGGCCGCTACACCCTGCACGATCTCATGCGCGCGTACGCGGCGGAACTCGTCATGGAGACGGAGACCGAAGCGGAGCGCAGGGCCGCGCTGCGTCGGTTGTTCGACCACTACCTCCACTCGTCCCGCCTCGCGGACCGCCAGATCGCACCACAGCTCGACCATCGTCTGGAACCGCCGGCCCCCGGAGTCACCACCGTTGCGAGTCCCGACCACGAACGGGCCGTCGCGTGGTTCACGACCGAACATCAGGCCCTGCTCGCGGCGAGCCTGCGCGCCGCCGAGCTGGGCATGCCGGAGTTCGTCGCGCCGTTGACCGCAGCCCTCGACTCCTACCTGCACATGTCCGGGCGGATCCAGGACTGGGTCAGCATCCGGGAGTCCGCCCTGAGCACCGCGCGAACCTTGGGTGATCTCAGCGGTCAGGCCGCGGCGCACCTGGGTCTGGGCCGCGCCCACAGCAAGCTCGGCAGATTCGACACCGCGGAAGTCCATCTCCGGGAGGCGCTCCACATCTACCGCACGGTCGGGAACAGCACCGCCCTGGCGTACGCACACCTCGCGCTCAGCCACACTCTCGAGCGCAGCGGCCAGATATCCGCTGCGCTGGAGCACGCCCACAGTGCGCTCGACCGGTTCGTGGCCGAGACGCACCGGGCGGGTACGGCCCGTGCCCTCAACGCCGCAGGCTGGTGCCATGCCCTACTCGGCGACCACACCCGTGCCCTTCCCCTGTGCGAGCAGGCACTTGAGCTCTACCAGGAACTACGCATCATCCTCGGCGAGGCGAACACCTGGGACAGCCTCGGATTCATCCACCACCACCTGGGCGACGCGGCACGAGCAACCCACTGCTACGAGCAGGCGTTGCGACTGTCCCGCCGGGCCGACAGCCGCTTCTACGAAGCCGAGACACTGTTCCGGCTGGGCGACGCCTACCAGAGTGACGGAAGGTCCGCGGACGCCCACGACGTCTGGCGACAGGCGTTGGAGATCTTCGAGCTCACCGGCCACCCGGACACCGACAAGCTCCGCGCGAGGCTGTCCGGGGCGACGGAGCTGACGGTGCGCCCCACCTGACCGGTCGCCCCGGGTCTGCCAACCTGTTGCCGGTGCCGGACGCAGTGCCTTTCCGGTACAAATGGACGGGTGCTCATCCGCTTCGACCTTCTCGGTCCGCTGGTGGTCTGCCGCGAGGGCCGACCGGTTCCGCTGGGCTCGGTGAAGCAGCGTCTGCTGCTGGCGGCCCTGCTGATGCGGCCGAATGAAGTCGTCGGCACGGACGAGCTGGCCGCGGTGCTGTGGGCCGACGAGTCACCCCCGTCGGCGGCGGCCAACCTACGCACGTACGTGCGAGGGTTACGGCGGTCGCTCGGTGGCGGCGGGTCGTGGGAGGGGATCTCCGCCGCAGCCGGTGGCTACCGGCTCCGGGTGGGGCCCGACGAGCGGGATGTGGACCGGTTCGACGCGGCTGCGGCCCGCGGCAGAGACGCTCTCGCCGCCGGAGACGCGGTCCGGGCCGAGAGCGAGCTCGCCACCGCCGTCGCCATGTGGCGTGGAGCGGCGCTGTCCGATCTACCGTCGCACCCACTGCTGTCCCGGCGGGTCCGGCAGTTGGAGGAACGGCGGATGGTCGCCGAGGAGGACCTGGCCGAGGCGATGTTGGCGCTCGGCTCGTCGGCCGAGGTGGTCCAGCGGCTACGGGCCCTGCTCGACCGGCATCCGCTGCGGCAACGGGCGTGGGCCCAGCTGATGCTCGGTCTGTACCGCATCGGCGATGTGGCCGCCGCGCTCGACGCGTTCCGGCAGGCGCGGCAGGTGCTCGCCGAGCAGACCGGTCTGGACCCGGCACCGCAGCTGACCCGGTTGCACGACGACATCCTGCACCACCGCCCGAGCCTGGCGGTGCAGGCGGCCACCGGCTCGGGCGGTCCGGCGCCCGACGTCGCACCGCCGGAGCCGCTCGGTGGACGCCCCGAGCAGCTCCCTCTCGCGGTGTCCGGATTCGTGGGCCGCGGCGCCGAGCTGGCCAGCCTTGACACGCTCCTCGGCAGAGAGGGGCAGAGACCGACGACGGTGGCCGTCTCCGCGGTGTCCGGCATGGCCGGGGTCGGTAAGACCGCACTGACCCTGCACTGGGCGCATCGGGTGGCCGGACACTTCCCCGACGGCCAGCTCTACGCGAACCTTCGCGGGTACGACGAGGCCGACGTGGTGTCCCCGGCCGATGCGCTGCTCGGCTTCCTCGAGGCGCTGGGTGTGCCCCACGGCCGGATCCCGGCCAGCACGGAGGCGCGGACCGGGCTCTACCGCAGCCTGCTGGCCTCCCGCCGGATGCTCGTGGTGCTCGACAACGCACGCGACTCCGCCCAGGTACGTCCGCTGCTGCCCGGCGCCGGCAGGTGTGTGGTCGTGGTCACCAGCCGCGATCAGCTCAGCGGTCTGGTCGCCGCGGAATGTGCCGTCCCCCTGACGCTGGACGTCCTCACTCCCGAGGAGTCGATGAGCCTGCTGGCCAGCCGACTCGGCGCCAACCGACTCGGCGCCGAGCCAGCCGCGGCTGCCGGCATCATCGCCGCAACCGGCCGACTTCCACTCGCCCTGTCGATGGCGGCGGCCCGCATCGCGACGCACCCCTCGTTCCCACTCGACGCCTTCGCCGCCGAGCTGCAGGCGGCCGAGGCGAGACTGGACGTCCTGGCGAACGGAGACGCCCGGCGCGTCTTCTCCTGGTCATACCTGGCCCTGAGTCCGGACTCGGCACGACTGTTCAGACTGCTGGGGCTGCACCCCGGACCCGATCTGACGGCCGACACCGCCGCGGCACTCGCCGGAGTCCCCGTACCGGCCGTCGTACCGGCGCTGCGTGAGCTGACCCGGCTCCACCTGCTGACCGAACACGTACCGGGCCGGTACGCCTTCCACGATCTCCTGCGAGGCTACGCCGCCGAACTCGCCGGGTCGTCGGAGCACGCCGAGGAACAGGTGGCGACGAGGCACCGGTTGTACGACCACTACCTGCACAACGCCTATCCGGCCGCCCTGCTGCTCCAGCCGCAGTGGGCGCCCATCGACCCGGTGCCGCCGCTGCCGACGTACGCGGGCCGGCCCGCGACCGACCACGACACCGCACTCGGCTGGTTCACGGCGGAGCAGCACGTGCTGCTCCGCCTGGTCGTCCAGGCCGCCGAGACAGGATTCGAGGCGTACGCCTGGCAGCTCGCCTGGACGCTGAACACGTTCCTCGCGCCGCGCGGGCTCTGGCAGGAACAACTCGCCGCCCAGCAGGCCGCGCTCGCGGCCGCCGAAAAGATCGACGACATCGCCGGGCAGGCCGCGACCAACCGGCTGCTGGCCCGCGCGTTCACCCGGCTCGGTCAGCACGACACCGCCGAGGATCGGCTGAAGCGCGCGCTCGAACTACACGAGCGCCTCGGCGATCCGACCGGTCAGGCGCAGACCCTGCACAACTACTGCGAGCTCTGTTACCTGGGCGGCCGGCTGGACGAGGCACTCGCACACGGCCGCGAGGCGCTGCGGCTCTACCGGCTGGTTGGCAACGGCGCCGGGGAGGCACGGACGCTGAACGCGATCGGCTGGTTGCACGCCAGCACGGGCGACTACGCCCAGGCCATCGCGAGCTGCACGGAGGCACTCGCCCGCCAGCAACGCAGCGGTGACCGTAACGGTCAGGCCGCGACCTTGGACAGTCTCGGCTTCGCGTACCACCGCCTCGGCGAACACGGTCGGGCACTGGGCTGCTACGAAGAGGCGATCCAGCTCTTCCGCGACTCCGCGGACCGATACCACGAGGCGGAAACCCTCCTCCGGCTCGGCGACACGCGGGAGGCGTTGGCCGACCTCCCCGGGGCGGCGGCCGCCTGGCGACGAGCGGCGCAGATCTTCGACGAGCTGGGCGATCCGGCGGCCGAGGAGGCCCGGCATCGTCTTGACCACACGGGTTGATCCCCTGGTCAGCGGGTCGGGCCAGCCGTCGGCGGGCGGGCGGCGGAGCACGGCTGGTCGTGGTCGTCGGACAGACCGGATGACCGCGGGTGGGTGGTTGGCCTGTACGCCGGTTGTGCCTGGGATGTACGCACCCCGCCGTACGGTTTGATCATTCGCTGCAAGACCAGCTCTACCTGGAGGATCCGTACTCATGCGTAAATCCATCGTGGCCGCCGCGACGGCGCTGACCGGCCTCGCCGTGGCCGGAGTCATCGTGCCCGCCGGGCCGGCGGCCGCGGCGCTCAGCGACGTTCCCGCGGACTGCGGTGTCTCCACGGCGGCGTACCGATCGGACGGGCAGCGGCTCAGCTACGTCTACTCTGGCCAGACAACTAGCACCAAGGCCTACGTCAACGACAACCTCGGCTGGGTACCGACGGCGCACCAGCAGATCGGCGGTGCCGGTGACGACACCTTCTTCCGCAGCACCGAGTACGCCGCCCACCCGACCGACGGCTGGCTCTACAAGGTGAGCCGTCAGGGCGAGTTGGTCGACGGCACCTGGCGGATCACCGCGCAGAGCGCCAGCCACCTCAAGGACGGCTTCGCCGGTACCCGCATCCTCGCGACGGCGTCGCCGTACCTCTACCGGGTGGCAGGCACGTCGCTCTACCGCTACACGGAAACCTACGTGGACGACGTGTTCACCCTCACGTCGCCGGTCAGGCTGACCACCTCCGGCTGGGACACGGTCAACACACTGACCTACGAGCGCACCGAGGGAACAGGCACCGCCGCCGTGGACGTGCTGATCGGCACCAAGAGCAACGGCGAACTCAAGGAGTGGCGGATCAACCGGGCCACCCCGACGACCATCACCTCGACGGTGTTGAAGGCCAGCGGCTGGGCGGGCTTCACCAGCCTCAGCACGGGCTACTGCTCCGCGCACCCCGACGGTCGGGCGCTGCTCGGGATCAAGGCCACCGGCGCGGCCTCCGTGCACTTCGACGCCGACGCGACGGACGGGGTCGGCACGGACCTCAAGGGCGGCTCCCTCGGCACGCTCGGCTGGACCGCGAAGGCCTACGGCCAGTAGCCGTAGGTCGTCCGTCCGGGGTCGTCGATCCCCGGACTCGGGTAAAGCGCGGTGCCGACGGTCCCTGCCCGGGATCGTCGGCACCGCACCGTTGTCCCAGACTGCGCCGACAGGCTCCGTCGGTCCAGACGACCCGGACCGGCGCGGTGCCTGTCGCCTGCGTCGAAACTCGCGGCCGCGACGGGCCGACGTTGGTGACCCGACCTCGACCGGTGGCTGTCCGGTGCTCGGGTTGTGATGCCGTCCTTGCGGCTAGTCGAACACCTCGAACCGGTCCAGGAGTAGGCTGGTCTCGTCGGACGGTACGGCGGCCTCCAGTTCGAGCAGCGGTATCGCGCCGTTCCCGCCGTCGGCCTGTTCGACGTATGGTCTGCCCACGTACGGGTTCCTGCTGGTGCCGGTGAGGTCGGGATGGTGACGCCAGTGTGCGTCGCGGTGGCGCCGGGCGATCTCGCCGACGTACCAGACCGCTCCCTGGACGAAGCTGTCGTTCACCGGTTCGCGCAGGGCTTCCCTGACCGGGATCCGGCGTCGTACGACCTGTTCGAGTGCCAGCAACGGCTTCGGGCTGATGTCCAGATCGCCGACCCGCCCGGTGGCGGCGGCCCACTCGGGGAATCCCTGTTCCCGGCTGGTCAGCCAGTGGGTCAGCCAGGAATCGGCCGAGGCGGCGTCCGAAGTCCCACTGCGCACCGGCCGATCGGTACGGTGCGCTCCACCGATCGTGAGCAGTACCTCCCCGAGGTAGCCGCCGGCCGCCTCGGCGAGTCCCCCGCGTGGCGGCTGCCCAGCCGGGGTCTCGGCGAGCAGGGCGTGTTCGAGGTCGCGCAGGGACTCGACGGAGTGATCGAGGGCCTCGTCGGGCCCGACCACAGAATCCTGCAGTCCCGCCAGCATCGGCTCCAGCCGCTCGCGCCAGTCGTCGAGCTTTGCTTCGCTCACGTCCCGCAATGAGCCAGCACCTCTCATCGTGGCTGTCGCTCGATCTGGAGGTGATGCTGGGCGAGGCTGTCCTGGACGATCGGGGAAGCGCGCTGGTCCGTCAGCGCTCGACGTCGTCGATGCGACAGATTGCCGACCCGACCGCGACCCGTCAGGTACGCAGAACGCCCGCAGGGCCGCTGTCGGCGCTCGTCGTGGCCGGTGTGTTGTCGGCGCCGCCAGCGCACTCGTGGTGGCCCGGGTCTGGCGCCGGCTCTCGCCCGCGACAACAAGCGGCGTGGTCGGTACACGAAGCCAGCTTCCAGCAGCACCAGGCCCAGAGCCGCCGCAACGTCACGGACCTGGGTGACCACGACCGGACCGAGGTCAACCACACCCTGGTCCGGTTCGTCGACGACTACTTCGGCCCCGGCCGGGGAATCGTCGCCGCCCGGTGCGAGGAGATCATGGCCCTGGTCGGCCCGCTCGCTCCGGCAGGACGAATCAGTCGTACTTTGGGACGATCTGGAGTCGCACCACTATTCGTACGATGGTTCCGTGCCCCCTCGCCTACGCGCCGTGTTGTCCGAGCCGCGCGTACCGCACGCCCCGGGGCCCGCCGGGCGCGACTGGGCGTTGATCGCCGTCCTCGCACCGGCGATCGTGCTGGAGGGGATCGCCCGACCCGACCTGCCGTGGCGCGTGGGCTGCCTCGTCATCGCGCTCGCGCTGCTGCCCACACTGCTGTGGCGGCGGACGAAGCCCCTCGCGGTGGTGGCGATCGCGTTCGGCTTCACGGCGGTCGCCCCGTTCGTGCTGCCCGGCGACGCCTGCCAGATGTACACGACGAGCTTCCTGGTCCTGCTGACCTACGCGCTGTTCCGCTGGGGCTCCGGCCGGGATGCCGTGCTCGGCTCGGTCTTCGTGACGGCCAAGGTGGCCGCCGCCGGCCTGGCCGGCCCGATCAACGGCAGCGAGTTGACCGCCGGTTTCGCGGTGATGTTCGCCGCTGCCACACTCGGCGTCGCGGTCCGCTTCCGCGCCGCCGCCCGGCTGCGCGAACTCGACCGGGTCAAGTCGCTGGAACGCGAGCGGCTCGCCCGCGACCTGCACGACACCGTGGCCCACCACGTCTCGGCGATGGCGATTCGCGCCCAGGCCGGCATCGCCGCCTCGACCAGCCAGCCGGACGCGGCCGTCGAGGCGCTCCGCGTGATCGAGGCCGAGGCGTCCCGCGCGCTCGCCGAGATGCGCGCGATCGTCCGCGTCCTGCGCCGGGACCAGCCCGCCGACCTGGCGCCCCGCCCGCAGGTCGCCGACATCACGCGGCTCGCCGACGGCCACACCGGACCGGCCGTCGACGTGGAGATCCGCGGCGATCTCGAGGACCTCCCGCCCACGGTCAGCGCCACGCTCTACCGCCTGGCCCAGGAGTCGGTCACCAACGCCCGCCGGCACGCCCGGCACGCCACCCGCATCGAGGTCAGCGTCGCGGTCGACGACACCTCCGTACGCCTGCGGGTGAGCGACGACGGCGAGGCCGGCGACGGCCGCCCGGCAGGCTCGCCCGGCTTCGGCCTGATCGGCATGATGGAGCGGGCCGACCTGCTCGGCGGCATCTGCCAGGCCGGCCCCGATGCCGGCCAGGGATGGACCGTGACCGCCGTACTCCCCCGGGCCGGGGTCGACGGGTGACGGTGCGCGTGCTCGTCGCGGACGATCAGGAGATCGTCCGCACCGGGCTCACCATGATCCTGAACGCGCAGCCCGGCATCGAGGTCGTCGGCGAGGCTGGCGACGGCCGTCGGGCGGTCGAGCTCGCCCGGCGGCTCCACCCCGACGTCTGCCTCTTCGACATCCGGATGCCCGGCATGGACGGTATCGAAGCCACCCGGACGCTCGCCGGGCCGTCGGTCGCGGATCCGCTCGCGGTGGTCGTCATCACCACCTTCGACCTCGACGACCACGTGTACGCGGCACTGCGTGCGGGGGCCCGGGGTTTCCTGCTCAAGGACGCCGGCCCGGTGCTGCTCGCCCAGGCCGTGCACGCGGCCGCCAACGGGGACGCGCTGATCGCGCCGAGCGTCACCACCCGGCTGCTGAAGGCGTTCGCCGACGCGGGGCCGGTCGCGCGGCCGAAGCAGCCGATCGAGGCGCTCACCGACCGGGAGGAACAGGTACTGGTCGCGGTCGCCCGGGGCCGTACCAACAAGGAGATCGCCGACGAGCTCTACATCACGCTGAGCACCGTCAAGTCGCACATCACCAGCCTGATGACCAAGCTCGGCGTGCGTAACCGGGTCGAGATCGCGATGTGGGCGTACGAGACGAACCGCACCCGGCCGCGCGGCTGACGGCGCCGGGCGGGCGTCGTCCGCCGGAAGTACGACGACGGCGTACGACCATGGGCCGGCCGGATCGCGGCCCTTCTGTCGATGAACCGGGGCGGGTACGGCGGCCACCATCGACGGCATGACGATCCGCGAGTGGCGGCTGCCGGCCGCGTTGATCCTGCTGGGCCTGGTACCGATGATCGCCGGTGCGGCCCGGCTGACCGAGCTGGGTGCCGGACCGGAGGTCACCCCGGCCAACGCCCGCTTCGTCGCCGAGCCGCTGCCGGTGGTGCTGCACGTCGTCGGCGCGACGGTCTACACGATCCTGGGCGCCTTCCAGTTCGTACCCGGCCTGCGCCGCCGACGCTGGCACCGCCTCGCCGGCCGGGTACTCGTCCCGTGTGGACTGACGGTCGCCCTCTCCGGCCTGTGGATGGCGTTCGCGTACGACCTGCCGGCCCACGACAACAACGTGCTCGCCGGCCTGCGGCTCGTCTTCGGCTCGGCGATGGCCGCCGCGATCCTGCTCGGCCTCGCCGCCGTGCTGCGCCGCGACTTCACCCGGCACCGGGCGTGGATGGTGCGCGGCTACGCGATCGGCCTCGGCGCCGGCACGCAGGCGTTCACGCACGCGCCGTACCTCCTGGCCACCGGCGAACAGCCCGACGGCAACACCCGGGCCGGGCTGGTGCTCGCCGGATGGCTGATCAACCTCGCTGTGGCCGAGTGGTATCTGCGGCGATCACCCAACCGGAAATGATCAACCGGGTCGTTCGGTGTCCCTTGTCACGGTGCTTTCTGACGGTGGCGCCGCGCCTCTCCACCCGGCAGCCGTCCCCGGGGGTCGAAGCGGACCCCCTGGCCACGGGCCTTTGGGGTCGCAGGTGAGTTGGAACAGCTGTGCGCCCGCGACCCGGAGGCGGCGCGGGCCCCCTATGTGCTTCCCAACACCCACGTCCAGCAGCGCCAACAGCGTGTTGCCAAGTGCGCTGTCACGGCCGACGAGCGAGCGCCCTTCCCCAAGTCACTTCTGCCGCCCGGGTCGGCGGACGCGTCCGCCGATCGCAGGCTTCCGCGCTCTCACCGCCGTCGGGAATGCGCCGTCGTCGGGGCCGCCACCGCCGCGTCTGCCGGGGAGCAGGACGCAGAAAAGCCCGCGCGGGGGGCATGGTCAACGGAGCCGCCGGTTGCGAAACTGCTTCAATACTGCGTTGGCGGGGGGCGGTTCGGGCTCCCGACGCATTACGCGACCATGCGTGCCGGCCGGGTGACACCACGTACCTGCTCGGCGGACCCGATCGCTACCCGAGGTTGGCTCGATGGCGACACGACCCGGACGGGGGAGGGAATGTCCAGCACGACGCTGTCCTTGCCGCAGCCGTCCGCCCGGGCGCCGGAGTTCGGCCAGGACGCGCTCATCGTCTGCGAGAACCTGGTGCGGATCTACCAGACCGGTTCGATCGAGGTACAGGCACTGCAGGGACTCGACCTGACCGTGGACAGCGGTGAGATGGTCGCCGTCGTCGGCGCCTCCGGGTCGGGCAAGTCGACGCTGCTGTCCATCCTGGCCGGAGTCGACGCGCCCACCGCCGGGCGGGTCCGGGTCGACCGGTGGAACCTGCTGGCGATGTCCCGCGCGGACCGCGTGGACTACCGGCGGCACACCGTCGGGTTCGTACGGCAGCAGACGGCGAGCAACCTGATCCCGTACCTGACCGCACGGGAGATGGTCGACCTGCCGATGACGGCGGCCCGTACCGCGAAGAAGCAGCGCCGGAAGCGCACAACCGAACTGCTGGGCAGTCTCGGTGTCGCCGACTGCGCCGACCGGCGCCCCGCGCAGCTCTCCGGCGGGCAACAGATGCGGGTCGCGATCGCGGTGGCGCTGGCCAACCAGCCGCAGGTCCTGCTCGCCGACGAGCCGACCGGCGAACTGGACGCCGCCACGTCCGCGGAGGTCTTCGGCGTGCTGCGGGACGTCAACCGACGGTACGGCGTCACCGTTGTCGTGGTGACCCACGATCCGGAGGTCAGCGGCCAGGTCGAACGGACCGTCGCGATCCGGGACGGGCGCACCAGCAGTGAGGTGCTGCGCCGTACCACCACCGACGCGGAGGGCGACACGCACACGATCGCCGAGGAGTACGCCGTGATGGACCGGGCCGGGCGGGTCCAGGTGCCCCGCGACTTCCGCCAGGCGTTGGCGCTGACCCGACGGGTCCGGCTGGCCCTGGAACCCGACCACATCACGATCCGTCCCGACGCGGGCAGCGGCGAATGAGCATCGAGCCGCTGCTGCGCGTGCGCGGCGTGCACCGACGCTTCCACACCGGCCCGACCGTCGTGCACGCCCTGCGCGGCGTGTCGTTCGACGTGGCCGCCGGCTCCATGGTGGCGCTCGTCGGTCGGTCCGGCTCGGGCAAGACCACCCTACTCAACATCATCGGCGGCCTGGACCGCCCGGACACCGGTACCGTGCACGTCGACGGCACCGACGTCACCGCGCTCGACGAGGACGGTCTGTCCCGGCTGCGGCGCGAGAAGGTGTCGTACGTCTTCCAGAGCTTCGGGCTGATCCCGGTGCTGTCGGCGGCGGAGAACGTCGCCGCCCCGCTGCGGCTGGCCCGCCTCGCGCCGGCCGAGCGCGAGCGGCGGGTCGAACTGCTGCTGGAGCTGGTCGGCCTGGCCGACCACGCCCGGCAGCGGCCGGCCGAGCTGTCCGGCGGCCAGCAGCAGCGGGTGGCGATCGCCCGCGCGTTGGCCGCCTCGCCCCGGCTGCTGGTCGCCGACGAGCCCACCGGGCAACTGGACGCCGAGACGGGTCTGTCGGTGATGGCCCTGCTGCGCGGGGTGGTGGAGTCCGAAGGCGTCACCGCGCTGGTGTCGACCCACGACGCGGTGATGATGGCGTTGGCCGACCGGGTGATCCGCATCCAGGACGGGCAGCTCGACGAACCGGCGGCCGGGCAGCCCGACGAGCACGTGCCGGTCGCCAGGTGACGATGCTGAGACTGGTCAGCCGCCGCGCCCGCGCGCAGTGGCCGTTGCTGGCCGCCCTCCTCGGGGTCGTCACGGTCGGCGCAACCCTGCTGGGCACCTGCACCCTGCTGGGCACCCGCACGGCCGAGCGGGCGCTGGAGGTCGCCATGGCCCGCGCCGCCCCCGGTGCCGTCGAGGTGACCGCGTACACCAGCACCGTCGAAGGCCGGGACGCGTCATCCGTCGTCGCCGACACCCGCACCGTGCTGACCTCCGCGCTCGCGCCGTTCCCGGTGACGACGACCGCGCGGGCGTCGACCGTGCTGCGTGCACTGCCGCCAGCGCTCGCCCCGGGCACCAGCGTCCCGGCCCAGGCGTACCTGTCGGGGCTGGACGACCTGCCGGCCCGAGCCCAGCTCGTCACGGGGCACTGGCCAGCCGACCCCGGCGACGCGGTGGTGCTGGAGTCCACCGCCCAACTGCTCGACCTCACCCCCGGTCGCCGGTTGCGCCTCGGCGCCGAGCTGGCGCACGCGCCCGTCCCGGCCCTCGACGTGACCATCGTCGGTGTCGCACGCCCACTGCCGGGGCGTGGCTGGGACCGCGACCCGCTGGCCGCGGCCGGCTCTGCCACCGGCTACCGGGACGGCCGCTTCGGGCAGCCCGTCAACGCCTACGGCCCGTTCATCCTCGACCTCGCCGACCTGGTCAGCACCGGTGCCACCCTCGACCGGCTGGAGGTCACCGCTCATCCGGACGTGTCCCGCCCCAACCACCGCGACCTCGAGACCGCAGCCGGGGCCGTCCGCGCTGCCGACCGCCGGCTGGCGGGCACCCTCGGCGACCGCGTCCGGCTCGCCCGCGTCTCCTCCGAACTGCCGCTGACCCTGCGGACCGCCGACGACCAGCGGCAGGTCACTGCCGCCGTCGTGCTCGCGATCGCCGTCCTCGGCGGCGTCCTGGCCGCGACCGCGCTCGCCCTCGCCGGCCGGCTGACCGCCGGCATGCGCGCCGACGAGGCCGCCCTGCGGTCCGCCCTGGGCACCAGCCGCGGCCAGCTCGCCGCCACCGCGATACTCGAGGCCGGGGTCGTCGCCGCCCTCGCCGCCGCCCTCGCGATACCGGCCTCGTCGGCCGTGCACGCCGGCCTGACCCGCCTGCCGCCGCTGGACGGCGCCGGCCTGACCGTCCGGCCGGCCGTCACCGGCGCCCAGGTGGTCGCGGTCGCCGGCGGCGCGCTGGTGCTCGCCGTCGTACTCATCGTCCTGGCGGTCCGGCCCGTCCCGGCCGCCGGCGACCGGCGCAACCGGCGCGAACTCCTGGCCCGATCAGGCGCCGACCTGCTGCTCACGGTTTTCGCCGCCGCCGGGTGGTGGCAGCTGTACGCGCAGCCCACCGCCGCCAGCCCACGCGTCGACACGGTCCGGGTGCTCGCGCCGGCGCTGCTGCTCACCGCAGGCGTCACCCTGGTGCTCCGGGTGGTGCTGCCCGCCCTGCGCGGCGCCGACCGGCTGGCGTACCGCGCCCGCGGGCTGGTGCTTCCGCTGGCGGCCGCCGAGGCCGCCCGCCGGCCCCAGGCGGTCGCCGCCGGGCTGCTCGTCGGGCTGGCCTGCGCGGCCGGGACCTTCGGCGTCGCCTTCGACGCCACGTGGCAACGGTCGCAGCACGACCAGGCCGAACTTTCCGTCGGCACCGACCTGACGCTCACCCTCGGCACGGCGCCGGTCGCCGGGCAGGGCGCGTTGGTCAGCGTGGCCACCTCGGGGGCGGTGAGCCCGGCCGTCGACCGCGGTATCGCCGTCGGGCAGTGGCTCGGCACCGCCGGCGAGGCGCCACGCCTGGTCGCCGTCGACACCACCCGCGCCGACGCGCTGCTGCGCGGGCGGCTGGACGGCGACCGGAGCTGGACGGAGGTGGGAGCCGCGCTCGCCCCACCTGCCCGCGTCACCGGCCTCGCCATTCCGGCCGGTGCCCCGCTCGTCCTGAGCGGAACCGCGCCGGGCGGGCCCTCGCTCGCCGTGACGCCCCGGCTGCTGCTGCAGGACGCCACCGGCCTGCGCACACCCTGCACCGGTCCCCCCGTGCCGCTCGACGGGCGGGAACACCGGCTGCCCGGGTGCGCGACCGCCGACGGACTGCGGCTCGTCGCGGTGTCCCTGCCGGTCGTGGCCGACCCCGGCCGGCCGAATGGCGGGTCCGACGCGGTCGGCGGCCCCATCGCCGTAGCCGTCACCCTCACCGTGCCGCCCGTCGGCTCGGCTGACGGATCGGAGTGGACCGCCACGTCCGCGCCACCGGTCGCGACGAAGTTGCGCGACCCGGCCGTCGTGCTGTCCGCCACGCCGACGGGGACCGAACTGCGGATGGCGGCGACCGTCGACCTCGACGGCGCCCCGGACGCCGCCCGGAACCTCGTCGCCACCGCCTTCCCGGACCCCGGCCCGGTGCCCGTCGCCGTCTCCGCCCGCTTCGCCAGCGAGGTCGGTGCCGACATCGGCAGACAGCTCAGCATCACGGTCGGCACCACCCCCGTCCCGATCGTCGTCACCGAGGTCGTGCCGACCGTCCCGTCCGCCCCCGGCGCCGTGGCCATCCTGGCCGATCTGGACACGTTGTCCCGCGCACGTGCCGTCACCGGCGATCTGACGTTCCCGGTCGACGCCTGGTGGGTCGGCCACCCGGCCGGGCCCGGTGCCGCCGAGCGGGCCACCGCCCTGCACCTGGGCACCGTCACGACGCGCGAGGCGGAGACCGCCCGCCTCACCGGCAGCCCGCTGCGCGCCGGGCTGCCGGCCGCGCTCCGGCTGATCGTCCCGGCCGCGGTCCTGCTGCTGCTCGCCGGCGTCGTCCTGCACGTGACCTGCGACCTGCAGGTCCGCGCCGTCGAGGTGGCACGGCTACGCGGCCTGGGGATGTCGCGGCGCGGCATCCGGACCGTGCTGCTCGGCCAGCACGCCGGCGTTCTGCTGCCGCTGCTGGTGGCGGGCGCGGCCGTCGGCGCGCTCGCCACCCGCGTCGTCGTACCCCTGCTCATCCGTTCCGACACCGGCGGCGCGCCCATCCCGGCCGCCCAGCCACACTGGCCCTGGCCAGCCGAGGCCGCACTGCTCGCCGCGCTGCTGGTCGGGTGCACGCTCGCGGTCGCCGTCGTGGTCACCGTCCAGGTCCGCCGGGCCGACGCCGCGCACCTGCGGGTGGCGCCGTGATCCGATGGCTGACCCGCCGGTGGCCGGCGCCGCACTGGCCCAGCGTCCGCGGCCGTGCCCGCGCCGATGCCGGACCGCTGCTGCTCACCGCCGCCGTCATCGCGGCCGTCGCGCTGCTCGCCGGGGCCGTGCCGGCGCTGCTGCGCGCCGCCGCCGACGACGCCGTCCAGGACACGGTCCGCCGCGCCGGCGACGATCCGGACGTCCTGGTATACGCCGGCTGGGAGCGCGACGACGGCCTTAACGGCGGACGGGTCCGGACACCCCGCCTCGCCGAGGACGTCGACGACTTCCGTGGCCGGGCGGCAGACACGCTCGGGCCCGACCTGGATGCCGCTCTGCTCCCGCCCGTCGCCGTCGTCGACGGCCCGGTCCTCGGCATCACCGACGGCAGCGTGCTGCGTACCTTCCGGTTCACCTACCTGGCCGCCGACACCGGCGGCCCGGACGTGACCTGGATCGCCGGCAGCGCGCCCGGCCCCGCCGGCCCCGACGAGGCCGTCGAGATCCCCTACCACGGACCGCCGTGGCCGGTCCAGGTCGGGCTCTCCGAGGCGGACGCCGCCGCACTCAACCTCGGCCCCGGCGACCGGATCCCCGTCAAGGACGGCCAGGGGCGTGACAAGGACGTACGGATCAGCGGGATCTACCGGCCCACGGACAGCGCCGACCCCGCCTGGAGCCTCGCCCCGGCGCTGCTGCGCCCCGTGCCCGGCGCCGACGGCGTGGGCACCACCCGGTTCGCCGGCCTGCTGTCGCGCGAGTCGCTGCCGGACGCCCGGCTCGCCGTCGACGAGGACCAACTGCGGCGCAGCGTCCGCTTCGCCCCCGACCCCGGCGCGCTCAGCTGGGACACCGCCGCGGCGCTCGCCGGCACGGTGGTCGAGCTCAAGGCCACCTCCGGCTCGTCGAGCGACCGAGACCAGTCCCTGAAGTGGGAATCGCGGCTCGACACCGTCCTGCGCGACGCCCGCACGCAGGTCATCGCCGCTTCCGCACAGGCCGCCGTGCTGCTCGCCGGGGTCCTGACCGCCACGGTACTGGTCCTGCTGCTCGCCGCCGACCTGCTGGTCCGCCGCCGCACCCCGGCGCTGGGCGCCGCCCGGCACCGCGGGGCGGCGCTGCCCGACCTCGGTGCGGAACTGCTGATCGAGTCCGTCGTGCTGACCCTGTCGGCCGCCGCCGCCGGGCTCGCGCTCGCCCGCGCGGCCGCTGCGGGCGTCTCCTGGTCCTGGACCGTTCCCGTGGTCCTGGCCGGTGCCGTCGCCGGACCGGCGTTCGGCACCCTCGCCGCCGCCCGAGCCAGCCGCGATCGACGCCAGCCCGCCAACCGGGCCGCACGACGCTGGATCCGCGGCACCGCCCAGCTGCGCCGTACCGCCCTGGAGGCCGCTGTCCTGATCGCCGCGGTCGCCGCCTTCGTCGCGCTGCACCAGCGTGGGCTCCTGCCCACCGCCCACGACGGCGACACCGACGAGCTGACCGGCGACCTGGTCCTGCCCATGAGCGCCCTCGCTCTGGGCATACTCGTCGGCGCGCTCGTCCTGCTGCGGCTGCTGCCCCTCGGGGTGCGGTTGTGGCTCCGGCAGGCCCTGCGCTCGCGCCGCCCGCTGGCCGTGTTCGGCGCCGCCCGGGCGGCGGCGACAGCCGGGCGGGCGCTGCCCCTGCTGGTGCTGGTCAGCGCGACGGCGCTGGCGTCGTTCGCGCTCATCCTCGGCGCCACCGTCGCCCGGGGTCTGGACGACGGCGCGTGGCGCACCGTCGGTGCCGACGCCCGCCTCGACCTCGGCGCCGAGGCTACGGCCTCCACGCCGGCACTCGCCGAACGCATCGCTGCCGCACCCGGGGTAGGGCAGGTTGTCGTCGCGCAGGTGACCGACTCGGCGCGTGTCTTCGCCGACTCGACGGCGCTCGCCCCACGCCTGGTCATCGTGGACGCCGCCGCGTTCCAGCGCCTGCTCGCCGCCACCCCGCTGCCCGACGCGCCGGCGCTGGCCCGGCTCACCGCACCCGGTCCCGGCCCCGGGGACGTCCCGGCGCTGGTCCGGTCGAGCGACGGCAGCCTGCGAACCGGCACCCGGCTGCAGTTGCCCCGCGACGGCGCCCCGGCGATCCGGCTCGCCGCCGTCGGTACCGCTCCCTCCGTCGGCGGCGCCAGCGACATCGTCATCGTGGACGCCGCGGCGCTCGCCGACGCCGGACTGTCCGCCGTGCCGAACACCGTCTGGGTGACCGGCCCCGGCGCGGCGCGGGCCGTGTCGAACAGCGGCGTCGCCGCCGACGTCGTCCTGCGCGCGGACGTCCTACGGGCGCAGCGGGCGGCCCCGCTGAGCGCGGGGCTGCTACGGCTGGCGTGGGCATCCGCCGCGGTGCTGCTGGCGCTGGGGCTGCTCGGCCTCACGCTCGCCGCCGCCGCGGGTGCGTCGGAGCGGTGGCAGACCCTGACCCGGCTGCGGACCCTCGGTCTGCGGCCACGCGACGCCCGCTGGGTCGCCGCCGGAGAGCTGCTGCCGCCGGTCGTGGTCGCCGCGGTGTGCGGCCCGCTGCTCGGGGCCCTGCTCGCACACCTGACGCTCGGCCCGCTCGACCTGCGGCTGCTCACCGGTCAAGCCGCCGACCCGGCGGCGGTCCTGCCGTGGTGGATGCTCGGCCTGGTGGGCGTGGCACTGCTGGCGGCAGCCGCCACGGTCGTCCCTGTCGAGTCGGCGCTGCGGCGGCGCGACCGGCTGGGCGAGGTGCTCCGGGCGGGCGAGTAACGGCCTGGTGGTACTCACGTACCAGCGGGGTGTCCGGGTATCCCTGGTCAGGCCCCTGACCGCTGCCGCCGTTCGAGGGCGGCGCGTAGCCGGTCGTCGGTCGGGGCGAGTTCGCGGAGCGCGGCCACCGCCGTGGGGAAGTCGCGGATCACCATCGAATACTGGATCGAGCCCACCAGCCGCGCCTGGTTGGGGAAGCCGCCCGCCGCGCTGGCGTTCACCACGGTCGCCCGCGCCGTTCCCGTTCCGGTGGCGACGGCCACGGCGGTGCTGGCCAGCAGCAGGCCCGCAGCGCCCGACAGCTGGGCGAGCCTGGATCGAGTTCGCATCGTCCACTCCACTTCGTACCTGCCGTCGGATGTTCGCGCCCCGACGGGGCGACGCGGCAGGTAACCCACGATCCGTGGTGGCCTCACGGCCGCCTCAGTGCCGCGTCAGCGTCGGATCGGGCCGGGTGCGGTACCGGCGCCGCGCCACGGAACCGGATCACTTCGACGTTCAGGATCAGGTGGTTCCAGACCGCTCGGGAGGCTCGACACGAGGTTTCCTGGTGACGCGTGGACCACGCCGTCGGTGTGATCCGGGCGGGTCCGGCGTGACGCCGGGCCCGCCCGTTTCCGTTCGGCCTGATTCAGAGGTGTGGGGTCCCGCCCTGCGCTGTGCAGATCCGCACGCCCTCGAACAGGATGTCCGTCGAGTCGGCCAGGATCATCGCGCGAGTGGCACGAGACTGAACCGCTGGTTGGTCTGTCCGTGGCAGTCGTACAGCTGGATCTGCGCCCCGTTGGCCGTACTCCAGACGTCCAGGCACCGCCCGGACTGCACACCAGTGATCGTCCCGTTGGAATTGACGTTCCACTGCTGGTTTGTCTGACCGTGACAGCTGTAGATCTGCACCGCCGCACCGTTGCCCGAACCCGCCGCGTCCAGACACATGTCCCCGTACACCCGCAGTTGCCGGTCCGAGGTGTACGTCCAGGACTGCTGCGTCTGCCGGTTGCAGTCGTAGAGCTGCACCCGGGTGCCATTCGTACGAGAAGCGTTCGGCACGTCGACACACCGACCCGACTGCACCCCGACGATCTCACTGGCAGAACCGGGCGGACCCGTCGGTGGCACGGTAGGCGAAGCGGTGGGAGTCGCCGGCGGTGTCGTCGGGTCCACCGGAGGATTGGTGGGCAGCAACGGGCACGTGCTGCGGTAGGTGACCACGCCGCTGGAGTCCAGCAGCGGGCAGAGGAACTGGCTGTACCGGGTGTCGTTGTCGATGAACATCTTGACGAACGGCAGCATCGTCCGGATCATCACCGGGTTCGACCGCCCGACCATGAACCCGTGATCCGCACCGGCTACCTCCAGGTAGACGCTCTCCGTCGTGCTCGGGAGGCTGTTGTACAGGCCGGTGGCGTAAGACGGGGTGACCACCGTGTCCGCCTGCCCAGAGAAGATCATCGTGGGCACCCGGTCGTTGGCCAGGTTCGACGACGGCGAGTACGGCGCGATGCCGACCGCCGCCTTCAACGACGAGCGCCGGATGGCCGCGCTCAGCGCACCACCGCCGCCCATGGAGTGTCCAGCTACGGCCAACCGGTTCGGGTCCACCCGGTCGCGTACCGAGCTCTGCTGGGTCAGGTAGTCCAGCGCGGCGAGCAGCTGGGTGCCCCGGGCCGTGTCGAAGTCGTTACGACTGTTGGTCTCGATGCCGATCACGACGAAGCCGTGCGATGCCAGCCACGGTCCCATCCAGGCCAGTTCGGCGGAGAACAGGGCGGTGTAACCCGGCGAGATCGCGATGGCCCCGAAGGTGCCCTGGCTGGTGTCGGTCGGGTAGTAGATCCTGCCGCCGTTGAAGCCGTACCCGGTCGGGACGCTGACCGAGGTGTTGGCGAAGGGGCCGGTCTCGGCCGCGACGCTGGCCCGGGTGGGGTCCGGACCCCGCTGGTACGGGTTGTCGGCGGCGGACGCAGACCCGGTCGCCACGGTCACGGTGAACAGCCCGACCGCGGCTGCGATCCCGGCCGTGGCGAGCTTGAACAGCCGGCCCCGCAAGCCGGGGGACATTCGGTCAGCATGGGTGTCCCCCGGGGGCGGGGGGTGAGGTGTGTGTCCTCGCACTGTCGGTACCTCCTGGTGGTGGGGTGGACGTGCAGATCACCGAGCTGGACATCGAGGGTTCCGGCACCACCCAGGCGAACACCTACCGCAACGTGGTGAACGACTGCCTCGCCGTCGCCCGTTGCAACGGCATCACGGTCTGGGGCG
>NZ_JBDPLT010000040.1:0-74520 GCF_039871775.1 Plantactinospora sp. B5E13
TCTCACCTGCGAGGTGCCCTCTCGAACCGAGCGATAGAAGCCTGAAGCACTCCTATCCTTCCAGTTCAGAGGGCACTTTCTATCTCCGGGGTCCTGCCGGGCCGATCTTCATCGGTGGATCGAGGCTATGGCGGCAGGCTTGCCGAGTTGTTTCCATACGCCCTTCGGCGTGACACGGTTTCGCACCCTATTGATCCCACGGGGGCTGTGACCAGGGCGTTCCTCGGCGACTTACATACCCCTTGGTCTGGGATGGCGCCAGGAAGGCCATCACATAGTTTGATCATGGCGTTTGTGCTGGTAACCGGCGCCGCATAGGGTTCGACTTAAAAGCCTGATCAGCTACCCAGGCCCGCCTTGCTCGGCTTTCGGTCATTTTGACCGCTTTCATGGCACTGCCCAGTAGAGGGTGTCGGGTTGGATGGTGGCTTGGCCGATCGTGGTGACGCCGTCCCAGCAGGTGCCGCAGAGGGGGACGATGTGGACCGCGTCAGTGCGGGGGTTGACCAGTTCGCGGAGTTGGTCGGTGAGTTGGTGGAGGTCGTCAGTGTCGAGGGTGCAGACGAAGACGCTTCGTTGGATCCGGTCGCCCCAGGTTTGGATGGTAGCGGCGGCGTGGGCGCGGGTGGTGTCGGTAGAGATGTCGTAGGCGATGAGGACGGTGGGCATGGTGGGTCATCGCCAGGATAGGCCGGCCCACGGGGTGCCGCGGTCGATGTAGGCGGCAACACGTTGGGCTTGGCGGTGTAGGTGGCGGCGGAGGCTTCCGGCGAACCCGGGTAGGGCGCCTCGGGTGGAGTGGAGCATGCGGCGTTCGTAGGCGTCGATGACGGCGGCCCGGCCGGCTTCGGTGAGCAGGATTCCGGCGCGACCGTCCTCGGTGCGGGCGTGTTCGGGGCGTAGCTGGTTTGCGCGGGCCAGGGTCGTGATGGCCTGGTCGACGACGAGCGGTCGGAATTCTTCGATGAGGTCGAGGGCGAGGCTGGGCCGGCGGTCGGTGTCGGTGTGGAGGAGTCCGATGGCGGGGTCGAGTCCGGCGGCGGCGAGCGCGGCGACGGCTTCTCCGGTCAGCAGGGTGTATCCGTAGGAAAGCGCGGCGTTAACCAGGTCCAAGGGTGGTCTTCGGCTCCGGCCGACGAACCGTAGTGGTTCGGGGACTGCGGCGCTGAGGCCGGTGAAGTAGGCGCGGGCGGCGGCGCCTTCGACGCCCATGACCTCGTCGCGGGTGGTGGCGTCGGGTAGCAGGGCCAGCATGCGGCGCATCGCGTCGACGGCCGCGGCGAGGTCCTCGTGGTTGTCGCGGCGGGTGAACCGCTGAATGAGGGTGATCTGCTTGCGGATCTTTGCCTCGATGGCAGCGCGGCCGAACGGGATGGCTCGGGTTGAATCGTCGGCGCAGGCGAGCTGGGCGCGGAGTCGGGCCACTCGACGGGTGGAGCCTGAGCTGAGCTGCCCGAGGTAGTGGCCGCGGCGGGAGGCCAGAATAACCTCGACGCCGCTGGACAGCGCCCAGGATCGGGCGCCGGCGCTGAGCCCGACCGGGCCGAACAGGACCAGTCGTTCGACATGTCCGGTTGGCACGTCAAGCAGTTCGACATCGTCGGGTGATTCGACGATGAGTCGGCCAGCCTCGGTGCGTACCGCGGCGCCGGGTTTGGCGACGTAGACGGTGCGGGTGGCGGGTTCGACAATGCGGTGGTCATTGAGGACGGGCGGGTAGCGGGGGCCGAAGTCCTCGCCGAGGAAGCAGAATCCGTCGGCGAAGGACATCACGCTGCTGTCGGCACCCAAACGCATACCGATCTCGGCGGCGGCGTGTTCCACCAGATGAAGTCCTTCCTGAGCATCGGCGCGAGTGGCGGCCAGGACGCAGAAGTCGTCGCCGTAGCGGACCATCGGAAACCCGGCGGCGGTGACCCGGTCATCAATGTGGCGCAGTGCCAGGTTGGCCAACAGCGGGGACAGTGGTGCCCCTTGGGGCAGGCCTCGGCCGGGACGTGGTCCGGTGTCGCCGCTGACGGGGCGGCTGAGCAGGAGGTCGATCAGGGTAAGAACCTCGGGCTCGGTGAGCGTGGCGGACAGCAACCGCCGAAGGCGGGACATGTTGATCGAGGGAAAACAGTCGTCGATGTCGGCGTGCGCGACCCAGGCGAGGCCCTCGGCGCGTAGTCGGGCCACCTGTTGGACCGCGTCGGTGACGCCGAGACCGGGGCGGTAGGCGTAGGCGGCAGGGCCGAGCAGGGGGTCGATGATCGGGGCGAGGACGCTGGCGAGGGCCTTCTCCACAATCCGGTCGGTGACCGGTGGGATGGCCAACTGTCGGCTGCCGCCGTCGTCTTTTGGGATCGTCACTGGGGTGAGGGGCTGCGGCCGGTAGGCGCCGGTGGCGAGCCGGTCGGCCAGATCCGCGAGATGGGTCTTGGCGTCGATCGCGAACCGGCGGGTGCCCGCCGTGAGGGTGCCGTCGGCGCGGTCGTCGACGAGCATGTCCTCCCATGCGGTGGTCAGCGCGGTCAGTGAGGTCGCGGCGGTGAATAGCGGGCCGGGGCTGGTCATGGGCGGTCCGGTTGCCGCCAGGTCGGTTCCGGTCGGACCTGTCCGAGTCCGCGGGTGGTGTGGGCGCCGATGCCGGCGTAGGGGGCCAGTCGCATCAGCCGGTCCACGGCGTGGCGGGTGTCTGTCGGGGCGTCGCAGGCGTATCGGATGCGGCCGACAAACCCGGAGACGGTCAGGTTGTTGATCCGCAGGACCTGGTTGGCGCCGTCGACATCCGTCACCCATACCGGGTCGGTGGCGAGGTCGAGGACAAGCTCGGGCAGGCCGGGTGGGGCGAAGCGACGCCAGGCGGCGCGGAGTCCGCCGAGTACGGGGTTCGGTGCGGGCCAGGGGGTGAAGGAGTTGCCGCGACGGAACGTGGTGGGAGTGACAAACCGCAGGCACCAGGCGTTTGCGCCGCTGTCGCCAGCGGTCAGGTGGGTCCAGGGGGTCGTGGCGATCTGTTCGGCACCGGCATCGAGTTGGGTGTGCTGGGCGCCGAGTCGTAGCCGTACGCCGGGTGCGGCCCGGGTCAGTAGCCGGTTGGTGAGGGTGTCGTCGAGCAGGGTCACCTCGAACCCGGGGCTGTCCAGTGTGTGTCGGGCGGGTGGGCTGATCGTGTACGGCTTGGCCTGCGCGCGGTGGGCGTTGGTGGTGGTGTCGAACCAGCTGGAGACGACGGCGTGCAGGTGCTCGACCCGTACCTGGGTGGGGTCGATGCCGGGGGTGGTGATCCGCCAGCGGCTGGGCATCTGTGCGGCACTCTCCACAGGGTCGAACGGGTTGTCGAGTTGTTGGATCGGGGCTCACGGTAGGTGGTGGGTGGGTGGGGCGGCAAGCGTTGTGGAGTGTCACGATCCGGACGAATTGCGGGGTTCACCCGGGTCGGCGGTGACGTGAACAGCGAAAGCCTGATGTCGATGCCCGGGTGAGATTGTCGGCGAGTGTCGCGATGGTGACTGTTCCTGCTGTCGCGGTCTTGCGACCGTCGTTGCGGGACGGTACGTATGGAAACCATGACTTTCAGCGGTCGTTTTTGGGTGGTCGTGGTTCCGGGTGACGGCGGCTCCTGATGCCGTTGGTGGTGGTCGTCGGCTGGGACGCCGGTTCTCGGCTGTTGCGTTTCGTGCCGGTCGAGAACGGCCGGGGTGGCGGCGAGCGTGTGGTCGTCGTGCCGGACTGGTACGCCGATGAGGTGTCCGCCCAGTGTGGGCAGGGTCCGTTGCCGCGGGTCGGTGAGCTGGTTGTCGAGGATGATGGTTGCTTGCTGGATCTGTCGGGTCCGTCGGCGCGGTGGTGTCGGGCCAACCGGCGTAACCGGGCGGTGCGGCTGACCGACCCGGACACCGGTGACGAGGTCGCCGTGCTGTCTCCGGCACTGGTGGGCCTGACAGATGACGAGGCGCTCGGGCAGCGGGTCAACCAGATCGGCCCGTTTCTGCTGTTCGACCTGCCCCAACCGGTGGCGGGATGCTGGGTTCGCGAGGGCGGGTTGACGGGTTGGCGGGCCGAGGAGACGGATCGTCAGGAGCGGGCCGCAGCGCAGCGGGAGGCGGATCGGATCGCTCGTGCGGAGGCCGTCAGACGTCGCGCTGTGGAGGCCGCGAATCGGGCATTGGAAGAGGCGGAACACGAGGCGCGGCTTCGGCGGGAGCGGACGGACCGGTTCGTCAACCCGTACACGTTCGTGCCGTTTCCGGCGCGGATCGTACGGGGAGAGCCGGCTGGCCATGACCGGCTGGCGCCGGGCCGGATGTCCGGGCGGCTGGTGGTGCGGTGGGAGTTCACTGCGCCCGTGCAGGCACCGGACAGTTCGGTCGACGGCGGCGAGCTACGGTTTCCCGGCTCGTCGGTCAAGGGTGCCGTTCGCTCCGTGCATGAGACGTTGGCCGGCGGCTGTCTACGCGTCGTCGACCCCGAGTTCGTGCCGTCGTACCGGGATACCGCGTCGGCGCTGTCGGACGAGTGGACCCTCGCGGTCGTCTCCGAGGTGACCAGAGACGGGCAGCCGTTGGCGGTGCGGCCGGCCGACAAGGTGGTGTGGGTTCGGGCCGGGCAGCTCATCGCCGCCTGCGGGGCCGGCTTGCGGACGGGTAGCCGGGTCGGGTTCCAGCCGCCGAGGGACAAGAACAGCCTGGGACGTTACGAGCTGTCCGAGGATGCGCCGGTGTCCGCCGGTGGTGACTGGGTGGTGCTGCTGACCGACGCCACCGTACGGCCGAAAACGCGTAAGGATGGCAGCCCGGCGTTGTACTTCGCCGCGTGTGGCCGTGTCCCGGATTCGGCTCCGCGGTGGCCGGTGACCGAGGATGCGTGGCGGACGTTCCGTCAGGCGGTGGCGGGTGCCCGGGAAGTGGTCCAGGCCCGGTCGCCGGACCCTTCGTCCCGGCCGGACCCGTGGCCGGAGGTCCGCTTCCGGGGGGAGCTGGTCGGGCGGCGTAAGGCGGTGACCGGTCGGTTCGACCAGGGTGACGTGTTGTGGGTACGCCAGGACCGAGCCGGCGGCGTGGTCGAGCTGCGCCTATCCGCGATCTGGCGGCATCCCGGCGCGGGCCCGCTCGGCAAACGGATCCCGCCGCACCTGTCACCCTGCACCGATCCGACGGCGTTGTGCCCGTCGTGCCGGCTGTTCGGCTCGGCAGACACCCGCGCGCGAGACGAGGACGGCCGCGCGGAGCAGCGCGCCTACGCCGGACACATACGGTTCGGTGACGCCGTCAGCGCCGGGCCGGTCCCGCTGACGAAAATCCGGCGGGTGCCGTTGAGCACGCCCCGTCCCGGGGCGGGCCAGTTCTACCTGGCGTACGAGGACCGCAGTCCCGCGCGCAAGGGCAATCCGCCGACCCGGGAGTGGGGTGCCGAGCCGGACCGACCGGACGCACGCCTGGTCCGCGGCCGCAAGTTCTACTGGCACACCGAGCCGGGCGACCATCCGTCCCGGTATGAGGCGAGAGAGCACCATCACCGCTCGAAGATGGTCACCGAAAAGCTTCTCGCCCCGCCGGGTACGGTCCTGTGGCAGACGATCACGTTCGACAACCTGGATGGCGGCGAGCTGGGCGGGTTGCTGGCAGCGCTGGAACCGCAGCGGGTACTGCACCGTGGCGACGCCGAGGCGCGTGGGCCGCTGCGACTGCATCTAGGCGGTGGGAAGCCGCTCGGCCTCGGCTCCTGCACGGCGACCGTCACCGGAATTCAGGTGTGGGACGCGGACAGCCGCTACGGTGACGGACCCGATCCCGCATTCGCGCCTGAGGCGGCGGTGGACGCGTTCGTCGGTTCGTGTCCGGACGAGGTGGCCGCGACCTGGCCGGCGCTGGCCGCTGTCCTGGCCGCCGACACGGTCAACCCCGCCCAGGTGTGGTACCCGCCCGGCGCGGACTGGCCCGACCGTGAACGAAAGCCGAAGCAATTCGACGAGCCGTTCGCCTTCTTCGCCGTCACCAGTGGGATGCACATGGCCGACGGACAGGAGCGGCCGTTGCTGCCGCTGCCCGACCCGACCGCCCCGGACCAGACCCTGCCGATCATCCACAAAACGCACGCGAAGGGGTACCGGCCCGAGGAGCGCTGGACGTGACCGGCTGGATGTTCGTCGATGTCGCCGCCGTACGTATCCAGTCCTACCTGGGCCGTACGCCGGACCTGAAGGGGCGCCGAGGGGCATCGGCGTGGCTCAGTCACGCCTCGCACCGCGCCGAGCTTTCCAGCTGGGTGGCGGCGGCCACCGCCGGCCTGCCCGTCACCGTCGAGGTCAACCACGAGGCCGGCGAGGCGGACGGGCTGATCCCCCTGCGAATACCGGCCGGACAAGGCAACGGCGAGGTGGCCGAGGCGGTCGCGGGAGCGGTCATCAGTGCACTGCGGCAGCGGCTGCCGGGAATCTCGCTGGTGGCGACCTGGGCTGCCGACGACTCATACCTGGACGCCTACCGCAGCATGCACAAGACCGGCAGTGGCGCGGGCCTGACAGTCTTCCCACCGGTGCCGGACATGCCGGCCCTGGTCTCCTGTCAGCGATGCCGGATCGACCCGGTGGTCGCCACGATCGACATCCATGAGGTGGAGGTCGTCAAGGTCTGTGCGGACTGCGAGGCCCGGTACACCGACCGGTACCGAAGGCCCGGGCTGTGGCGGGAGCACGTGCCGGTAAGCGCGGAAACCGATCTGCTGCACGCCCTGCACCGAAGTCCTGGTCAGGTGGTGCAAGACTTCACCGGCCTAGCCGACCTCGGTGACCCGGCCGGCAACCGCAACCACCTGGCGACCGTTCATATCGACGGCAACGGTCTCGGCGGCCTGTTCGACCGCATCGCAACCACCGGCACCGGCGAGGCGAAGGCGACAGTGTCGGCGACGGTGTCGGCGGCCACCCGGGAGGCCCTGGTCGAGGCGACCAGGGCCGTGCTTGGCGACACTCGCCAGGTGCCGGTCATCCCGCACCTGGTCGGCGGGGACGACGTCCTCGTCTCGGTGGTCGCCGACCGGGCGTTGCGGTTCGTCACCTGCTACCTGGAGGCGTTCGCTGACCGGATGCGCGGCATCGGCGGGCTGGCCGGGAACCCGGCCGGCGGCCAGCCGGTGACCGCGTCCGCCGGTGTGGTGTTCGCCCACGCCACGTTTCCGTTCCGCCGTGCGGTGGAGCTGGCCGGGCAGGCGCTCAAGACGGCGAAAAAGGACCACCAGGGCCGTCACGCGGCGGTGGCGTGGCTGGACGTCACCCGTGACGGCGAACAACCACCTCCACACCGGACGGCGTGGACCATCGACACCCTGGCGGGCCTCGCGACAGCGCTGGACACCCTCGCCCGGGTCCCGGCGTCCGGGCGGGCGACCCTGGAACGACTTGTCGACCCCGATCGGCCCGCCCTGTCCACCGCGCGGCTGCGCGAGCACGCCCGTCGCCTCGACCGCGACGACGTGCTCGACCCGTTCCTGGACCGCGGCGGACCCGGTACGGTCGCCGACGCGCTGTCCCTGGTCCGGTGGTGGCGGTGACCCTCACCTTCGAGATCACCTTCCATGGGCCGTTCCGGGTCGCGACCGGCCGGGCCGGCGACGGCGCCGACAGCGTCATCGACCGCAGCGCACCGCTGCCCGCCTCCACGCTCAAGGGCGTCATGCTTTCCGCCGCCCGGGACCTGCTGCAACTACCCGAACCTGTGGTGGCTCCGGTGTTCGGTACCGCCTGGCAGCCCGCGCCGTGGAGCTGGTCCGACGCCACCTTCACCCCCGCCGACGCCAGCATTACCGCGTTCGAACCGGTCCGGGTCCGCTCCCGCGCCCGGATCCAGATCTCCGAGGCCACCCACACCGCGGTCGACCGGGCCCTCGCCATCGGCGAGGAGGTCCTCGCCGACCGGGCCAGCTTCACCGTACGACGCAGCGGGCCGATACCCGCAGACCAGGTAGAGCGGCACACGGCGGTGCTGGCCGCCGCCGCCCGGGCGGTGACCGCGCTCGGCGGCGACCGGCGCCGTGGACTCGGCTGGGTGTCCATCACCCCGCTGTCCCCACCGTGGACCGAGACCAGCGCCGACCATCTGGTCGACCTGCTCCATCCCCGAGCGCGCGAGGACCGTTCATGACTCCCCCGCCCCCGCCAGCGTTGGCGGTCACCGTGGTGGCCCGGCAGCGGCTCGCGCTCGGCGTCGCCTCCGAGGTCGGCTACTACACCGCCAGCCACCCGTACGTGCCCGGCAGCGTGCTCCGTGGCGCACTCGCCGCCGCCTGGATCACCGAACACGGCCCACCTGGGCACGGCAACCCGGCCACCGACGAATTCCGGACCCTGTTCGACGGACACATCCGCTACGGACACCTCTTGCCCGACGGCAGCCACCGCACACCGCTGTCGGTGTACCGGTGCAAGTACCCCACCAGCGACGCCTGCCATGACACCGTCGTCGACCAGGCATTCGAAACCGGCGACCACTGCCCCGCCTGCGGGATGCGGCTCGAACAAAGCCGCGGCGACCTCGACGTACCCGGCGGGCTGACCCGGATCACCCGCACCTCCATCGACCCGACAACCGGGCGCGCCAAGGACGGGGAACTGTACGCCAACTCCGCCCTACCCGCCGGCACCACCCTGTCCGGCCTGATACACGGCTACCACCCCTGGCTGGCGCAGCCCCGCACCCTGTGGCTGGGCGGGCGGCGTACCGTCGGCGGGCAAGCCGAACTCACCACCACACCGCACCACCCACCCGCCGCCCCGCCCGCACCAGAGCCGGGGCAGCCGCTGGTGGTCCGGCTCACCAGCCCCGCCGTGTTCGTCGACCCCGCCGGACGGCCCCGGCTGGAACCTGAACCCACACTCGACCTCACCCCGGGGGCCACCCTGCTGCCCGGCGCCTGGACCCGGCCGGTCACCTGGGCCGGCTGGCACGCCGCCTCCCGCCTCCCCAAACCCACCGACCTGTGCGCCGAAGCCGGCTCCACCTACCGCATCACCGGCCCCCCCGACATCCTGGCCACGCTCGCCGAGCGGCTCGGTCGCGACGGCATCGGCCTGCGCCGGGCGGAGGGATTCGGTAGCGTCACCATCGCCACCGGCCCGTGGCGACCCGCCCACCCCCCTCCACAACCTGAGACTGACGGCGCTGATCCGCTGCAGGCACTGCACAACAAGCTGGTCGACCTCCGCCTCGACGACCCTGCCTGGCGATGGCTCACCGGCGCCCTCCGCGCCCTGCAAATCGAACAGCACCGCACCGGCGGCGCCCCAGTGCACGCCGACCTGCTCAACGGGCTACTCAGCCAACCCACCGCCGCGGACCTGTCCGGTCGGCAACGTACACAGCTACACGCCGCCCTGGTCGGCCTCACCCCGGCCACCCTGCGAGATCTCACCACCCTCGTGCTCGCCACACCCGCCGCCGACCGCCGCCGATCCTCACCGCAGGCGACGCGATGACCATCACGTTCCTGATCGCCGAGATCACCGTCGAGCCCGGCTGGGCCGTCGGCGCCGTACCCACCGACGACCCGTCCGTCGACCGTGACCTGCTCCTCGACGCTGACGGCCGGCCTTGGGTGCCCGGATCCGCGCTCGCCGGCTCGCTGCGTGCGCACCTTCGCCAGCACGACGCTCAGCACGGCACCGAGTTCGATACAACCCTCATGGGGAGCCGGCCGCCCATCCAGCGCGGCGACACCACCGAGGCGTCGCCGCTGTGGATCCTCGGCACCCACTTCACCCCCGATCCGGCCAGCGGAGACCTCACCGAGATCGTCGGGCAAACCGCGGTCGACCGGCGCCGCGGCGCCGCTATCCCCACCAGCCTGCGGTACAGCCGCAGCGTCGCCGCCGGCGGCACACTCACCGCCTACCTCCGGCACGACGGGCCCCTCACCGACGACCACCTACAGGTCCTCGCCGCCTGGCAACCCGCCATCGGCCGCGACCGCACCACCGGCGGCGGCCAAGCCCGCCTGACCCGGCTACTGCACGGCACCATCGATCCCACCACCGCCGACGGCATGCGTACCTGGCTGCACCACACAGGGCACGCCCTCATCGAAGCCGTCGCCATCCACCAGATCCTCCCCGGACCCCCACCACAACCATGGTTAGAAACCGATCTGCACATCGTTGACGCGATCCTCGTCTGCGACCCACGTCCGACCGGCCCGGCTCAACCCCGCACCCGCGACAGCCAGCCGTTTGTCCCCGGCTCCGCCTGGAAGGGACTGTTCCGGGGGCGTGTCGAGTACATCCTGCGGTCCCGCTACGGCCTACACGCCACCTGCGGGCAGCCCACCGGCTGCGGAACCTGCCCCACCTGCCACGTCTTCGGCCACCCCGGCGGCCGGGGGCGCCTCGTCTTTCACGACAGCCCGATCTTCGACGCCCAACAGCCTGCGGCCCGCACCCACGTCGCCATCGACCGCGTCACCGGCGGCGCCCACGACGGCCTGTTCTACCAGAGCGCTCCCGTCACCGCCGGCCGCCTCCGCCTCCGCATCGACACCCTCACCGACGTCCCACCGTGGGTGGCCACCGTCATCCAGCACGTCCTACGCGACCTGCACGACGGACTCATCGGCCTCGGCTCCCACACCAGCCGAGGCATGGGGACCCTCCGCCTCGACAGCCGTCCCACACCCGGCCCGGTCACCATCCCCGAGCTCGCACCCACACCGGACACCGCGGAAGGACCAGCGAAATGACGGACACGTCACACACCAGCACCACGACGGCAACCGGCATCCTGCACGCTCACGGCCGCATTACCTGGCGCCACCTCGCCACCGCCCTGCACGACACCGACGGAACCGCGTGGGCCGACTACGACGGCTTCCACATCGGAGCAGCGCCCACCAGCCCGCCCCCCTACACCCACCTGTGGGCCTGGACCGCCGACTGGCTACTACGCGCCCGCCTCGACGGCGACGCCGCCATCGTCGGCGTCCTGCAAACCGGCACCACCACACCACAGCTGCCCCACCCGGGCCCGCCCGCCGCCACCGAACCCATCACATACACCATCCGCCACGCCCACACCTGGCCCGCCAACGAAAACCGCGTCGGCCCCCTCAACCCCACCATCACCGACCGGCCGGCCGACCTCTACCACACCCACGGAACCCATCCCATCACCTTCGTCAGGATCCGATGACCCGCTCTGACCTTCCCACCGCACCCACACGCCGACCCGCCCAGCTCCGATGGCCAGCATCCGCCCCACTACTCACCGTCATGGCGAACTTCGCCATCGCCGCCTTCACCGCCCTCACCGCCGCCGCCCTCGCCCTCATCGTCGAAGACGCCCTGCCCCTCACCCCGCCCCGTCAGGTATCCGCCGAACGCGCGCTCCTTCTCGTCGCGTCGCTCGCCCTGCTCTTGACCGCAGTCGTGTGGCGCGGCATGGTCCACCGTCGCACCGGCACCCTCTTCTACGTACGGCTCATCGCCGACGAAATGCCCGACCTCCACGAAACCGCAGTCCAGATCGCCGCCCGCAGGCGCATGTCCCTCAAATCCGTCACCCGCTGGGCCGACCTACCCGCTCACACCCACCACGGCATCGTCGACCTCACCGCCGCCTGCGCAGACATCGCCACAGCCCTCGAGACCGCCGTCAACACCGACCGCGATGACACCGCCTACACCATCGCCCCCAACACCCTCTGGCCCGCAGCACTCGCCATCGGTGCCGAACTCCCGATCATCGACAACCTCCAACTCCTCGAACTAGACCCCCGCACCCCCAAACCCATCACCTTCACCCTGACCACCCCCGTTACCCCAGCCGACGTCACCACCAAAGAACTCGCCCTCGACACGAAAACACCCGACGCCCCAGTCGGCCTCCTACTCGCATTCACCAGCTCAGCCACGGAAATGACTCCAGAAAAAGTATTCAGCCAATACCATCTCAGCCGATGCCACCGAATCCAGCCGACCGCGATCAACGACGTCGAAGAATTGAGAAACACAACGTTCACCGGGCCCCAACTCGCCGCGTTCACCCAACCTCTCGTCGACGCAATCATCAAGATTCAGAACGAGGCCGGGACACAGGGCGTAATCATCGCCGCCGCCATACCCAAAACCCTCGCCATGGCCATCGGATGGCAACTCGCCCAAGCCTCCACTCGCTTCTTCACCCACACTCACCTACTTCACTACGACCAACAGAGCCAAACCTACACACCGACCTGCGTTCATCCCGCGCAACCAAGCCAGCCACCCACAGAACGCCCGACATCCCCAATCCAGGACCCGCAATGACCTCAAGGGCCTGTCTCGCCGGTGCTGTCTCGCCAACGGCACCCCTCGGGTCCGTGGATCTAAAGGGTTGTTTCCGCCCGGCCTGCCGGGCGTTGTGCCTAGCGAGGAGGGCGCCGTGATGACCGCGACACTAAACGACCAGACCGGACGCAAGAAGCGGCCCGAGCCGACCACGGACGCGAAGGCCGCTGCAGAGGTGGTTCGGGCGGCGAAGGAACGGAGCAATCCCGTAGAATTCACCGAAAGCACTGGAAACTGAGCAATCCAGGCCTGGGCAGCCGATCAAGTCTACAGGTCGCCCCCTATGCAGCCATCCCTACAGCACAAACACACGAAATTCATCGAGCTACGCCGATCCGCATACCGCCCCACACCAGGGGGTGTGAAACACCTCGACAAGTACCCTGGTCACACCCGCCGTCAAAGAGATAGGGTCCTGAACCACGTCACGCCAAAGGGCGTATGGAAACACCACGTCCCAATCCTACCACCAGCGAAGCCAAGGGTCCTGAACCACGTCACGCCAAAGGGCGTATGGAAACCGCTAGTCCAGGAACGAGCTGAACGGGCTGGCAGGTCCTGAACCACGTCACGCCAAAGGGCGTATGGAAACGCAACGGAAACAGCCCCTGAACCTTCGACTACCATCCCGTCCTGAACCACGTCACGCCAAAGGGCGTAGGGAAATTCCACCGGTTCCGGATCCTGTGGGTGCCGACAATCTCATCCGTCCTGGTCACAGCCATCTTCATGGTCGAGGTGGAAGCCTGTACCGTGCCAAACTCGTCGCACATGTTGTGAGCTGGGAGTTCTCGGTTTGGGTTGATGATCGTTGGTATGGTCGTGCGGTTGCTGTACCTGGGGATGATCCGCCTGTTCAGCGGGCTGGGGTTGGTGATCCGCGGTGACAGGGCGTTGCTGATCGAGGTTCTCGTGCTGCGGCATGAGGTGGCGGTGCTTCGTCGGCAGGTTCGGGGCCGGCCGCGGTTGTCGTGGCCGGACCGGGTGGTCCTGTCCGCCCTGGCCCGCCTGCTACCCCGCCGGATGTGGAGCCATCGGATCGTCACCCCGGCCACGTTGCTGGCCTGGCACCGCCGGTTGGTGCGACGCCACTGGACCTACCCGAGCCGGCCCGGCCGGCCACCCGTCAGCGACGAGATCCGGGAGGTCATACTTCGGCTGGCCCGGGAGAATCCGCGATGGGGACACCGCCGAATCCAGGGCGAGCTACAGCGGCTCGGCCATCAGATCGGTGCCGGCACGATCCGACGGATCCTGAGCCACCGGCGCCTCGGCCCCGCGCCCCGCCACAAGAACACCAGTTGGCGGACGTTCCTGCGTAACCAGGCCACCGGCCTGTTGGCCATCGACTTCTTCCACCTCGACACGATCCTGCTACGACGCCTGCACCTGCTGGTGGTCATGGAGGTAGCCACCCGGCGGGTCCATCTTCTCGGCGTCACGGCGCACCCCACCCGGCAGTGGGTGACCCAGCAAGCCCGCAACCTCGCCTTCGACCTGGGCGAGCGCCTCAACCGGTTCCGATTCCTCATCCGCGACCGCGACGCCAAGTACACCACCACCTTCGATGATGTCTTCACCGCCGAGGGCATCACCGTGGTCAAGACCCCACCCCGGACCCCACAAGCGAACTGCTTCATCGAACGCTGGGACGCAGCCTCCGCGACGAGTGCACCAACCACATGTTGATCTACGACGAGCGCCACGCGCAGGCCGTGGCCGGCGAGTACGTCGACCACTTCAACAACCACCGACATCAAGGGCGCCAGCAGCGGCCACCCAACCATGACCCGTCCGTCGTCATCCCCATTGACAAGCCCATACACCGCCGAAGACGCCTCAGCGGGGTGATCAACGAGTACCACCGAGCAGCCTGAACTGATCATCAAAACACCAGTTCACCGCCGTTGAACCAGTTTTGGCACGGCACAGGCTACCGCTAGTCTTCCGGTTTCCCCACACCAGGGTCTACCTGCCGAAGAACAGCCCGCCCGGCCGACAGCGCCGCGTGTATAGATGCCGGAGTGATCGGGATGGAATGTTCGCCTCGACGACGGACAATCGAGATGAACGCGCCCTCGCACTTATCGCCAACCATCGCGCCTGTGACGAGGAACGGCTTGTCCTCATCTCTCTGCTCCGGAACCACAATGACGATAAGCCCACGCTCGCCCGCAGGCACCCACTCCACTCGAAGACCACGCACAGGTGGATACACCAGGCGATCAACGGTCTTGTGGTAAATGGCTGCTGTTCCCGGCTTGAGGTCAAGCGGCACGAGTTTGTCAATAAACTCCTGGCCGTTTCGTACTTTAGTCCGGAACCCGAGCACCAGAAGGCCGGGACTGTCGCCATTGGCGTACCGAGCCACGTCCTGGGCCAACTCAATCTGGCCAGCCTGATCAGGGTTGTAGCCTCGCGACTTCACTTCAAGCCAGGATGACTCCGCCTGCCCAATAAGACTTTCGGGGAAGCCGCCGAGGACAAGAGCAGTGGCAGTAGGCCAATCCAACCACTCGCTTCGCTCTCGATTTCCCTGAACCGGTATCCGCACCTTGAGCACCCTAGAGCACGTATTGCGCAGGTTCATCACTTCCAACACGGTTTGCGACAGGTCACGCAGGCGCACCCTGGCATCCCAAAATGCGTCGTCCCTCTCGAAAGCTCGCTCGTCGATGTATTCGATTGAGATGAAGTCGTGCCCCGCGCGCTCGACAAACCCAGCCACGATGGACTGGGCGGTCCCGTCATCCTTAACTACTGGGGCGGTGAGAGAGAAGGCGACACAAAGAGAACCATCGTTCAGAAGGTCAAAGTACAACCCGTTGTACGGCTCATCCTCATTCTCTGGCTCTACCCGCAGGGACCCCACGAATCGCTCGTGAAGGTGGCTACGTTCAGGAACTTCAACAGGAGGTTGGCGGTCGGGAAGGCCAACTGCGTCCAACAGCGCTGACCGAACCTCAGCAACCGAGAAGGAGGCCACCAGAGGTAGGAACGCTTCAAATTCTGCGGTGCCACCTTCGAGGACAAGGCCGTCCTCGCCGCCCAACAACAATCTGTGACGCTCAACCGAACTGGCCGCTTCTCCCACGATACCCACCTACCATCACACGCCGAGCTGGCACTCGCTGCCCGGAACAGTAGAGGACCGGCCGGCCGGACTCAACCAGGAAACCGGCTCCCGGAAACGCATTTCCATGATCGAGAACTGTCATCCCCGCCAGTGCAGCAACGCCCCAGTCACCAAGTCCTTGGCTTTCTGCCCGTACACCGCCGCTGCTGCCAGGGCCTCGAACGCCTTGGGCATACAAGGCAATCTCTCGTGGCTGGGTAATCGCCAGCTCGGCCGTGATGGCCTCGACGTGCACCAGGCGGTCATCAAACAGGATGAATTGATTGCTTGGCACCTGGTGCTGGTGCTCAGCGGGCAGGATGCCCAGCCGCACACGCGGGAGGGCCAGCGCTGTCACCAGCCGGTCGAGTTGCCCGGCCATGACGCGTGTGTCCCCCACCTGGGTTTTGAGTGCCTGCTCAGCCAGTATGAAGTGGAACCGGTGAACGCCGTGGTAGAGGATGTGCTGCCGCTCCATGCGGACGGCTACCCCGGCCTCCAGGTCGTCGGGTACCTGGTAGAACTCGATGACCCTGCGGGTGCCGAATACCTCGTCCGTTCTGGTCATGGCCGTCTTGATCACCGAGATGAGACCGCGGGCGCAGTGACGAGCGCTCTCACCCATACGCGGCGCTGATCTACGTTGCGTGCTGCGCGAGGATGACATGCTGTGCTGTTGCGACTGGCCTACCTCGGTGTGACCAACGCTCTCGCGCTGCTACGGCTGCTGCCGATGAGCGACCGGGATAGGGACGCCGAGATTCTGGCGTTGCGGCACCAGATCACCGTCCTCGAACGACAGCTGCACGGCGAGCGGGTCCGGTTCACGCGGGCTGACCGGGCGTGGCTGGCTGCTCTACTACACCGGCTGCCGAGGGACATCGTGCGCGGCCTGCGGCTGCTGGTCCGCCCGGAGACCGTGCTGCGCTGGCACCGGGATCTGATCGCCAGCCGGCATGCCAGGATCTCCCGACCCCGGCGAGCCGGGCGGCGACGAACCGTCCGGTCGATCCGACGGCTGGTGCTGCGCATGGCCCGAGAGAACCCCACGTGGGGGTACCGCCGCATCCACGGTGAACTACTCGTCCTGGGTGTGAAGGTCGCCGCGTCCACCGTCTGGGAGATCCTCCAGCAGGCCGGCATCGACCCGGCACCACAGCGCACCAGCACCACCTGGGCAACCTTCCTGCGCTCCCAAGCGCACGCCATTATCGCCGCCGACTTCTTCGAAACCACGACACTGACCGGCGCCCGCATGTACGTCCTTGCGGTCATCGAACACGCCACTCGCCGGGTCCGCATCCTCGGCGCCACCGCCCACCCGACCGCCGGCTGGGTAACCCAGGCAGCCCGGAACCTCGTGATGGACCTCGAAGATGCCGGATGCCGAGTGAAGTACCTGATCCGGGATCGGGACGGAAAATACCCGGCCCTGTTCGACACGATCCTCGCCGACGCGGCAATCAGCCTCGTGCTCAGCGGGGTACGGACGCCGCGCATGAACTCGATCATGGAGAGATGGATCCAGTCCTGCCGCCACGAACTGCTCGACCGGACACTCATCTGGAACCAGTCCCACCTGTTACACGCCCTGCGCGAGTACGAACGGCACCACAACCAGCATCGTCCTCACCGCGGCATCGCAAACGCCCGACCCCTACATCCGCTGCCCGAACCGATCACCGATCCCGCAGCGCTGACACACCTGAACGTCCAACGACACGATCGACTCAACGGCCTCCTCCACGAATACCAAAACGCAGCTTGACCAGCGCGGACGAAATTTTCGGCACCCGCAGCTCCCAAGTTGCTCCCATCGTAAGGAGCACAACACGAAACGGCTCGTTACCGAAGATCCGGTAACGAGCCGCATGACCTGCTCATATAGCTGGTGGGCGATACTGGGTTTGAACCAGTGACCTCTTCCGTGTCAAGGAAGCGCGCTCCCACTGCGCCAATCGCCCTCGTTGTTGCCGAGGTGGAGACGGGATTTGAACCCGTGTACACGGCTTTGCAGGCCGTTGCCTCGCCTCTCGGCCACTCCACCGAGGTTGCCCCCGATGTGGCGGCATCTCCGAGCGGACGACGGGACTCGAACCCGCGACCCTCACCTTGGCAAGGTGATGCGCTACCAACTGCGCTACGTCCGCTTGTCTTCCGGTGTTTCCCGGTGACGGATGAGAACTTTAGCCGAGCCCGCGAGCGGATGCCAAATCGGGGCCGCCGACGGCGGGTCAGACGCCCCTGACCGGGACAAACGCCGTGGCCGCACCCACCTCCCCTACAGCATCCTAGGAACCTGGATAGGAGGAACTGGGTGCGGCCCGACGGGTTCCGCCGCTACTTCGGGGCGTTCAGGTCGGTCAGCGCCTTGGCCGCCCCCCGGTGCAGGATCACCGGGTCGGTCCGCCAGGCGAACTGGAGGCTGATCTCCTTGGCCGCCGCGTTCGCCTGCTCCAGTTGCGGCTTGCGCTCGAAGAGCGCCTTGGTCAGCACGCAGACCAGGTCGGCGTCAAGGTCCTCCTTCACCAGCAGGAAGTTCGGCACCACGATGGTCTTGACGTCCGCCGGCGTACCGTAGGTGGCGGCGGGGACGGCCCCCTCCTCGTACACCGGGTTGATCTTTTTCATCTCGGCGAGCAGCGGCGTGATGTCCAGGAAGCTGACCTGGTCCCGGGTGGTGGTGAGCAGGTCGGTGATGCCCGGGGTGGGCAGGCCGCCGGACCAGAAGAACGCGTCGATCGAGCCGTCCTTCACCCCGTCGACGGTCTTGGTCAGATCAAGCCGCTGCGCCTGGATGTCCTTCTCCGGGTCGAGCCCGGCCGCCTGCAGCAACCGGTTCGCGATCACCTCGGTACCGGATTTCGGCGAGCCGGTGGAGACCCGCTTGCCCCGCATGTCGGCGACCGAGGTGATCCCGGCGTCCTTGCGGACGATCACCTGGGTGTAGTTGGTGTGGATCCGGGCCAGCGCCTGGACTGGCTGTTTCTGCCCGGCGAAGCTCCCGGTGCCCTGGACCGCGTCGGCGGCGGTATCCGCGAGCGAAAAGGCCACCGCGTACGTACCGGCGACCAACTGCTGGATGTTCTGCACCGAGGCACCGGTCTCGGCCGCGGTGGCCCGGACCCTGCTGCCGGGCGCGTTGGAGATCTGCTCCGCGTACGCGTTGCCGAGCGCGAAGTAGACGCCGGTGGCGTTTCCGGTGGCGATGCCGATCCGGGTCTCCGTCGCCACGTCGCAGGTGATCTCACCACCGGCGTCGGTGCTGGCGGTGTTCTGCCGGCCGCCACAGGCGACGAGGGAGGCCAGTCCCATCCCCGCGACGGTGACCACGGCCAGGACCCTCGACGTACGTCTCATCTCGTTTCCTCTCCCAGGTTCGAACCGACCTCTCGCGCCGTCGAGCCGGCGCCGCCCGCCGGCCCGGCCCCGGCACCCGCGGCACCGGCCCCGCCGGACGGGGCGACCTCGACGGAACCACCAACCGGACCGCTCTCGGCACCACCGACCGGACCGACATCAACACCGCCGGATACGGCCGCCGCCGGTGCACCACCGGAGACGGCCGACGGTGCACCGGCGGGCGGGGCCGGTACGGTCCGGCGACGGTGGACGAGCGCGACCACCACGGCGAGCGCGACCAGCGCGACCCCGATCGTGATGGAGACCGGGTGCAGGTAGAGCAGGAGCAGACCGGCGACCGCGGTGAGGGTCCGCTCGACCGGTCCGGCCGGGCCCACCCCGAGCAGCCAGCCGCCGGTCGCCACGGCCAGTGCCGCCACCCCGAGGCAGCCGACCAGGCCCGCCCAGAGCACGTCCAGTGGTGCACCCCGGCCGAGCAGGTACTCGCCCGGGCCGGTCAGCACGAACGCGATCGGGGCGAGGAAGGCCGGCAGGGCGTACTTCAGGGCCTGCCACATGGTGGGCACGGTCCGGCCGCCGGTGATCGCGGCCGCGCCCACGGCGGCGAGTGCGGTCGGCGGGGTGACCTCGGAGAGCACCGAGTAGTAGAAGACGAACATCGCCGCGGCCGGGGCGGGTACGCCGAGCGCGAGCAGCGCCGGCCCGATGATCACCCAGCCGATGATGAAGGAGGCGGTGACCGGTACGGCGAGACCGAGCAGCGACAGTGCCACCGCGGCGAGCAGCACGGTGAGCGCCAGTACGACGGTCGGGTTGTCGCTGACCGCCTGGGCGCCCCGGACCAGCAGCGAGGCGAACTGGGCGCCGAGCCCGGTCTTCGTGGTGGTGGCGGTGACGATGCCGGCGGCGGCGCAGACGGCGGCGACCGGGAGCACGCCGCGTACCCCGGTGGCGAGCGCGGTGGCGAGCCGGCGTGGGGTGAGCCGGTGCCGCCGGTCGAGGAAGGAGAGCAGCACCGCGAGGCCGGTGGCGTAGACCACGGCCCGGATCGCGCTCACCCCGACCGCGAGCAGGACGACGATCACGATCAGTGACGAGAAGTGGTAGCCGAAGCGGGCCAGCAGGCGCCATGCCGAGGCGGCGGCCACCTCGACCGGCCGTACCTGGAACCGGCGGGCGTCGATCTCGACGGCGAGCAGGATGCCGAGGTAGTACAGCAGGGTCGGGATGACCGCCCAGCCGAGCACCGTCAGGTAGGAGACCTCGAGGTACTCGGCGACGATGAACGCCGCCGCGCCGAGGGTGGGCGGGGAGAGGATCGCCCCGACCCCGGCGGCGGCGAGCATGCCGCCGGCGTGCTCGGCGGGGTAGCCGGCGCGGCGCAGGATCGGCCAGGTGACCGCGCCGACGCTGACCGCGGTGGCGGTGCCGGATCCGGAGACGGTGCCGAGCAGGAAGCCGGAGGCGACCGCGGTCCGCCCGGCGGCGCTGCGGGAGCGTCGGAACGCGGCCACCGAGAGGTCGACGAAGAACCGTCCGGCGCCGGAGAGGTCGAGCACCGCGCCGTAGATGGTGAAGAGCACGATGTAGGTCGCCGCGACGTCCAGCGGGGTGCCGTAGAAGCCGCTGCCGGAGTTGTAGAGGGCGTCGACGATCTGTCCGAAGTCGAGGCCGGCGTGGGCGATCGCCCAGGTCTGCGGCAGCAGGCCGCCGTAGTAGCCGTAGGCGAGGAAGAGCAGGCAGACCACCGGGAGGATCCAGCCGGTGGTGCGGCGGCACGCCTCGACCAGCAGGACCAGCAGCAGTGCCCCCATCAGCACGTCGACCGGCGCGAGCAGGCCCTGCCGGTCGAGGAAGGCGTCGTAGCCGCCGCCGGCGTCCCCGACGGCCAGCGGCAGCACCGGGTAGAGGCAGACCAGTAGCGCCAGGCCGGCCAGGACCCAGTCGAGCGCCGTCGGCCGGTCCGGGCGGCGGGTGGCGGGCGCGCCCTCGGGTACGTCCCGGGCGGTCCGCGCCGGCAGTCGTAGCCCGGAGCGGTAGGCGAGGAAGACCAGCGGCAGTACCCCGGACAGGAAGATGATCAGATAGAACTGGCTGCCCTGCGACAGTGGGCGGAAGACCTGCCAGAGCACGAGCAGGGCGACGGCGAAGGCGACCACCGCGACGCCGGTGCCGACCGGCCCGGTCAGCTGTCGGGCGGGGCGTTCCTCGTCGTCGTACGCCGGGCTGGCCAGCTGCGACGCGGCCGGCGGCCGTGATCCGCCGTCCGGTGTGGACGGCCGCCGGTCCGGGGACGATTCGGCGGTCGCAGTCGGAGGGATCTGGGCCACACCGTCTGACATGAGCGGACACTACTACGGGCCAGCGAGCGGTGCCGATCTTCGTGGGCCGGACGGTTGCCCGGCCGGGACGAACGGTCGCCACCCGGGACGAACGGTCAACTCCGCAGGTCGGGCGGTCGACGAGACAGGTCCGGCGGTCGTTCGCCACGGCGGGCGGCGGTCCGATGTGTGGGGAAGGGGCATTTCCTGACCCGGAGGTGTCGGTGGGGGCCTTCCTGGCAAGGGAGCGCGGTCGGTCCGTCGCCCGGCTCCACCGTTCGAGGGACAGCGCCCCGATATTTACGATGTTGGTAACTTATCCGACGTGTTGGTAGCTTATTGTGCGCGCCGAGATGGGCTACGGTAACCGCGTGACGAGACGTGCGGCCGAGGTGCGGCTGGATGCGCTGCTGCGTACCGCCTGTGAGGTGATCGCGACCCGGGGTCTGGCGAACACCCGCACCGCCGACGTGGCACAGGCCGCCGGGGTCAGCCAGGCGTTGGTGTTCTACCACTTCGCCACCAAGGAACGACTCGTCGCGCAGGCGTTCGCGTACGCGGCCGAGCAGGATCTCGGTCGGCTCGACGCGGTGCTCCGGTGCACCGCCACTCCGTTGGGCAAGCTCAAGAAGCTGCTCCGGCTGTACGCTCCGCCGGGCCGCTCGCGGTCCTGGGCGATGTGGATCGACGGCTGGTCCGAGTCGCTGCGTACGCCGGAACTGGAGAAGGTGTCCCGCCGGCTCGACCTGCGACGGCGGGAGGGGCTCGGCGAGGTCATCGCCGCCGGAGTGGCCGAGGGGGTGTTCAGCTGCGACGATCCGGCCGGGGCCGCCTGGCGGATCAACGCGCTGATCGACGGGCTCGCGGTGCAGTTGGCGGTACACGAACGGGTGATCCCCCGTCGGCAGCTCACCGGGTGGGTCCGGCTCGCGGTCGCCCGGGAACTCGGGCTCTCCCCCACCCAACTGGACTGAGGGCCGCCCGGCTGGACTGAGGGCCGTGCCCGGCTGGAGTGACGATCCGCCGGTTACGGCCGCGCGTCTGGAGGCAGAATCGGGGCATGGAGTTGCTGCCCGCGTACCGGCGTACGCTGAGCCACCTGGCCGATCAGGTCGGTCAGGTCGGCTACGACCAGTGGGCAGCTCCCACGCCGTGTCCGGACTGGGACGTCCGGGCGCTGGTCAACCATGTGGTCGGCGAACTGTACTGGTCGGTGCCGCTGCTCGCCGGTGCCAGGGTGGCCGAGGTCGGCGACCGGTTCTCCGGTGATCTGCTCGGCACCGATCCGGCGGCGGTCGCCCGGGACGCGGCGGCCCAGGCGGACCGGGCGGCGGGCGAGCCGGGGGTGTGGGACCGGACCGTACGGCTGTCGTCCGGGCCGACCTCGGCCGACGAGTACCTGCACGAGCTGATGGCCGAGTGCCTGGTACACGGCTGGGACCTGTCGGTGGCGGTCGGTTCCGTCGTCCGCCTGGATCCCGAGGCGGTACGGGAGTGTGCCCGCTGGTTCACCGGGCGCTCCGCCGGGTACCGGTCGAGCGGGCTGACGGCGTCCGAGGTGGAGCTGCCTCCGGGGGCGGACGACCAGGCCCGGTTTATCGCCGCCTTTGGTCGCGACCCGGGCTGGCGCGTCGAGGCGTGAGGCCCGGGCTGGCGCCGAGACGTGCGGCCCGACCAGGCCCGGACCGGCGCGCCGGGGCGTGCGGCCCCCACGGGACCACGACCGGCCGGCCGGGTGCGGTGGGCGGCGGCGTCCGTTGACAGTCGGATCACCCCGACGGTACGTTCGGGCGGCTGTTGAATGGTTTCATATTGCCTCGCCGCCGAGGTCGGGCGCTCACCCGGCGAGCCGCGGCCGAGCCGATCGGATATCGACGATGACCACTGGAACCCTGCACCGGCCGCCACCCCGGCCCGCCACCGGCGAAGGCGGTTCGACCCCGCGCCGCCCGCGTTACCGACGCGACCGCCCCGGCATCGCGTACCTCTTCCTCTCCCCCTGGGCGCTCGGCGCGCTGCTGCTCACCGTCGGCCCGATGCTCGCCTCGCTCTACCTCTCCTTCACCGACTACGACCTGTTCACCAGCCCGGAGTGGGTGGGGCTGGACAACTACCGGCGACTGTTCACCGACGACGCCCGGTTCCTCGACTCGGCCAAGGTCACCGCGACCTACGTGCTGATCTCCGTACCGCTGAAGCTGGCCGCCGCCCTCGGGGTCGCCATGCTGCTCAACCGCAACCGGCGCGGACAGGGCTTCTACCGGTCGGCGTTCTACGCGCCGTCGCTGCTCGGCACCGGCGTGGCGATCGCGCTGGTCTGGCGGGCGATGTTCACCGACAGCGGGGTGGTCGACTCGGTCACCGGGACGTTCGGCTGGGACACCGGTGGCTGGATCAACGAGCCCGACTACGCGCTCTGGGTGCTGATCATCCTGGCCGTCTGGCAGTTCGGCGCCCCGATGGTGATCTTCCTGGCCGGGCTCAAGCAGATCCCGACCGAACTGTACGACGCCTCGGCCGTGGACGGCGCGGGACGCTGGCGGACGTTCCGCTCGGTGACCCTGCCGATGCTCTCCCCGATCATCCTGTTCAACCTGGTGCTGGAGACCATCCACGCCTTCCAGGCGTTCACCCCGGCGTTCATCGTCAGCGGCGGGCGGGGCGGCCCGAGCAACTCGACGCTGTTCTACACGCTCTACCTCTACGAGCGCGGCTTCGCCCAGTTCCGGATGGGCTACGCCTCGGCCATGGCCTGGCTGCTGCTGCTCGTCATCGCCATCATCACGGCCCTGTTCTTCGGCACGTCCCGCCGCTGGGTCTTCTACTCGGGGGAGGACAGGTGACCACCTTGACCAGCGGCCGCACCGCCGGCCGTACGGGAACCCGGCTGCGGGGGATCGGCTGGCACACGCTGATCATCGCCGTCCTGGCGTTGCTGCTCTATCCGGTGGTCTGGCTGGTCGCCACCTCGGTCAAGCCGACCGACGAGATCCTGTCCAGTCTGAGCCTGCTGCCCAGCCGGTTGGCGCCGGAGAACTACTCCGCCGCGCTGGACGGCATCGCCGGGATCGGCATCTGGCGGTTCTTCACCAACTCGGTGCTGGTCGCGGCCGGCTCGGTGATCGGCAACCTGGTCTCCTGCGCGCTGGCCGCGTACGCCTTCGCCCGACTGCGGTTCCGGCTACGCGGACCGTTGTTCGCGTTCACCCTGCTCACCATCATGTTGCCGTACCACGTGGTGCTGATCCCGCAGTACACGATCTTCCAGAAGCTGGACCTGGTCGGCACCTTCGTGCCGCTGATCCTGCCGAAGCTGCTCGCCACCGACGCGTTTTTCGTCTTCCTGATGGTGCAGTTCATCCGGGGCCTGCCCCGGGAACTGGACGACGCCGCCGCGATCGACGGTTGCGGACCGGTGCTCACCTTCCGGTACGTCATCCTGCCGCTGCTCAAGCCGGCGCTGGTCACCACCGCCATCTTCACCTTCATCTGGACCTGGAACGACTTCTTCAGTCAACTGGTGTACCTGAACGACCCGGAGTCGTACACGCTGCCGCTGGCGTTGCGGTTGTTCATCGACCAGACCAGCGAGTCGGCGTTCGGCCCGATGTTCGCGATGTCGGTGCTGAGCATCATCCCGGTGATCCTGTTCTTCCTGGCCTTCCAGCGTTACCTGGTGGAGGGGATCGCCACCTCCGGTCTGAAGGGTTGAGCACCCTCGCGGGTCCGTCCGACGTACCGTTGCCGGACGGGCCCGCGACCGGTGGCTGTCGTACTCAGGTCGGCAGGACCGCCGCGATGCCCTCGCGGAGCAGGTTCCCGTCCGCTACCACGATCCGGTGCCGGCGGCGCAGTGAGGTGCCGGCGGCCAGCCGCCGGGTCCGCTGCCAGGCGAGCGCCACGCAGACGCCGGGATAGATCCCGGTCCGCACGAACCAGTGGTCGCCGTCGCCCAACCCGGTGAAGACCAGGGTGTACGCCGCACCGTCGGCGCTGCGACCGCCCAGAGCCAACCACGCTTCCGTACTGCCGTTGACGGCCTCCTCCCCGTCGGCGGAGGCGGTGAAGGTCGACACCTCACCCGACGCGGCACGCCAGAAGAACCCGCCGTACCCGGCACCGCCGGGGCGGCCGTTCGTGGCCGGACTGCCCAGCACGACGTCCCGGTCGGCGGGCGCGGTGAGCCGGTAGGCGAAGTCGAGCAGCCAGGCGTCGGCCCGGTCGGGAAGCGCGGTGGCGCGGACCGTCCGCTCCTCGGTCAGCAGGGTGGCGCCGGAGGGATCCGACCAGCGCAGCCGCTCGGCGAATCCGTCGACGTCGGCCGGCGGCCGGTCGGGGTGCTCCGGAACGGTCGGGACGGGCTCACCTCCGGTGTCCGCGGCGGCGGCCCCGACCCTGGTCTCGACGCCGCCCTTGGCGCTGGCCCCGACCCTGGCCTCGGCGCTGGCCCCGACCCTGGCCTCGACGCCGACCGGTCCGGCCGTGCCGCCGTCGGGCAGCCAGGCGTCGTGGGTGATCTGGCCGTGGTCGTCGCGCCAGGTGTAGCCGGTGTCCCGGACGTACGTCCGACCGCCCCACAGGTTCGTGCCGGAGACGTCCTGCAGCGCCACCGAGACCCCGAGGTGCCACCGGTGGTCCTCGGGCAGGGTGTCGGTGACGGTCACCCCGGCCAGGGTTCGCACCGGATGCAGGTACGGGCGTGGGCCCCAGCGTGGGTCGATCTCCGGCGCGACGACGTACCCGGCGACGATCTCGCCGCCTATCCGGAGCCGTGGTCCGGTCGGCTCGTCGGTCATCAGCCCGCTCCTGTCGGTTCGATGGCGACTGTCGCTGGTGTTCCCGGTGGCGGTCGACGGGACCGCCGGACGCGCGGAGGAAAGCGGTTGCCGGCGGACAGCGTACCCGGGTCGGTCGCGCCGGGCCGCCGCCCGTTGACAGGGCATCGATTGACGCCGGTGGCAAGGGGCTACCGGGCGGGGCGGGGCGGCGTACCGTGTCGGCGCACGGCGAGGGGCACGGCGGACGCCGATGGCGGGGTCGCCACGCCGCTGGCGGTGCCACGAGCACGGTCGGTCCGGTCGCCGGATAACCTTGACACGTTTCAGCCCGGGCGGTCCGGGCAACGGAGGGAGACGTGGTGGCGGGACCCACGGTCAGCATCCGGGATGTGGCCGCCCAGGCGGGCGTCTCGGTCGGCACGGTCTCGAACGTGCTCAACCGGCCCGACATCGTGGCCGCGTCGACCCGGAGCCGCGTCCTGGCCGTCATCAACGAGTTGGGCTTCGTACCCAACGACGCCGCCCGGCAGCTGCGCCGGGGCCGGGGCCGCACGCTCGGCCTGGTGGTGCTGGACGTGGCCAACCCGTTCTTCACCGACGTGGCGCGCGGCGTCGAGGACGCCACCGGCGAGGCCGGCATGGCGGTGATCTTCTGCAACAGCGACGGCGACCCGGGCAAGGAGAGCCGCTACCTCGACCTGTTGGAGGAACAGCGGGTCCAGGGGGTGCTGATCACGCCGGTGGACGACGCCAACGAGCGACTGGTGCGGCTGCGGGAGCGGGGGGTCCTGGTCATCCTGCTGGACCGGCGCTCGACCCGGACCGACGTCTGCTCGGTCTCGGTGGACGACCGGCTCGGCGGTGAGCTGGCCGTGCGACACCTGGTCGAGGCGGGACACCGGCAGATCGCCTTCGTCGGCGGCCCCTGGCGGCTGGAACAGGTACGGGACCGGCACCAGGGCGCCCTGCACGCGCTGCACGAGGCCGGGCTCTCGGAGCAGAACATGCGGCGCTTCGAGACGGCCAGCCCGACCGTGGCGGCCGGCCGGGACGCGGCCTCCCGAATCCTCGGCCAGCCCCGGTCCAGCCGGGCGACGGCGGTGTTCTGCGCCAACGACCTGCTCGCGCTCGGCGTACTGCAGGAGCTGACCCGGCAGCAGGTCCGGGTGCCGCAGGACATCGCGCTGGTCGGCTACGACGACATCGAATTCGCCGCCGCCGCGGCGGTCCCGCTCTCCTCGGTACGCCAGCCCCGGCAGCGACTCGGCCGGACCGCGGCCCAGTTGATGCTGGAGGAGGCGAACGATCCGGAGGGCCACCGGCACCAGCAGGTGGTCTTCGAACCGGAGCTGGTGGTCCGCGAGTCGAGCCGGTACGCCCGCCCCGTCGACTGACCGTTTCTTGACAGTTCAACGATGCCGATCGTATTTTGAGGGCGCTTGGTTGAAACGGTTCATTCAAGGGAGGCCGCCATGCGGCGTGTCTGCTTCATCCTGCGGGTCCGGCCCGAGCGGCTGGCCGAGTACCGCGAACGGCACGCCGCGGTCTGGCCGGAGATGCTCGCCGCACTCCGCGACGCCGGCTGGCACGACTACTCCCTCTTCCTGCACGACGACGGGCTGCTGGTCGGGCACTTCCGCACCGCCGACCTGGCCGCCTCGCTCGCCGCGATGGAACGCACCGAGGTCAACGCCAGGTGGCAGGCCGAGATGGCACCGTTCTTCGTCGGGCTGGACGGGCGGCGCCCCGACGAGGGATTCGTCGTCCTCGACGAGATCTTCAACCTGGACGCACAACTCGCCGCGCTGGAGAACACGGAGGCCGACATGACCGAGCGAAGCGAGGAGAGGGCATGACCGGGGTCGAGGTCCGGGCGGCGTTGCGCGCCCAGCAGATCGAGGTGCCGTCGTGGGCGTACGGCAACTCGGGCACCCGCTTCAAGGTCTTCGCCCAGCCCGGCGTGCCGCGTACTCCGGAGGAGAAGATCGCCGACGCGGCCCAGGTGCACGCGTTCACCGGGATCGCCCCGATCGTCTCGCTACACATCCCCTGGGACCGGGTCGACGACTACGCGAAGCTGGCGTCGTACGCCGCCGAGCGGGGGGTACGACTCGGCGCGATCAACGCCAACGTCTTCCAGGACGACGACTACCGGCTGGGCAGCGTCACGAACCCGGATCCGCGGATCCGGCGCAAGGCGCTGGACCATCTGCTGGAGTGCGTCGACATCATGGACGCCACCGGCTCGCGGGACCTGAAGCTCTGGTTCTCCGACGGCACCAACTATCCGGGCCAGGACGACATCCGGGCCCGACAGGACCGGCTCGCCGAGGCGCTCCGGGTCACCTACGACCGGCTCGGCCCCGACCAGCGGATCCTGCTGGAGTACAAGCTCTTCGAGCCGGCGTTCTACACCACCGACGTACCGGACTGGGGCACCGCGTACGCGCACTGCCTGCGGCTCGGCGACAAGGCCCAGGTGGTGATCGACACGGGCCACCACGCCCCGGGCACCAACATCGAGTTCATCGTGGCGTTCCTGCTCCGCGAGGGGCGGCTCGGCGCCTTCGACTTCAACTCCCGGTTCTACGCCGACGACGACCTGATGGTCGGCGCGGCGGACCCGTTCCAGCTGTTCCGGATCATGCACGAGATCGTCAGGGCCGACGCGCTGCGGCCGGAGTCGGGGATCAACTTCATGCTCGACCAGTGTCACAACATCGAGCCGAAGATCCCGGCTCAGATCCGTTCGGTGCTCAACGTGCAGGAGGCGACCGCCAAGGCGCTGCTGGTCGACGCGGAGGCGCTGGCCGCCGCGCAGGCGGCCGGGGACGTGCTCGGCGCGAACGGGGTGTTGATGGACGCCTTCAACACCGACGTCCGGCCGCTGCTGCGCGAGATGCGGGAGGAGATGGGGCTGGACCCGGATCCGATGACCGCGTACGCCCGGTCCGGGTACGCCGAGAAGATCGTCGCCGAGCGGGTCGGCGGCCAGCAGGCGGGGTGGGGTGCCTGAGATGACGGACACGCACACCTCCCCCGAGGTCACCGCGCTGCTGGACCGGTCGCACCGGCTCGGCGCGGACAAGCGCTACACCAACTACGGCGGTGGTAACACGTCGGCCAAGGGCAGCGCGGACGACCCGGTCACCGGCGAGGCGACCGAGCTGATGTGGGTCAAGGGATCCGGTGGCGACCTCGGCACGCTGACCGAGGGCGGCCTCGCCGTACTCCGGCTGGACCGGCTCCGCACGCTGGTCGACGTCTATCCCGGCGTCGACCGCGAGGACGAGATGGTCGCCGCCTTCGACTACTGCCTGCACGGCAGGGGTGGGGCCGCGCCGTCGATCGACACCGCGATGCACGCCCTGGTCGACGCGGCGCACGTCGACCACCTGCACCCGGACGCCGGCATCGCGCTGGCCACCGCCGCCGACGGGCCGGAGCTGACCCGCCGCTGCTTCGGCGACCGGGTGGTCTGGGTGCCGTGGCGCCGCCCCGGCTTCCAGCTCGGCCTCGACATCGCCGCGATCGCCCGGGACAACCCGCAGGCGATCGGCTGCGTTCTCGGCGGGCACGGCATCACCGCCTGGGGGGCGACCAGCGCCGAGTGCGAGGCGAACTCGCTGGAGATCATCGAGGCGGCCACCCGGTTCCTCGCCGAGCAGGGCCGGCCGGAGCCGTTCGGGCCGGTGCTGCCCGGGTACGAGCCGCTGCCGGCCGCGCAGCGTCGGGAGCGGGCCGCCGCGCTCGCCCCGGTACTGCGGGGCCTGGCCAGTACGGACAGCCGGCAGTCCGGCCGCTTCCAGGTCGGACACTTCACCGACGACGAGGCGGTGCTGGACTTCCTGGCCCGGGCCGAACACCCACGGCTGGCCGCGCTCGGCACCTCGTGCCCGGACCACTTCCTGCGCACCAAGGTCCGGCCGCTGGTGCTGGACCTGCCGGCCGGGACGCCGCTGCCGGACGTGGTCGCCCGGCTGCGGGAGCTGCACGAGGCGTACCGGAAGGACTACCGGGCCTACTACGAGCGGTACGCGGCGCCGGACTCCCCGGCGATCCGTGGCGCCGATCCGGCGATCGTGCTGGTGCCCGGGGTCGGGATGTTCAGCTTCGGGCGGGACAAGCAGACCGCCCGGGTCGCCGCCGAGTACTACCTGAACGCGATCAACGTGATGCGCGGCGCCGAGGCGGTGTCGACGTACGCCCCGATCGACGAGTCGGAGAAGTTCCGGATCGAGTACTGGGCGCTGGAGGAGGCGAAGCTCCAACGGATGCCGAAGCCGAAGCCGCTGGCCGGCCGGGTCGCCCTGGTCACCGGCGCCGGTTCCGGGATCGGGGCGGCGATCGCCCGCCGGCTCGCCGCCGAGGGTGCCTGCGTGGTGGTCGCCGACCGCAACGCCGAGGGCGCGGCGGCGGTCGCCGGTGAGCTCGGCGGCACCGACCGGGCGGTCGCGGTGCCGGTGGACGTCACGGACCCGGCCGGGATCGAGGCCGCGTTCGCCGAGGGCGCGCTCGCCTTCGGCGGTGTCGACCTGGTGGTCAACAACGCCGGGCTGTCGATCTCGAAGTCGCTGCTGGAGACCACCGAGGCGGACTGGGACCTGCAGCACGACGTGATGGCGAAGGGTTCGTTCCTGGTCTCCCGGGCCGCCGCCCGGGTGATGCTGGACCAGGGTCTGGGCGGGGACATCGTCTACGTCTCCAGCAAGAACTCGGTCTTCGCCGGCCCGAACAACATCGCCTACAGTGCCGCCAAGGCCGACCAGGCCCACCAGGTACGGCTGCTCGCCGCCGAACTCGGCGAGCACGGTATCCGGGTCAACGGGGTGAACCCCGACGGGGTGGTCCGCGGTTCGGGGATCTTCGCCAGCGGCTGGGGTGCCCAGCGGGCCGCCGTCTACGGGGTGCCGGAGTCGGAGCTGGGGGCGTACTACGCCCAGCGGACGCTGCTGAAGCGCGAGGTGCTGCCGGAGCACGTGGCGAACGCGGTCTTCGCGCTGACCGGTGGCGAGCTGTCGCACACCACCGGGCTGCACGTACCGGTGGACTCCGGCGTGGCCGCGGCCTTCCTGCGATGAGTGCGCCGACGGAACCGGCGGCGGGCTCCCCCGCCGCCGGTTCGCCGCCGGCCACCACCACCGCACCGGGCCGTCGGGCCGGTACGGCAGCCCGCCCGGACTCGACCGCGGTGGCCGCGGTCGACCTCGGGGCCGGCAGCGGACGGGTGATGCTCGCCGAGATCACCGCCGACGGGATCGACCTGACCGAGGTGCACCGGTTCGGCAACGACCCGGTACGCCTGCTCGACACCCTGCACTGGGACGTGCTCCGGCTGTACGCGGAGACGGTCGCCGGGCTGCGTACCGCGCTGACCCGCCGGCCCGACCTGGCCAGCGTCGGCATCGACTCGTGGGCCGTCGACTACGGGCTGCTCGACACGACCGGGGCACTGCTCGGCAATCCGGTGCACTACCGGGACCGGCGGACCGACGGGGTGCCGGAGCGGGTGGTCGCGGCGCTCGGCGCCGACCGGCTCTACACCACGACCGGGCTGCAGCTGCTGCCGTTCAACACCCTCTTCCAGCTGGTCGCCGCGACCGGCACCCCGGTCCTGGACCGGGCCGAACGGCTGCTGCTCATTCCGGACCTGCTCAGCTACTGGCTGACCGGGGTGGCCGGCACCGAGGTCACCAACGCCTCCACCACCCAGTTGTTGGACGTCTCCACCCGACGCTGGTCGACGGAGCTGATCAACGCGGCCGGCCTGCCGGAACGGTTGTTCGGCCCGCTGCGCCAGCCGGGCGAACCGGCCGGTGAACTGCTCGCCGGGGTACGGGAGGCGGTCGGGGCGACCGGTCCGCTGCCGGTGACCGCGGTCGGCTCGCACGACACCGCCTCGGCGGTGGTCGCGGTGCCGGCCGAGGGCGACCGGTTCGCGTACATCTCCTGCGGCACCTGGTCACTGGTCGGGGTGGAGCTGCCGGCGCCGGTGCTGTCGGCGGAGAGCCGGGCGGCGAACTTCACCAACGAGGCCGGGGTGGACGGCACGGTCCGCTACCTACGCAACGTGATGGGGCTCTGGCTGCTCCAGGAGTCGCTGCGGGTCTGGCGCTCCCGGGGGTACGACGTCGCGCTGCCGGAGCTGCTCGCCGCCGCCGCCCGGGAACCGGGGCTGGGCCCCGTGGTCGACCCGGACGACCCGGTCTTCCTGCCGCCCGGCGACATGCCGGCCCGGTTGGCCCGGGCCTGCACGGACCGGGGCGAGCCGGTGCCGGCGGGGCCGGCCGCGATCACCCGGTGCATTCTGGACAGTCTGGCGCTGGCGCACCGGTCGGCGGTGCGGCAGGCGGCCCGGCTGGCGGACCGGCCGGTGGACGTGGTGCACGTCGTCGGCGGCGGCGCCCGTAACGAGCTGCTCTGTCAGCTCACCGCCGACGCCTGCGGGCTGCCGGTGGTCGCCGGCCCGGTCGAGGCGACCGCGCTGGGCAACGCGCTGGTGCAGGGCCGGGCGCTCGGCGTACTGGACGGTGGGCTGCCGCAGCTGCGCGGGCTGTTGCGGCGCACGCTGCCGCGTACCGGCGCGCTGCGGACGTACCAGCCGACGCCCGGGGCCGAGGCCGCCTGGCGGGACGCCGCCGAACGGGCCGGTCTCCAGGACCGGTGACGAGCCGGCGACGGGACCGGCAACGACGCGGGTCCCGTCGCCGTGCCGGTTACCCCCAGCGAGGTTGTCGAGCTGCGCAGTCACGCCGGCCAGATCCGACGTACCGGTCGGTGGAGCATGCCCCGGCGGCTGGTCGTGCACAGCATGGCCGGTGCGGTCCACCTCGACCTGCGGCAGGCCGTGATCAGTCACCGGGTGTCCCACATCGAGCTGGCCACCCAGGCCGGCGCGACGACCATCGTGCTACCGCCGGGCGCGACCGCCGACATCGACGGGGTCAGCACGACCGGTGGTACGGCGAGGAGCAAGGTTCCGTCCACCCCCGAACCGGGCTCGACCGCGCCGCACATCGTCGTCACCGGCAGTGCCGCCGCCGGCACCCTTCTCGTCCGTTACGAGCGCCGCTTCTGGTTCTGGCGCTGGTAGTCCCCCTGGCCAGGGGTCCGGCCAGGCGCGGAGCGCCGATCGCCCGGGTGCGCGGTCGCGGAGCGCCGATCGCCCGGGTGCGCGGTCGCCGTCGTCGGAGCAGGCTCAACGAGCATTGCTCATGAAAGCCAAAGAAGCCCTCAAAAGGAAAGCATCTGTTAAGAAGGTGCTAACCGGACTGATCCCTGGGCTTGGAGGCTGCACAGATGGCGACGCGGACCCGACCCCACGCCGGGACCGACTCCGGTCACCGCACCGACCTGCTCGGCCTCGCCGCGCTCGGCGCCCTGCCGCTGCTGCTCGTCGCCGTCGGACCCGACGTCGTACCCGGCGGCCCGGTCGGGGTGGACGTCCTCTTCGTACTCGTCGGTTTCCTGGTCACCGCCACCCTGCTCGCCGAGTGGAACCGGGCCGGCCAGGTCGGGCTGACCACGTTCTACGCCCGGTGCGCCCGCCGGCTGCTGCCCACCGCCGTCCTGGTCCTGGCCGGGTCGGCACTGCTCGTCCTGACCGGGCTGCCCCGGTCCCGCTGGCCGGAGGCGGGCTGGGACCTGTTGACCGCCGGGCTCGGCGTACTGAACTGGCGGCTCGCCGCCCAGGACGCCGGCGTACCGGTGGCCCCGGACGCCGCCGCCGGGCCGCTGGCGCAGCACTGGGCGCTCGGCGTCGCCGTACAGTTCCTGGTGCTCTGGCCCGCGCTGCTCGCCGCGGTCGCGGTCTGGGCGGTCCGGCGCGAGGGCCGCGATCCACGCCGTCCCCTGCTGTACGCGGCCGGCCTGCTCACCGCCGGTTCGTTCGGCTGGGCGGTGCTGGCCGCCCCGGGCGCACCGGCGTTCGTCGGCACCCACACCCGGGTCTGGGAACCCGCCCTCGGGGCCGGGCTCGCGATCCTGGCGCTGCGCCCGGTCGGACTGTCCCGGCGGGTCGCCACCGCCCTCGGCTGGGGCGGACTCGGCGCCATCGTGGTCGCCGTCCTCACCCTCCGCCCCGGACCGGGTTCCGCCGGCGTCGCCGCCCTGCTGCCCGCCCTCGGTGCCGCCGCCGTCATCCTCGCCCGCACCTGCCACACCGGTACGACCACCGGCGACGACCGGCCGGTCGGATTCCTGGCCAGCCGTCCGGTACGCGCGGCGGGACGGATCTGCTATCCGCTGCTCCTCTGGTACTGGCCGCTGCTGGTCGCCGCCCACGCCCGGTTCGGTGACCTGCCGGCGGTGGCCGCGGTGGCGGTGCTCTGCGGCGCCGTCCTGCTCGCCGTCCTCACCCGCCGGTACGTCGAGGCGCCGCTGCACGCCGGTCTGCCCGCCTGGTCACCCGTCGAGACGTTGCGGATCGCCGCCCTGCTGCCGGCCGCCGTGGTGATCGGCGGGCTGCTGCTCCAGCTCGGGGTCTGGCCGCCCCGCCCGACCCCGTCGTCCGCCGCGGGGCGCCGCCGCGCTACGCGGCTCACCGTCGGGCGACCCGGCCGGCGCGCCGGTGGCCCGGGTGCGCGCGATCAGTCCGAAGCCGGCCGACGCCGGGGCGGACCTGCCCGACGTCTACCGGCACAACTGTTTCTCCGGCGGGGCGGACGGGCCGGCCCGGGCCTGTCTCTACGGTGACCGGAACTCCGACTTCACCGTCGCGCTGGCCGGCGACAGCCACGCCGCGAGCTGGGTGCCCGCGCTGGCCGCCGTCGCCGAGGCGAGAGGTTGGCGGTTGATCACCTACCTCCGGCCCGGCTGTCCCTTCCTCGACCTGCCGGTCGCCGACAGCGCCGGCCGTCCGGTCGCCGCCTGCGCCCGGTGGTACGCCAACGTGCGGACCGAACTGACCGGGCCGGAACGCCCGACGGTGCTGCTGACCACCGGCCGCCGGTACCCGCCGTCGGTCGGCGGCCGGGCGCTGACCGGCCGCGCCGCCGAGCAGGCCCTGGTCGAGGGGATGCGCCGGACCTGGTCCGGGCTGGTCGCCGACCAGGTCCGCACGGTGGTGCTCCGGGACACCCCGGTGCCCGGGATCGACGTACCGGAGTGTGCGGTGCGCAACCCGAACCGGTTGACCCGGTGTGCGCCGTCACGGCGTACCGCGCTGGCGGCCGGGGCCGGTGCCGTCCAGGCCGAGGCGGTGCGCAAGCTCGACGACGTACCGCTGATCGACCTGAACGGCGCGATCTGCCCGACCGACCGCTGCGCGCCGGTGATCGGCGGTCTTCTGGTCTACCGGGACACGGAGCATCTCACCGCGAGCTACGCGCGGAGCCTGGGTCCCCGACTCCGGGCCGCGCTGGAGCGCGTGGTCGGCCAGACCACGCCCTGAACGTCACCCCACCCCCGAGCGGCACCAGGGGGTGCCGGCCCGGCTCGGGGCACCACCGGTCAACACCGCGCTCACCTGCGTGGACAGCGGGGTTCCCGCCAGCCCGTCGAGAGGCGGCGGCGGGCACGGTCGGCGCTCCCACCCCCTAAGCCCCTAACGTGCCGACCCCCGAAGCGCCCCGGCGGTCGGGGTGAGAACACGGGCTTGTCCCCGATGTCCGGTACGTCGAACCCGCCGTACGGTCATCGCCAGGTCTGGACGGACATGCCCAGATCGTCCCGCCGAACGTTCGAGGAGATCGTCACTGTGAGTACGGCACCCACCGCGGACTCGACCGCCACCTCGGCCCCGGCCGCCAGCCCGCAGCCGGCTCCGGAGGCGCCCGAGGCGACCACGCCCGAGGCGACCACGCCCGAGTCGGCCGCGCCGGAGGCGACCCCGACCCTGCACGACTTCGTGCTCAACCTGCTCGGCGACGCCGACCTCCGCTCGGCCTTCGAGCTGGACCCGCAGGGCACCCTGGAGAGCCTCGGGCTCTGCGACGTGGTCCCCGCCGACGTCCACGACGTGATCCCGCTGGTGGTCGACTCCGTACCGCTGCAGGGCCTCACCGACCTCAGCGCGGTGGAGAGTCTCGGCCTGAGCTCGCTCGCCGTCAGCCCGACCGCCGTCGTCGGCCAGGTGCAGACCGTCGCCAACCAGTTCACCACCGGGCTCTACGCCACCGACGCGGACGTCAGCGTGGCCGACGTCGCCGGGGTCAGCATCGACCCGACCGGCCTGACCGTGACGGCCTCCTCCACCGCCCTGCCGGTGCTCGGCCTCGGCAGCGGTGTGACGGTGGACCTGTCCGGGGCGCACGACCTGGCCGGGACCCTGGACGCGACCGTGCTGAACGCGGCCGGCGGGCTCGGGGTGGTCGACGGTGTGCTCGGCACCGCCGACTTCGCCGCGACCACGGTGACCTCCACCGCCGGCACCGCGACCAACCTGGTCGGCGCCGGTGACCTGGGCGGCCTGACCGACCTGACCGGCACGCTGGGCAACGTCACCGACCTGAGCAGCACCCTGGGCACGGTCACCGGCACCGTCGACGGCACGATCGGTGGCGTCGCCGACCTCGACGGCACGCTGGCCGGGGTCACCGACGTGAACGGCACCCTGGACAACGTGACCGGCACCGTCAACGGCACCCTCAGCGGGGTGACCGACCTGGGCGGCGTGACGGACCTGGCGGGCGTCGCCGACCTGGGCGGCGTGACCGGCACCCTGGGCGGGGTCACCGACCTCGGCGGCGTGACCGGCACCCTCGGCGGGGTCACCGACCTCGGCGGCGTGACCGGCACCCTCGGCGGGGTCACCGACGTGGCCGACCTCGACGGCACCCTGGGCACCGTGACCGGCACGGTCGACGGGACGCTCGGTGGCGTCGCCGACCTGGACGGCGTGACCGGCACCCTGGGTGGGGTCACCGACCTGGGCGGGACCACGGGCAACGTCACCGGGGCCGTCGACGGCGCGCTGGGCGGCGTGACCGGTCTGCTCGGCGCCGGCGACCTCGGGGTGCAGAACCTGACCGACGGCGTCCTCTGAGCATTCACCTCCACCAGAAACGGCGACGGCCGTACCTGGGAAGCGGGTGGTCCGGCCGTCGCCGTTCGCCGTGACCTACTCGTACTCCTGCCCACAGACCGCGAACTCGGCCAGGTCGTCCCAGGTCAACGTCTCGACCGGCACCTCTTCGGGCCCCGGCTCCGGACGCAGCGGAACCACCGGGCCGGGCAACTCGACCCGTACGTCGTCGTCCGGGTCCCAACCGCCGAGCGCGCCGGCCAGTCCACATTCCAGATAGGACGCCGGGTCGAAGTTGTACCAGCGCACCCCGATGCACCGGCGTTGACCGCCCGGCCGGGGCGCGTCCAGCCCCAGCCCGGCGTACGGCGGCAGTGGTCCCTGGTCGGCGAAGTCGGCCAGGTCGGCGATCTGGCACCGCACGATGGACTGCCAGTCGACGTACCGGCGAGGTTCCACGGTCAGCCACTCGAACGAGGTCGACCGCCACTCCGGCCGGATCGGCGGCGGTTCGACCGACCCGGCGGCCACCAGCATCGCCGCCACCTCGTCCAGGTCGAGGCGGGCCCGGCCGGCCAGTGGCCGCGCCACCTGCCACCAACCACGCAGGAACTCGTCCAGGGTGCGCCCCCGCTCGGTCATCCGCCGGCCCTCGGCGAGGACCCGCCGGTAGAGATCGCGGTTGGTCCGGCAGACCGGCCCGGACGGCCCGGCCACCCGGTACAGCTGCTTGTGCGGTACCCCGGACTCCAGCACCATGAGCTGGGCCAACGCGGCTATCCGGTCCGGATGTACGGCCACCCGGTACTCGTTGCCATTGTCGTCCTGTCGCCAGACTTCCCACTGCGTCACGGCCGGAGGGTAGCGAACCGGCCCACGCTCACAGCCCCGCCTCGGCCAGGATCCGGTACGCCCACCCGGACGGCAGCCCCGGGTTGGCGGCGGCGGCGAGGACCACCTCGGGGTCCTCGTCGGCGAGCAGGTCGGCGACCCGGGCCGGGTCGAGCCCCGGATGGCCGGCGGCGGCCCGGCGGACCGACAGTTCCGGATCGACGGCGAGTCGGCCGAGCAGATCCGGAGGAAGATCGGGACCGGCCAGCGCCAGACGCCGGACCCGGGGCTCGGGATCCTCGGCGAAGCGGGCGAAGGCCGCGGCCGGGAAGTTCGGGTGCTCGACCAGCCGGGGCCGGAGAGGGCCGCCGTCGCCGTCTTCCCGGACCAGCCGTTCCAGCACCTCCGGCGGGACGTCCGGGCGGGTCGCGGCGGAGCGGCGGACCCGCCGGTCGGGATCGGCGTCGAGCCGCTGCCACGCCTCGGACGGCAGGTCGCGGCAGGTGGCCAGGGCGCGCCGGAACACCACGTGCGGGGAGTCCAGGTAGGACAACCGGGCCGGCAGCGGCAGGTCGCGTACCCAGGTCGGTACGGCGAGGTCCCCCTCGAGTGCGACCCGCGCCTCGATACTGCCGGCGGCCCGCTCGGCGACCAGTTCCGCGTGCAGCCGGTCCCGGGTCCGCTCGTCGACCCCCGGATGCTGGATCATCACGCCGCGGACGAACGGGTGCGGATCGGCGACCAGCACGGCGACCACCTCGGCCGACAGCCGGGGGTTGCGGGCGACGGCCTGCCGGGTCCCGTGGTCCGGGGCGGTGGCCAGGGCGAAGGCGACGACGTCGGTCAGCTCCGCGTAGCCGGCGACGTGGGCCCGGGTGGCCGGGTCGGCGAGGCAGGCCGGGTGCAGTTCGGCCGGTACCGGTGGTTGGGCCCGGCGGGACGCGGCGGCCCGTACCGTCGGGTCGGGGTCGGTCAGCAGGGCGATCCGGACCGGGGCGGGCGCGGCCCACCAGGCCTCGGCGACCGCGGCCCGAATACCTGGGTCGGCATCCCGGGCCAGTTCCTCGGGTGACCGCCCGTACGCCTCGGCCAAGTCGTCGACGGGGACAAAAACCCGCCGCGCGACCTTACGGCGCACAAGGTCGCGGTGCGCGTCGCGGATCGCCGGGTCGGGGTCGGCGGCGATCCGGGCCCGGATCGCCGGGGAGACCCGGTCACCGCGCAGGAACAGCAGCGAGTCGGGATCCCGGTGCGCGAGGACCGCCTCGGCCACCGGATCCGGCAGTGGCCGCCGCCAGCCGGCCAGTTCCCGGGCGACCGCCGGGTCGCGGGCCAGCCGGACCAGCATCTCCTCGGTGGCGGCGGGGTTCCGGACAAGTCCGGACAGCCTCGCCTGGTCGCGTGCGGTCATGCGGCACCGGTCGTCGGCACCGTGGCCCGCCCCGCCCGACCCGACCGACCGCACACGGCCGGGCCGCAGTCGGAACGGGCCAGGGCACCGACCTCAACCGAGCTGGCTGGCAGCCTCGGCGATGACCCGCTTGGCACCCTCGGCGGGCGGGATCCGGCCGAAGATGACCTCGTCGTAGACCCGCTGGAACTCGGCCTTGACCGCGCCGCCGCCCTTCGGCTGGGCGGGCGGGGTGGGCAGCAGCAGGCTCGTCACCGAGCTCTCGAACTCGTACACCTTCTTGTCGTTCTCGGTCAGGCTCGGCGCGATCGCGTCCCGGACCTTGGCGTTGGCCGGCATACCCCGGGCCACACCCTGCGCCTTGCCGGCCTCGACGTCGTTGACCAGGAAGTCGATCAGCATCGCGGCCTCCTTCGGGTGCTCGCTGCGCTGGGCCACGCTGTACGCCATCGACATCGAGGCGATCATGCCGCGCTTCGGGGTGTCGCTGGGCATCGGCGCGATGGCCAGCGGCGCGCCGTACGCCCCGACGAGTCCGGTGTAGCTGGAGTCGTAGTTGACCTCGCCGGCGACACCCTTCTTGACCAGCGACGAGTTCTGGATCGAGCCGTCGAGTTGGGTGGTCAGGGCGGCCGGGGCGAGCGCGCCCGCGTCGCGCATCTGGCCGGTCATCGTCCAGAAGGCGGTCAGGTCGGCCTCGGTGAAACCGAGCTTGCCGTCGTCGGTGTAGATCGCCTTGTCCCGCTGGCGCAGCCAGATGTCGAACCAGTCGATGGCGAAGCCGAAGTCGCCGAAACCGGCCACCTTGCCGCCGTTGGCCTGGCTGATCCTCTGCCCGGCGGCCTGCATGTCGGCCCAGGTCCAGGTCGGGGTCGGCGCGGGGACGCCGGCCTTCTCCAGCACCGCCGGGTCGTAGACGACACCCTGGGTGTTCTGGGCGATCGGGACGGCGTACGTCGCGTCGCCGACCTTGCCGGCCGGCAGCAGGGTCTGGGTCAGGTCGGCGACGGCGAGGGTGCCGTCCTCGACGTATTCGGTGAGGTCGCGCAACGCGTTGCGCTCGGCGTACTCGCGCAGGTAGGCGCGGTCCATCTGCAGCACGTCCGGCGCGTCACCGCCGGCGATCTGGGTGGAGAGCTTCTGGAAGTACGCGTCGAAGGCGCCGAACGAGGTGTTCACCTTGATGTTCGGGTACTTCTGTTCGAACAGGTCGATGGCCGCCTCGGTGACCTTCGCCCGGTCGTCATTGCCCCACCAGGTGAAATCGAGGGTTACCGTGCCGTCCGAGCCGCCGTCGTCGCCGCAGGCGGCCAGCGGCAGGACGAGCAGTGCGGCGGCGGCGAGGGTGGCGACCCGCGCTGCGCGGGGCAGGCGCCGGGTGTGCACCATGGACGTTCTCCTTCCCGGTGGCGCCCAGTTTCCGGCCGTCGTCTCGGTGGACCGGCGGGACGTGTGGAGTGCCGGTAAGCGCTTACCCGGGACGGGCAGGGAGTGCGCTAGCCGCCGGGGGACTCTCCGACGTCGACGGGGGACCTGGGCGCGATGTGGGGTATGTGTCGGTGCTGTCAGTCGGGGGGATGAAACGATTTAACTAGTCCGGACGGTATGGGGACACCCGCAGGTTGTCAAGGGATCCGGACCCCGCCCCACCTGGGCTTCCGGTGTCGGACCGACCCGAGTCACCGCGCCGCGACGGCCACCGGGTCCCGGAACAGTTCGCGATCACTCCTTGCCTTCGTCCCCACCTGCTGATATCCACGTATCTACACGCGCTCATGATCCACGTCCGGGCCGGGCCTCCCCCGGTCGGCTCCGCCGTACCCACACCACGCCCCCGGTCCGCCCCACCACCCGTCCCGCCCCGCTCACCCCCGTTCCGCGTACCCGCAGTCCAAGGAGGACCCCTTGCCACGATCCGGGTGGAGATCACCGAACCGCGGCCGGCGACGGCTCGTACCCGCGTTCACCGCGGCCGTACTCGCCGCCGCGCTGCTGCCCGCCACCACCTCGGCGAGCGCGGCACCGGCCGAAGCCACCGCCCCGGTCACCCCGGCCGAACACCCCGAGTCGTACGGCGGCAGTCACGCCCCCCGCGACGTCGACAACCGGGGCGGCGCGGCCGCACCGGACGCCCGGCAACGCGGGCTGGCCAAGCAGCTGCCCGGCACGGTCCGATGGAACCCGCTCGGCACCCCGCACGCGCTGACCGCCACCGACGGCCCCCTCGCCGACGGGCTCGACAGCGACCCGGAGACGGCGGCCCGGCAGTACCTGGCCGCCAACCGGGACCTCTTCGGGCTGGACGCCGAGGCGGTCGCCGGGCTGGAACGGCTACTGGTCCGGCAGATCGGCGCCGGGGCCGTGGTGACCCTGCGGCAGCGCTTCGGCGACCTGCCCGCCGGCGTTGACGGCCTGGTCAGCATCGCGGTCCGCGACGGCGCGGTGGTCAACGTCAGCTCCTCGCTCTCCCGGCACACCGGGGCGCCGGGCCCGGTCACCATCTCCGCCGAGCAGGCGTACGCGACCGCGCTCGCCGACGCCGGACTCAGCGCCGACCAGGTGACCCGGCACGAGACGCGTCAGGTTGCGGTCCCGATCCCGGGCAGCCCGGCCCGGGCCGCCTGGGAGGTCACCCTGATCTCCACCGACAGCGCGCACCCGACCGCGTTCAGCACCTTCGTCGACGGCGAGCACCGCACCGTGCTGGTCCGGGAGGACCTGGTCGACTTCGACTCGGACAACCCGCACTGGGCGGTCTTCCCGGGCACCCCGCCGAGCCGGGTGAAGCCGGGTCGGGAGGACTCCCGGGTGCTCTGGTGCCTCAGCCGGGAACGGGGCTGCGAGCGTACGGTGCGGGACCCGGTCAGCGGGCAGGCCTGGGACGTCGACCTGGCCACCGGCGAACCGACGTACACCTCGCGGGGCAACGCGGCCAACACGGTCGTCTCCTGGGGCGCCGGCAGCCCGGTCGTCCCGGCGCCGACCAGCGCGACCCGGGAGTACGTCTACCCGTTCACCGACCCGTGGCGGACGTCGAAGTGCGACCCGGCGGTCTTCACGTCTCCGGGCCGCAACGACGCGGACGCGGCGATCGCCAACCTGTTCGCGATGCACAACCGGATGCACGACTGGACCTACCACCTCGGCTTCACCGAGTCGTCGTGGAACCTGCAGGCGGTCAACCTGAGCGGACAGGGGCTCGGCGGCGACGCCGAGCAGGGTCGTGCGCAGCAGGGCGCGCTCAGCGGCAACCGGAACAACGCCAACCAGGGCACCATGCGCGACGGGCTGCCGCCGACCACCAACATGTACCTGTGGCAGCCGGCCGCCGGCGGGCCGTACCCGCCCTGTGTGGACGGCGACTACGACATGACGGTGATCGGGCACGAGTACATGCACGCGGTCACCAACCGCATGATCGCCGGCCCGGACAGCGGGATCAGCGGCCACCAGGGCGGCGCGATGGGCGAGTCCTGGGGTGACCTGATGGGCGCCGAGTACCTCTTCCAGCACAACCTGCGGGCACCCGGCGAGACGCCGTTCATCACCGGCGGCTACGTCACCGGCAACCTGGTCAGCGGGATCCGCAACTACGACCTCAGCCGCAGCCCGCTGAACTACTCCGACATCGGCTACAACACGGCCGGCCCGGCGGTGCACGCCGACGGCGAGATCTGGGGCGCGACCAACTGGCGGGTCCGGTCCGCCCTGGTCAAGCGGTACGGCCTCGGCACACCGTCCCGGCAGCTGGACTGCGCCAACGGGACGGTGCCGGTCGAGCGGTGCCCGGGCAACCGGCGCTGGGCACAGCTGGTCTTCGACTCGTACCTGCTCCAGGCGGCCAGCTCGGTCAGCATGATCGACATGCGGGACAACATGCTCGCCGCCGACCAGCTCCGGTTCGGCGGACGCAACGCCGACATCATCTGGCGGGCGTTCGCCGAGTCCGGGCTCGGCCGCGACGCGGTGACCAACGGCGCGGCGGACACCGACCCGACGCCGAGCTTCGCCTCCCCGTACGGCCGCAACGTCACCGTCACCCTGCGCCCGACGGGCGAGGCGGCCGGCGCCCCGGTCCGGCTCTACCTCGGCGAGTACGAGGCCCGGGCGGTTCCGGTCGCGGACACCGACCCGGCGACCCCGCTGCCGGACACCTTCGAGGTGGTCCCCGGCACGAAGTTCTCCTTCGTGGCGGTGGCGCCCGGGTTCGGGCACACCCGGTTCAGCCGGGAGTTCACCCTCGGCAAGGGCTGGCACGGCGACCGGCCGCAGCAGGTGGCGCCGGAACTGCGCCGCAACCTCGCCTCCGGCGCCTCCGGTGCGACGGTGACCGGGGACGGCGTCAACCTGGCGCAGGTCGTCGACGACACCGAGGCGACCAACTGGGCGTCCCTGGACGGGGTGGCCGGCAGGCGGGTCACCGTCGACCTCGCCGGGGACCGGCCGCAGACCGTCCGGCGGGTGAACGTCAGCGGCTACCTGCGTCCGTCGGTCACCACCGGTCCGGACACCGGGTCGCAGAACGCGCTCTCGGCGTTGCGCTCGTTCGCCGTACTGGCCTGCGACGCGACGAAGCGGGACTGCACCGACGACACGAACTACCGCCGGGTCTACACCAGCCGGTCGGACGCGTTCCCCGGTGGGGCGTACCGGGCGTACTCGCGGGACATCAACCTCCGGTCGTTCGAGATCCCGACCACGGTCGCCACCCACCTGCGACTGGAGGTGCTGACCAGCCAGTGCACCGGCGGGCCGGCGTACGCCGGTGAGCAGGACAACGACCCGGCGACCAGCACCGACTGCGCAACCTCCAGCCCGGCCCGTAACCAGGTCCGGATCGCGGAGTTCCAGGTGTTCGGCCGGTAGCCGCGCACAGCCGTGGCCGGCCGTCTGCCGGCCCCGTCGGTCCCCCGCACCGCCGTCCGTCCCGGGTCGTCCGCCCGGGCCGGGCGGCGGTGTGCTGTCCGGGGCGTGGCGTCGGCGGTGGCCGGTTCACCAGTCGGGAAGGTGGGCGGCGCGGCGGCGTGCCGCCGGCCGGGGCGGGTAGCCGGCCCGGCCGCGCCGCGCCGGCGGCACGGGTTCCGGATCGTTCTCCCGGCTCCGGCTCAGCACCCGCAGCAGCAGCCCGACCCCGAGGAAGAGCAGGACACCGCCGACCGCGAAGCCGACCTGGACCGGCCCGATCCGGTCCGGCCCGGTCACCGCGCCGGCCCGGTCGGCGGCGCCGGTCCCGTCCCCGGAGGTGTCCGCACCGGCCAGCCCGGCCGCATCCTCGGCGGAATCGTCCGAGGTGGCATCGTCCGACGTGGCATCGTCCGCCGGGGTCGTCTCGTCGTCGGCGGGGCCGGTGGTGCTCGGTGCCGCCGACGTCGACGGGGCGGAGCGGGACGGGGTGGGTGTCGCCGTGGACCGCTTCGGGGTGGCCGGGGCGCGCTCGGCCCGGGCACCGGTCACCTGCCGGGTGGCGCCGGCCTGGTCGAGCAGCCGCCCCTGCGCGTCGTACGCCTCGACGGTGAGACTGATCCGGCCCGCCGGCGCGTCGTCGGCGACCGCGATCCGGTACTGGGCGGTGACGGTCCGGTCCCGGCAGAGGGTGCCCGGATCCAGGTCCCGGTCGGTCAGCCGGGCGGTGTCGCCGCCGGCCCGGACCGTCATCGGGAAGGAGCCGGTCTCCTCGATCCGGTCGACCCCGACCTGGTCGAGCCGCAGGCCCGACACCTGGACCAGCAGCGACCAGCGGACCTTGCGGCAGCCCTCGTCCCGGCTCGTCGAGACGACCGCGGTGACGGTACGGGGATCGCCGCCGGCCGCGAGCGTGTCCGGCACCGTGGTCAGCACGGTACGGAAGCCGGGTGCCGCGCCGGCCGGTACTGCCGGTAGCAGCGCCCAGCCCACGGTCGCACCGGCCAGGACAAGCCCGAGCCGGACCACACCGCACCGCCGCATCGTCACCACCGCCTCGTCGTCACCGGAACCCCGTCGGTACGGTCCGCCGGACGCCTGGGCGGTCCGCGCACCGACGAAGCTGTGCGGAACCGACGTTATGGGCGTCGGTCGGGTGGGCGGAAGACTGGCGTATAGGCACCTTTCAGCAATCAAAGGGGCAGATTTCACGGGCAGTGGTGAACCGGTTACCAACAGACCGCGACCGGCCGACCCGGCCCCGGGCCCGGCTGTCCCGCCGGGCACAATCTGCGGTTGTGTCGGAGAGCGTCGCTGAATTCGTCCGGGCCTACGCCGGGCTCGCCCCGGTCGCGGCGGTACCCGAGATCCGGCTGCACCAGGCGGCCGAGCCGATCGGGCTCTGGGAGCTGACCGAGGGCGAGTTCCGCAGCGAGCAGCCGCCACCGTTCTGGGCCTTCGCCTGGGCCGGCGGTCAGGCCCTGGCCCGGTACCTGCTCGACCATCCCGAGACGGTCCGCGGCCGCCGGGTGCTCGACCTGGCGTCCGGCTCCGGTCTGGTCGCGGTCGCCGCCGCCCGGGCCGGCGCCACCCGGGTACGGGCGGTCGACGTCGACCCGACAGCGGTCGCCGCGATCGAGGTGAACGCCGGGGCGAACGGGGTGACGGTGGAGACCCGCCTCGCCGACATCCTCGACGGCGACGCCGGGGACGCCGAGGTGGTGCTGGCCGGTGACGTCTTCTACAGCCAGGAGATGGCCAACCGGATGCTCCGGTTCCTGCTCCGGGCCGCCCGGGACGGCGGTGCCCGGGTGCTGGTCGGTGACCCGGAACGGGCGTACCTGCCCCGGTCCCGGTTCCACCGGCTGGACAGCTACGACATCCCGGTCCCGCCGGCGCTGGAGAGCGTCCGGGTCAAGCACACCACGGTCTGGGAGTTGATCCCCGCCACCCCCGGGTCGGGGCGTTCCGGCCCGGATCCGCGTACTGACTAGCGTGACGACGTGCTGTTCCGTAGTTGGCAGGGGCCGGTCGAGCAGGCCTGGCCGGACGTCGTCACCGTGCCCGACCACCTCGGGGTGGACCATCTGGTGGTGACCCGGCACGCCCTGGTCCGCCAGGTGCTCGCCGACCCCGACACGTTCCGCCCGGACAACGCCCTCGACGCGGTCACCCCGATCCCGGTCACCGCGCTCCGGGTGCTCGCCGGACACGGCTTCCGGCTGCCGCCGACCCTGGCCAACAACGGCGGGGCCAGCCATCCGGAGATCCGGGGCATCGTCGCCGACGCCCTGCACCCGCACCGGGTCGACGCCCTGCGCCCCTGGCTGACCACCCTGGTACGCGAACGGGTCGACCGACTGCGCGCCGCGCTCGACGCCGGCCGGTCGGTCGACCTGTACGCCGACCTCGCGGCCGACCTGCCACTGCTCGTCCTGGCCCGGCTCGTCGACCTGCCGGCGGCGCCGACCGGCGCGGTCAAGGAGTTCACCCGGGCCGCCCTCGAACTGTTCTGGGCCCCGGTCGACGCCGACCGGCAACGGGTGCTCTCCGACACCGTCGGGCGGTTCCACGCCGTACTGCGGGAGTTCGCCGGGACCGGGGACGGACTGGTCGGCCGGCTCCGGGCCGCCGGACACCCGCCGGAGGTGGTGGTCGGCGCGCTGTTCTTCCTGCTGGTCGCCGGTCAGGAGACCACCTCGCAGTTCCTCACCCTGCTGCTGCACCGGCTGACCGGGGAGCCGGCGGTGCTGGCCGGGCTGCGCGACGGCACGGTCGGGGTCGAGGACGTGGTGGAGGAGGGACTGCGGCTGGAACCGCCGATCGTCACCTGGCGTCGGGTGGCGGACCGGGACACCACGTTGGCCGGCACCGCCGTACCGGCGGGGGCCAGCCTGGTGCTGTGGCTGGCCCGGGCCGGCCGTGACCCGGCGGTGGTGGCGGCCCCGGAGGAGTTCGTTCCCGGTCAGCGGGGTTCGCGGCGGCATCTGGCGTTCGGGGCCGGCGCGCACCGCTGCGTCGGCGCCCAGCTGTCCCGGATGGAGGCGGCGGTGGTGGTGGCCGAGACCGCGCCGCTGCTCGGCGACGTCACGGTACGACGTGCCCCCTGGTGTCCGGACAACCTCTCGTTCCGGATGCCTGACGCGTTTGTGGTCACCCGCCGCTGACCGGTTGTCGGCCGGCGGTTCGGTGGGTCAGTGCTCGCCGCGTCGGCCGTCCAGGTCGATGCCGCGCAGGTAGAGCAGGACGATCAGCACACCACCGACCACCAGGCAGATGTCGGCGACGTTCCCGACGAAGAAGCCGGCGTAGTCGATGAAGTCGACCACGTGCCCCCGGGCGAAGCCGGGCTCCCGAAACAACCGGTCCAGCAGGTGGGTGGTGGCGCCGCCCAGCATCAGCCCGAGGGCGAGCGCCCAGGCGCGGGACCGTACCCGCCAGGCGGCCCGGGTGATCGCGACGACGGCCACCGCGGCGATGATCGCGAAGACCCAGGTGTGTCCGGTGCCGATCGAGAACGCCGCTCCGGGGTTGTAGAGCAGCCGGAGGCTGAGCAGGTCGCCGAGGATCTCCCGGGACCGGCCGCCGGAGAGCGTCGAGGTGGCCCAGAACTTGGTGAGCTGGTCGACCACGATGATCAGGAACGCCAGGGTGACGATCCGGGGAAACCATCGGACACCTGCGGTCGTGGCCGTCTCCTCCGGCACCGACGAATCCGCCTCGACCTGCTGCATGACACGCTCCTCCAGCACCGCACCGTCCCCGGACCGGCCCCAAGCGTACGACCTCGCCCGGCAGGAGCCCATGGTCCGCTTCCCCCGAATCCGGACATCCGGTCGCTGACCGTCCCACCGGTTGCCGAAAGTCAGGGTCGTCCGGTCCCGATCGTCCGCTGTGCCGGCCCGGCCCGGATTCCTACCGTCGACCCGCCTGGATGACCGGTTCCGGCTGACGGACCGAACGGCCCCGGAAGGACTCATGATCACGACAACCGCACTCACCAAACGATTCGGCCGGACAACCGCGGTCGATGCGCTGACCCTGGAGATCACGCCGGGCCGGGTAACCGGCTTCCTCGGCCCGAACGGGGCCGGCAAGTCCACCACGATGCGCATGATCCTCGGCCTGGACCGGCCGGACGGCGGGACCGCCCTGGTCGAGGGCCGACCGTACGCGGCACTGCGGCACCCGCTCCGGGTGGTCGGCGCACTGCTCGACTCCCGGGCCGTGCACCCGGGCCGCAGCGCCCGGGCCCACCTGACCGCGATGGCCCGCAGCAACGGCATCCCCACCGAACGGGTCGACGAGGTGCTGGCCACAGTCGGCCTGACCGAGGTCGCCGGCAGACGGGCCGGGTCCTTCTCCCTCGGGATGAGTCAGCGGCTGGGCATCGCCGGCGCACTGCTCGGCGATCCCGGCGTGCTGATCTTCGACGAGCCGGTGAACGGCCTCGACCCGGACGGGGTGCGCTGGATCCGCGAACTGATGCGGTCGCTGGCCGCCCAGGGGCGGACTGTCTTCGTCTCCAGCCACCTGATGAGCGAGGTACAACTCACCGCCGACCAGCTCGTGGTGATCGGCCGCGGTCGGCTGATCACCGACGCGCCGATCGCCGATGTGATCTCGGCCAGCTCACTGACCGCCGTCCGGGTACGTCTCCCGGAACCGGCCGCGCTCGGCCGACTCCGGGAGCGGCTGGTCGCCCGGCGCCTCGCGGTCGAACCGGCCGGCGAGGACGAACTGGTGGTCACCGGCGCGACCGTCGCCGAGGTCGGCGACCTGGCCCACGAACTCGGCGTACGGCTGCACGGGCTGAGCACTCGGGAGGCCTCCCTGGAGCAGGCATATCTCGAACTCACCGACAACAGCCTGCAGTTCACCGGCTCCCCCGTCGGCACCGCCACCCACCCGACCCGGAGCGAGGCCCGATGACTACCCCGACCTCCCGCACCACGCACCACCCGACGTCGCCTGCCACCCGACGCCCGGCCGCCCCGGTCCCGCCGGGCTCCGCCGAGACCCGGCACTCCGGCGGCGGACTACCCGGCGCGATCGCCAGCGAGTGGACCAAACTGTGGTCGGTCCGCTCGGTGTGGTGGTGTCTGCTCTCCAGCGTCGTACTGATGGCCGCGACCGCCGGCCAGCTCGCCATCTACGTGCAGAACAGCAACACCAACCCCGAACCGGTCGACGACCGTGGCGTGGTCGCGATCGGCCGGATGGCGGTCGACGCCGTCGAACTGGCCCAGTTCGCGGTCCTCGCGCTCGCCCTGCTCGTCATCACCAGCGAGTACGGCACCGGAATGATCCGCAACACCCTGCAGTGGACCCCGTCCCGGTGGCGCCTGCTGCTGGCCAAAACCACGATCGTCGCCGGAGTCACCTTCGCCGTCGGCACCCTGCTCGGCGTGCTCGGTGCCGCGGTCGCCGCACCGGTGCTCGGTGAGTGGGGACGGTTCGAGGCGCCGGAAGCGTTCGGCGACGCGCTCGGCGTCGGGGCGTACCTGGCGTTGATCAGCGTCTTCACGCTGGGCCTCGGCGCCGCCTTGCGGGGCCCGGTCGGCACCCTGGTCGCGGTCTTCCTGGTGCTGACGGTGGTACCGACCATGCTGCGCCTGCCCGACCTGGCGATACTCGACACCCTCGCCGACGTACTGCCCGGCAGCGCCGGACTGCACTTCCTGCGCAGCGACACCGACCCGTACCCGCCGGCGGTCGGCCTGCTCCTGCTCGCCGCCTGGGCGGGCGCGACCCTGGCCGCCGGGCACACGGTGCTCCGCCGCCGCGACGCCTGAGGTGTGGGGAAGGGGCCCTTGTTATCGCTTCCTTGCATGGGAAGGGCCCCTTCCCCACCACTCTTCGGCGGTCAGCCGGAGCGGCCCGACCGATGTCAGGCCGAGTTGTTGTCGTCCCCGGTCAGTCCGGCCTCGTACGCGATGATCGCAGCCTGTACCCGGTTGCGTACCCCCAGCCTGGTGAAGATGCTGCTGAGATAGCTCTTCACGGTGCCCTCCACCAGGAAGAGCCGCCGGCCGATCTCCGCGTTGGAGAGCCCCGCCCCGACCAGGGCCAGTACGTCGGACTCCCGTTCGGTCAACGTCCCGATCCGTTCCCGGGCGGACGGGCCCCGGGCCAGCAGTCCACCGCCGAGTTCGATGACCCGACGGGCGACCTGTGGCGACAGGTACGCCCCACCGTCCGCCGCCGCCCGTACCCCGGCAATCAGCTCCCGGGGATCGCCCGACTTGAGCAGGAAGCCGGCCATGCCCTCGCCGAGCGCCCGGGCGATGTAGTCGTCCTCGCCGAACGTGGTCAGCATGATCACCGCAGTCTCCGGTGCGAGTCGACGGATCTGCGCCCCGGCCGCGAGCCCGTCGAGTCGAGGCATCCGGATGTCCAGCAGCACCACCCGGGGCCGGTGGGCCCGGACCAGTTCCACCGCCTGGTGCCCGTCGGCCGCCTCCGCCACCACCTCGATCTCCGGATCGGTGGCCAGGATGGCCCGTACCCCGGCCCGGATCATCATCTCGTCGTCGGCCAGTAGCACCGGAATCACGTCGTAGCCCTAACTATTTCCACCGCGCGGACCATCCGCGCCTCCCACCGCGCCCCGGCTCAGCCGGGTACCCGGTCCTTGCTCACCAGCCGCCCGTCGAGGAAACAGAGCCGGTAGACGACCTGTCCCATCGGGAAGTTCCCGTCCGTGTAGTACTCGCAGGCGGCGCCGGCCGGTTCGCTCTCCCCGTCCCGGTACGCGGGCGGCGCGACCTGCCGCCGGGGCAGGTCGTCGCGCAGCTCGGCACGCTGCTGCCCGAGCCGGATCCGGTCGAACTCGGCCGAGTCCAGCACCGCTCCCGTGGTCGCGATCGGGTAGTACGCCAGGGTCAGGCCGGCAACGATCACCGCCGGCACCGCGACCGCGGTCAGCAGACTGCGCCGCACCTGGCGCCGGGCCCGCCGCAGGCGTTCGGTCGACGCCGCCACGGGGCCGACCTCCGGCGAAGAGGGATCATCGTCCGGGTCGCCTCCGTCCCGGCCGTGGCCGTCGACCGCCACACCGTGATCGGGACGGTCGGCGTCGAACGCCAGCCCGCCGGTGAGCCCGGGATCGGCAGCCGCCACCCGACCATCAAGATGCTCGTGCGGCAGCTCCGCCACCACCTCGAAGCCGCCGGCCACCGGACCGGCCCGCAGGGTGCCGCCGGCCATCCGTACCCACTCGCGCAGGCCGAGCAGGCCGGTCCCGCCACTGCGGACGCCCGACACCGGACCGGCCGGTGGTGGCCCGTTCACCACCCGGACCACCGTCCGGTCCGCGCCGCCGAGCCGTACGGTCACCGTGGCGCCCGGCGCGTGCCGGTTCGCGTTGGTCAGCGCCTCCTGCACCACCCGGTACGCCGTCCGGTCCACCATCGGCGGCACGCCGGTTAGCCGCGCCACCGCCGGCGGACGGTGCATGGAATCCGGCGCGGCCGCCGGTTCCCGGTCGGTCAGCAACCGTACCGACATGCCGGCGGCGCGGCACCGTTCGACGAGTTCACCGATGCCCTCACCCGCCGGCCGGGTCGGCGCCGGCTCGGCGTCCACCCGGAGCACGCCGATCACCTGACGCAGCCGCTCGGTGGCCGACGTGACGCTGGCCCGCAGTTCGCCGGCTGCCCTGCGGTGCCGCTCGGCGAGGTCCGGCGCGAGTTCCAGCGCGCCGGCGCGGAGCGCGAGCAGGCTGAGGTCGTGTCCGAGGGAGTCGTGGATGTCCTGGGCGATCCGGGCCCGCTCCCGCATCCGGATCCGCTCCGCGTCGCCGCGACGCTCGCGCTCCAGCAACTCGGACTGTTCCCAGCCGGCGAGCACCAGGGCCTGGTGCTGGCGCCGGTAGCGTCCGAGCAGCCAGGGCAGGACTCCGCCGAACGCCAGGGTGGTGGCCAGCAGATACCACATCTCAGCACCGGTGCCGAGCAGCCCGAGGTTCAGGACCGTGCCGCCGAGGGCGATGGCGCCGAAGGCGAATGCCGCCGGGCCGGCCCGGTCCATCCGCCGACCCACCAGATAACTCATCACCGGGATCGCGAAGACGAAGTTGCCGTCGGCGAGCGTCGACAGTACGACGACCAGCAGGGAGAGCACCGGCGCGGGGCGGCTGAGCAGAACCGCGACGGCCATCACCAGCAGCGCGCCGACCAGCCGCAGACCCGTCGACAACCCGGACGGCGGAGGAGAGAGCAGCGCCCAGCCGATCGGCGCGCAGAGCGCGGCCCACAGCAGCACGTCCCGCGGCAGATCGGGCCGCCTCGGTAGCAGCTCGGCCACGCGTCGACGGCGGAGGATCGTGTTCGGCCAGGCCAGCACCGGGCCAGGTTACCCAGCCGGGACAGGTTGCGTTACCGACGAAAGTGAGGTGCCGGGAGTCAACTGACCTCGTCGGCCCAGGTCCGCCAGTCGTCCAGCACCCCGTACAGGGCGGGGGTGAGCCAGCCCGGCGCGGACCGCTGGAAGACGCCCGGTTCCATGGTCCCGGCGCCGTCGGGCAGCGCGCCGACCATGTTCGGGACGAGCTCGGTGAGGTTGGCCCAGTGCACCAGTTCCGGCTCGGCCGGCCAGGCACCGAGGACCACTCCGGCCGGTACCGCCCGCCGCTCCAGCGCCTCCAGGGTCAGCGCGGTGTGGTTGAGGGTGCCGAGGCCGGCCCGGGTCACCACCACGGCGGGGGCGCCGATCGCCACCGCCAGGTCGGCGACGGTCCACGCGTCGCCGGAGGGCCGCAGCCCCATCGGCACCAGCAGACCGCCGGCGCCCTCGACCAGCACCAGGTCGTGCTTCTCCGCCTCGGCCCGTACCTCGTCGACGACCGTGTAGAGCTCGAGCGGTTCCGCGCTCGCCACCCGGGCGGCGGCCAGCGGCGCCAGCGGATCCGGATAGCTGACCAACGTACGGGCCGTCAGCGGGGCGGCCAGTCGGGTGACGGTGTCGACGTCCGAGGGGCCACCGGTCGCCGTACCGGTCTGGCCGGGTTTCAGCACGGCCACCCGCAGGCCGGCCGCCTGGGCCGCGGCGGTGATCGCGGCGGTGACCACGGTCTTGCCCACGTCGGTGTCGGTGCCGGTGACCAGGATCGGTCCCCGCCAGCCCGTGCCGGTCACCGGGGACCTCCCCCGGCCGGCACCGCCGTCGTCGTCGGCTGGGCGCCCGCGACCACCGCCCCGATGGGCGATGACGGTGTCGTACCCGCCGGTGCACACTCCACGATCGCCTCCAGTGCCCGGTCGAAGTCGGCTCGCGGTACGCCGACGTTGATGGTGAGTCGGAGCCGCGACCGGGTGTCCGGGGTCGACGGCGGCCGGAAGCAGCCGACCGCGACCCCGCGCTCCAGGCAGTCGGCCGCCCAGGCCACCGCCGCCTCCGGGCCGGGTGCGGTGACCGAGACCACCCCGGCGGCCGGGGTGGAGACCGGCAGCCCGGCCGCACCGAGCCGGCGGGCCGCGGCGGCAGCCCGGTCGGCCAACTCGGCCCGCAGCCGGGCACCGGAGCGGGCCCGGTCGGTGGCGGCGAGAACCCCGGCGGCCACCGCCGGTGGCAGCGCGGTGTCATAGATAAATGTCCGGCCGGTGTCGATCAGGTGCCGGACCAGCTCGGCCGGGCCGGCGACCACTCCCCCGGCGCCGCCGAGCGCCTTGGAGAGGGTCGCGGTCACCACCACGTCCGGCTCGCCGGCGAGTCCGGCGCCCGCGACCGCCCCGGCCCCGTCCGGTCCGAGTACGCCCAGCGCGTGCGCGTCGTCGACCAGCAGCACCGCGCCATGCTTCCGGGTCACCCGGTGCAGCCGGGCCAGCGGCGCCAGGTCGCCGTCGACGGAGAAGACCGACTCGGTGACCACCACCGCCGGCCGGCCCGGCGCGGCGGCCAGGGCCGAGGCGACCGCGTCGACGTCGAGGTGCGGGGTGACGACCGTCTCGGCCCCGGAGAGGCGACAGCCGTCGATCAGCGAGGCGTGGTTGTGCGCGTCGGAGACCAGCAGCGTACGCGGGCGGGTGAGCGCGCGTACCGCACCGAGGTTGGCCAGGTAGCCGGAGGAGTAGACCAGTGCCTGCCCGACGCCCAGCCAGTCGGCGAGCGCGTTCTCCAACTCTTGGTGGGCTCCGGTGCTGCCCCGGACCAGGCGGGAGCCGGTGGCGCCCAGGCCGTACCGGGTCAGTGCCTCGGCCGCGGCCGTTGTCACCGCGGGGTCCCGGGAGAGCCCGAGGTAGTCGTTGCCGGCGAGGTCGACGACCCGGTCGTCGGCGGCGCGGGGTCGCAGCCGACGGCGCAGACCCGCCCTGGCCCGCAGCTGGGCCCGGCGCTCCAGCCCTTCCAGCCAGCCTGACACCGTCTCACTCCCCACGTCGTGCACGTCCGGCCCGACGGTGTCGGGCGGCGACGCTCGGCGGAACCGTCGGACCCTGGCCCGCAGGGGCCTCGGCGGCGGCTTCCACCCCGCGTCGGCGGCCCCGGCCGTCCGCGTGGACGGCCCCGACCGGCGAAAATACCACCTGGTCGGCGGCCGGAGGGGCCGCCGGGCCGCGCGGGGTGGCCGGGTGCGACGCCCGCCGGGTCGTCCTTCGGGTCGGCGCCCATCGACGGCCAGGCCGGCTTGTAGGGTACGACCCATGCCAGACATCCTCGACCAGGCACGGACCCAGGTCCTCGACGGCGGTGTCGGTCTCGACGAGGCCGGGGTGCTCGCCGTGCTCCAGCTCCCCGACGAGCGGCTCTCCGCCGCCCTCCAGCTCGCCCACGAGGTACGGATGCGCTGGTGTGGTCCGGAGGTCGAGGTGGAGGGGATCGTCTCCCTGAAGACCGGTGGCTGCCCCGAGGACTGCCACTTCTGCTCCCAGTCCGGCCTGTTCGCCTCGCCCGTCCGGTCCGTCTGGCTGGACATCCCGTCGCTGGTCGAGGCGGCGAAGCAGACGGCGGCGACCGGCGCCACCGAGTTCTGCATCGTGGCCGCGGTCCGGGGGCCGGACGCGCGGCTGATGAAGCAGATGCGCGAGGGTGTAGCGGCGATCCGGGCCGAGGTCGACATCCAGGTCGCCGCCTCGCTCGGCATGCTGACCCAGGAGCAGGTCGACGAGCTGGTCGAGATGGGTGTGCACCGGTACAACCACAACCTGGAGACCTGCCGCTCCCACTTCCCGAACGTGGTCACCACGCACTCCTGGGAGGAGCGCTGGGAGACGCTGCGGATGGTCCGCGCCTCCGGGATGGAGGTGTGTTGCGGCGGCATCCTCGGGCTCGGCGAGACGATCGCGCAGCGGGCCGAGTTCGCGGCGCAGCTCGCCGAACTCGATCCGCACGAGGTGCCGCTGAACTTCCTCAACCCCCGACCGGGCACCCCGCTCGGTGACCAGGCGCCGGTCGAGCCACGGGACGCGCTGCGCGCCATCGCCGCCTTCCGGCTGGCGATGCCGCGGACGATCCTCCGGTACGCCGGTGGTCGTGAGATCACCCTCGGCGACCTCGGCACCCGGGACGGTCTGCTCGGCGGGATCAACGCGGTGATCGTCGGCAACTACCTGACCACCCTGGGCCGGCCGGCAAACGAGGACCTGGCGCTGCTGGAGGAGCTGAAGATGCCGGTGAAGGCGCTCTCGGCGACGCTGTGAAGGAGGCACGGTGCAGCCGATCACTCCAGCTCCGCGGGGGCCCGAGATGACGTGGTGTGACCGGTGCGGCGGGGCGCTCGCCGACGGCGGCCACGACGACTGCGACCGGGCGCGGCACCTCGAACCGCCCCGGTTCTGCGCCGCCTGCCGGCGGCGGATGAAGGTGCAGGTGCTGCCGGCCGGCTGGACGGCGACCTGCGTGGAGCACGGGGACCTCCACTCCTGAGGCCTCGCCCGGCGGCCGTCCCCGGCTGGCTCCTCCCTCCTACCGCAGGGTCTTCTCCAGCAGGGTGACCGGGTAGTTGCTGCCGCCCGCCCCGTGGGTGGGGCGGTCGGTGAACGACTGCTCGCCGACCACGAGATAGCCGGCCGACTCGTAGTACCGCCGGAGCTGGTGGTTGTCGGCCCGGCAGTCGAGTCGGCACAGTCGGCGTCCGGCCGCCGTGATCCGTCGTTCCGCCTCGGCGAGCAGCCGTCGCCCGGTCCCGGGCGGCGCGGTACGTCGATCCGTCATCAGCCGGTGCACGTAGCCGGCCACGGGGGGCTGCGGACCCCACGTGACGACGTCGTCCCACCAGAGTTCGAAGGCGCCGACGACCGGCCCGTCCGGACCGAGGGTGGCCAGCCGGACCTCGGCGTCGGCCAGCCGGGCCCGGAAGTGGTCCTCGGTGAGGTCTCCGGGCCGCCACTGATCAATGCCGTTGGCCAGTTGCCAGCGGGCCGCGTCGTCACGGAGCCGGACCAGCGCGGCGAGGTCCCGTTCGGTCGCCAGACGGTGGTTCAGCGGCGCCAGCCGCGACCCGGGGCGGATCCCGCTGTCCGGGCCGGTGCGGATCCCGCCGTCCGGGGCTGGGCCGATGGTGGTGGGCGGGGTCACAATCGGCCGTTCGACGTCGTTCTGGCTGGTCACGGGGGTGAAGCCTATCCGCTCCGGTCCGGCGGTCGCCACGGCTTCCGTCCGGTCAGCTGACCGGCTGGGCCACCCGGCTCCAGGTCAGGTAGTCGACGACCGCGGCCACGGTGGCCGGATCCCGCAGGATCCGCCGGTGTCCGAGCCCGTTGGACCACCGTCCCTCCGCCTCCGGCCAGGCCGCCACGATCGCCTGCCCGTCGGCGTACCGGACCTCCTTGTCCGCGTAGTCGTGCACGACCAGCAGCGGCGGCAGGTCGTCCCGCCCGGTCGCGCGTCCGGCGACGTCCAGTTCCGTCGTCCGCCGACCGACCCGTCGTTCCAGGCGGCGGAGGAACCGGGTCCGGATCCGCTCGTCGAAGCCGAGCGACCGGGCGAAGTCGGTGGTGTAGGCGAGCGGGTCCGCCATCGGCGCGATCAGGACCAGCCGCTCGGCGGTCAGCCCGTCCAGCGCCGCGAGCGCGGTGGCGGTACCGCCGGCCGAGTGCCCGACGATCGCGTACGCCGGGCCGGCGATCCGGGTCACCTCGGTCAACGCGTCGGCGAACTCGGTCAGCAGGCCGCGACCCCGTCCGTACGCCCCGGGTGCGGAGTCGCCGTGGCCCGGCGCGTCGAGGGCGACGACCCGGTGCCCGGCCGCCACCAGCGGGGCGACGAACGACTGGAACTGCCCCCGCCAGCCGCCCCAGCCGTGCATCAGGTAGACGGCGGGACCGTCGCCCCAGGACTCGGCGACCACCGGCCGGCCGTGCACGGTGACGGTGAACCGCTGCCCGGGCGGGTCGGCGGGGCGGACCGGGCCGCGTGGCACGCTGCACCAGATCCGTTCGGCGAGTACGGCTCCCGGGCCGGGCGCCACCCGTTCCAGAACGCCGAACATCCGCCGGGTGACCGCCATCGTAATCATACGAACGATCGTGCTTTTTTGTTTCCGCCAAGCAACCATGTCTCTCCACTCCGAAAGGTCAGATCCGGGCGTTGTCCAACAGCGCGTCGAGCGCCCGGCGGGTCCGGCTGATCGCCTGCGGATCCTCCATCAGGCGATGGGCGTGGAACAGTCCGAGCATCACCCCGTACAGGTCGTGGGCGAACTGCTCGGGATCGGCGTCCGGCCGGAACTCCCCCTCGGAGATCCCGGTCCGGAACATCTGGGCGACCGACTCCAGCAGGTCCCGGTGGTCGCGGACCAACTGGTCCCGCACCGGCCCGGGCCGGTCGTCGAACTCGAGGTCGGCGGAGACGAACAGACAGCCGGCACGACGCTCGACACCGAGAACGATCCAGCCCTCCACCAGGGTCCGGATCCGCTTCTCGCCCCGGGGCGCAGCCAGGGCGGGCCGGATCACCGCGTCGACGAAGCCGTCCCGGGCGTACTCCAGGACCGCCAGCTGCAGCGCCTCCTTGGACCGGAAGTGGCCGAACAGCCCGCTCTTGGACATCTCGACCCGGTCGGCCAGGGAACCGATGGTGAGCCCGGCCAGCCCGAGCCGGTCGGCGACCTCGTTGGCGGCGACCAGCACCGCCTGCCGGGTCACCTCACCCTTCCCCATGCGGACATCGTCCGCACGATCGTACTTTTTGTCAAGGCCGGATGCCCGCCTGCGTGGACCACCGGGCCACGACCGACGCCTCCCCCGAATCAGACCGGGGCGACGGCCGCCCCGCGCCGCGCCGTTCGGATCACCAGCGCGATCCCGAGGAAGCCCACTGCCGCCACGAGCGCGGCCAGCCGGACCGCCCCGGCGGACCAGGTCGGCCGCGGGCGAAAGAAGAGCGAACGCGCGATACCGGAACCCCTTCCGTGTCCGGCCCAGATCCTCGCAGTACGCGTCCAGGAATCCGGTCCACTCTATCCCGTAAGAAACTTTACGATTTCATATTGACGTCGTCTTATCCGCGTGGGAATGATCGGTGGCGGCGCGTACCCATTGATCCTGGAGGGCACCTTGCGTCCACACCCACGATCCCGCACCCCGCTGATACCGCTGGTGGTCGGCCTGCTGGCCGTCTCCCTGCTGCCCGCGGGCGCGGCGTCGGCCACCCCCACCACCACCGGCGACACCGACACCGCCCGGCACGGCGGCCCGGGCGGTCGGCCGGCGTACCTCAACCCGAAGCTCCCGGTCGACCGCCGGGTCGACGACCTGCTCGGTCGGATGACCCTGGCGGAGAAGGTCGGCCAGATGACCCAGGCCGAGCGGGCCGCGGTCACCGACACCCCGACGGTGATCGCCGAGTGGAACCTCGGCTCACTGCTCTCCGGCGGCGGCTCGGTGCCGACCCCGAACACCCCCGAAGCCTGGGTCGACATGATCAACGGATTCCAGCGGCAGGCGATGAGCACCCGCCTCGGCATCCCGATCATCTACGGCGTCGACGCGGTGCACGGGCACGCCAACGTCCACGGCGCCACCGTCTTCCCGCACAACATCGGACTCGGCGCCACCCGCAACCCGGAGCTGGTCCGGCAGATCGGCCGGGCCACCGCCGAGGAGGTCAGGGCCACCGGCATCCCGTGGAACTTCGCCCCCTGCCTCTGCGTCGCCCGCGACGAGCGCTGGGGCCGGACGTACGAGAGCTTCGGCGAGGACCCGAAGCTGGTCGGCCAGATGGCCAGCTACGTCGCCGGCTCGCAGAGCGCCGGGGTGCTCGCCACCGTCAAGCACTACGCCGGCGACGGTGACACCGTCTACGACCAGGCCGCCGCCGACAACAACGCCAACCTGCCGCCGGCCAACCAGGCGTACGTCATCGACCAGGGCGTGACGGTGACCAGCCGGGCCGATTTCGCCCGGACCAACCTGGCGCCGTACTGGGACGCGATGCGGCGCTACGACGTGCGCAGCGTCATGCCGTCGTACTCCAGTGTGGACTGGGCCGAGGACGGGGTCGGCAACCCGGTCAAGATGCACGCGCACAAGGAGCTGCTCACCGACGTCCTCAAGGGCGCCAAGCGGTTCCGGGGCTTTGTCATCTCCGACTGGGAGGGGATCCACAAGATCCCGGACCCGGCCGAGCCGACGAACGCCGGACTCACCCCGTACAAGGTCCGCACCGGGGTCAACGCCGGCATCGACCTGTTCATGGTGCCGAACAGCGCGAAGCAGTTCATCGACCTGCTGACCGCCGAGGTCGAAGCGGGCCGGGTGAGCCGGGCCCGGATCGACGACGCGGTCCGCCGGATCCTGCGGGCGAAGTTCGAACTCGGCCTCTTCGAGAAGCCGTACGCCTCGGCCGACAACGTCGACACGGTCGGCAGCCGGGAGCACCGCGCCCTGGCCCGCCGGGCCGTCGCCGAGTCCCAGGTGCTGCTGAAGAACAGCAACCGGGCGCTGCCGCTGCGCAGGGACGCGAAGCTGTACGTCGCCGGCCGCAACGCCGACGACATCGGCAACCAGGCTGGCGGCTGGACGATTCAGTGGCAGGGCGTTTCCGGGGACATCATCCCCGGCACCACGATCCTGGAGGGCATCCGCGAGGTCGCTCCCCGGGCCGAGGTGACGTACAGCGCCGACGCCTCCGCGCCGACCGACGGCGCCGACGTCGGCATCGTGGTGGTCGGCGAGACCCCGTACGCCGAGGGTTTCGGTGACGTCGGCGGGCCGGAGTGCACCTGGTGCTCCACCCCGCAGCACGAGGAGAAGTCGCTGTCGCTGCAGTCGGGCGACAGGGCGGTCGTCGACAAGGTCTGCGGCGAGATCGACACCTGCGTCGTCCTGGTCGTCTCCGGCCGCCCCCAGGTGCTCACCGACCAGCTCGGCGAGATGGACGCGCTGGTCGCCTCCTGGCTGCCGGGCAGCGAGGGGGCCGGCGTCGCGGACGTGCTGTTCGGCCGGCGACCGTTCACCGGCAAGCTCTCGATGAGCTGGCCGCGCAGCGAGGCGCAGGTGCCGATCAACATCGGTGACCGCGACTACCGCCCGCTCTTCCCGTACGGGTACGGCCTGCGTACCCGTTGAGCCGGTTCCCGTAGCCGTCGCCGCCGTCGGCGCCCGTGACCCGGGCACCGGCGGCGGCGCGCCGCGTTTCCGGCACCGGGCACGGCCGGGCCGCACTGGTTGAATGAGCGGGTGGATCCCATCGACATCATCTCCGTCTTCACCCTTCCGCTGCTCGCCTTCCTGTTGATCGAGGCGGCCACGGCGGCGAGACGTCAACGGGACACGGTCGCCAGGCTCGCCCGGCTCGACCGCAAGATGCAACTGTTGCTGACCCACCTCGGGATCGTCGACCCGGAGCAGGAACTCGCCGAGGTACGCGAGCACCTCCGCAACGGTCGGACGATCCACGCGGTCCGCGCCTACCGGAAGGCCACCGGGGAGGGCCTGCTGGAGGCGAAGCAGGCGGTCGACCGGATGGCCGGCCAGCCCTGACCCGCCGTACCCGCCGACCGACACGGCGCTTCCGGCCGGGCGGGCACCGGCCACGAACGGCCGCGGCGGGGCTGGCGGGCCCGTGGCAGCATGTCCCGCGTGACCCTCGGACTCGACGTACGTCGCCTCGCCGCCATCGACATGTGGGGATCGGTCGGAGTCCGCTGGCGACGGTGGGTCATCCTCGGCGAGTTCCTCCTGGGCGTCGTCGGTGGCGGCGTACTCGGTCTGGCGCTCGCCTCGTCCGGCGGAGGCGTGCGTACCGGGTTGGGGTGGTGGCTCACGGGCGTGGCCGCCAACTACGTGCCGCTGTCGGTACACGCCCTCACGCTCGTGCGTCCGGGTGCCCTCGAGGCCGAGATCCGGGAGGTCGACGTCGCCGCCGAGCTCCGCCACTACACGACGGCGCAGATGTGGGTAATCGTGCCGCTGCTGCTGGTGGTACTCGCCGTCCGGCAACGACACCGCTCCCGCTGACCCCCTGGCTCGGAATGCCCCACCCGGGCCTGTCGTGGCCGGTCCAGGCTCGGGCAGGACGGGCGTCGACGTGGAACCCGCACCGGACCGGGGCCGTCGGGCAGCCTGCTGGTGTTGCCCGACGGCCCCGGAGTGGACCGGCCAAGGGACGGTTCAGCCGGTCGTACAGGCCGCGCCGTTGAGCGTGAACGTCGCCGGCCTCGGGTTGCTGCCGGTGTGGGAGCCGTTGAAGCCGAAACTGGTCGAGGCTCCCGGGGCCAGGGTGCCGTTGTAGGAGAGGTTCGTCGCGGTCACCGTCGTACCGGACTGGGTCACCGTGGCCGACCAAGCCTGGCTGACCCGCTGCCCGGCGGCGAAGCCGAAGGTGAGGGTCCAGCCGTCGATCGTGGTACTGCCGGTGTTGGTGATCGTGACGTTGCCGGTGAAGCCGCTGCTCCAGTCGGTGGTGGTGTAGCCGACCCGGCAGCCGCTGGTCGGGGTGGTCCCGGTGGTCACCGGGACCGGCGCCGAGGCCGCCGAGACGTTGCCGGCCGCGTCCACCGCGACCACGTAGAACTGGTACGTCGTACCGGCCGTCAACCCGGTCACCGGGTACGTCGTGGCGGTCACCGTGCCGAGCAGGGTGTCGGTGGCCCCGGCCTCCCGGTAGACCCGGTAGCCGGTGACCCCGACGTTGTCCGTGGACGCGGTCCAGCTCAGGGTCGCCCCGGTGGTGGTGACCGCCGAGGCGGTCAGCCCGGTCGGCGTACCCGGTGGGGTGGTGTCCCCGCCGCCGGCCGCCGCGGTGGTGACGGTGACCGGCGCGGAGGCGGCGGACCGGTTTCCGGCGCCGTCCCGGGCCAGCACGTGGAACTGGTAGCTGGTCGCCGGGGTCAGCCCGGTCACCGCGAGCGTCGCCGCGCTCGGCGAGCCGACCAGCACGTCGGTCGTGCCCGCCTCCCGGTAGACGTCGTAGCCGGCGAGCCCGCTGCCGCCGGTGTCGGTCGAGACCGCCCAGCTCAGGGTCAGCCCGGTGGCGGTCACCGCCGAGGCGGTCGGGGTGCCGGGCACGCTCGGCGCGACGGTGTCCGGGGTCGGCGGGGCGGGCTCGGCGCCCCAGACGAGGTCGTCGCCCTCCCAGAGCGCCAGCTTCGGGTTCGGTCCGGCGGTGGCCTGGTACGACGGGTCGTTCGTCGGGTCCCAGGTGCCACCCTCCGGTACGCCGATTGTGAACTGCACCTCCATCCGGTGTGCCGACTGCCCGGCCGGGGCGATGGTGTGGCCGGAGCAGTCGACCTCGACGTACCAGATGTCGCCGGCGTACTGGCGGGCGCTGGTCGGTGCCGGGCAGCCCTGGGTGTAGCCGCTGGTCACCTGGATCGCGCTGGTCCCCTCCGGACGGAAGTAGTACCGGAACCGGGAGTCGGTCAGCGCCCGGGCCGGGAACGCGGACTTGTTGTAGACGATCGCCTTGATCCCGGTGGACCGGGGCTCGTTCTGCATCACCGTGGTCTCGACGGTGATCTCGTCGATGTCCGGCGACTCCGGCTGCGGGAAGTTCGCCAGCGGGGTGCCGCCGTACTCGGTGTGGAGCCGGGCCAGCGCGGAGGTGAAGCCGGCGTTGTAGTCGGTGGCGACCTCGTTCATCACGTAGTCGCCCCGGCTGTCGGTGTACGCGTCGTTCGGCGCGGAGGGGCCGCCGACCAGTGCGCCGTACAACACGTGCCGGGTCGCCTCCGGCACCTGCTGGCTGTCCCACCAGGAGCCGTGCGCGGTGCGGTGGTGCGGGTTGCGCGGCGGATTGGTTCCGAAGCCGATCACGTAGCTGGAGTTGCGCGGGTTGTCGCCGAGCGCGTAGGTGATCTGCCGGACCGCGAAGTCGTGGTAGCGGGCCTTGCGGGTGGTGTCGGTGGTCCGGTCGCTGTAGACCAGTGCGGCGAACGCGGTGTTGGCGGCGTAGCGCAGCGCGCCCCAGGTGTCCAGGACCGCCATTCCGCCGGGTGAGGTACGCACCTTCTCCCCGTTCACCCCGACGGTCCACCAGTCGAGCCAGCGGTTGGCGTCGTCGACGTACTTCTGCTTGCCGGTCAGGTTGGCCAGCAGCACGTACGCGCCGAACTGCTTGTTGTCCCAGGCGACCGTCCACTTGTACATCCGGGTGCTGGACTGCGGTTCGGTGCCGAGCCGGTCGTACTCGGTCTCGGCCTTGGTCAGGTAGCTCGCCTCGCCGGTGGCCCGGTACAGCCAGATCGCGCCCCAGACGAGTTCGTCCTGGTAGCCGCTCCAGGACCGGTAGAAGTTCGTCACGTCGGTGATGCACTCGTGGTAGGCCCGCCGCACGGTGTCGGCGAAGGTGTAGAGCTGGCGGGCGTGCCGGACCAGGGTGTCCGCGTAGGTCGGGTCGGTGGGTCGGAAGACCATCGAGGAGGCGGCCATCGCGGCGGCCGTCTCACCGGCCAGGTCCGCGCCGCCACAGCTGGCGTCGATCTTGTACGCCGGCCGCGCCATCGGCAGCACCTCGGCCGGTCCCCACCACTTGTGGTCGTCGTCGCCCTTGCCGACCTGTCCGTAGAGTACGGCGGCGGACGGGTGGGCCCGGATGAAGTAGTCGTTGACGAAGCGCAGGTTGTTGAGCAGGTGCGGCAACTGTCCGGAGTCGGCGTACCCGGACCGGTACTCGACCGCGCCCCAGGCGAGCATGGTGGTGCTGAACGCCATCGGGAAGCCGAACTTGACGTGGTCGCCGGCGTCGTACCAGCCGCCGGTGAGGTCCACTCCGACGTCGGCGCCGTCGGTCAGCGCGGAGTCGCCGCGCCAGGAGACCCGGTTCCAGTCGGGCAGCCGGCCGGACTGCTGCGCCTCGTAGAAGAGCAGCGACTTCTGCAGTGCCTCGGCGTAGTTGAAGTCCGCTGGCGCGGCGGTGGTGCCGACACTCCCGGTGCCGCTGATCCCGGTGGATGCCGGGGCGGCGAGGCCGGTCTGCGGGGCGGCGAGCAGCAGCCCGACGGCGGTCAGGACAGCCGTGATCCGGGTCGCGGTCCGCTCGTACCAGCGGCCGGGCCGTTGGCCCCGGTCGGGGCGCTGCCGGCCGTCCGGTCGCTGCCGGCCGTCGAGCCGGTGCCGGACCTTCGGCCTCGGGCGTGGACCGGGCCGGGGACGTTGCCCGTTCGGCCGGGCTGGGGCGATGCGGTCGCGCACTAGAATCGCTCCTGTCCGTGGAGCCGCGCGCGGCGACGCGTAGCGGAGGACACCAGGGGCGGATGTGGGCGCATCCGCCCCTTCCGCTGTGCGGTGCACGACGCGGGGTGCTGGTGGTGGGGCGTTCGGTCGAGCCGGTGGGTGTGCCGTCCGGTCCTGGGGGTCATCGGGCCTAGTCGGAGCGCCGGGAGCGCTCCCATGGATAGTCAACAATGTAACCGCGCCATTGCCGGTTTGTGAAGGACCAAACCGGTGAGCCCAGCCCCCCGACCGGATCGACAGGGCGATTGCGGAAGTCCCTCAGGAAAGCCCTTTCCCATTCTTTGACACTCGCCACAAAATCCATGATCCCCAATACACACCGCACGTCCGCCCAGGTCGTCGACGATCAACAGCCGCGGACGGCGTGAATCATCGAACCAACCGGCGGACCGGGCGTTCCGGTATACGGGCGTACGGTTGCCGCCGCTGTCCGGGACGGGGGACAGTACGCCCAGATCAGCGGTGCCATCGTCGCCGCCGCGCAGCTCACCGCGGCCCTGCCGGGGCGCCGTCCAGCCAGTGCGACGCACCCGGTGACCGCTCGCCACCCACGGTCCGCCCACCCGCGGCCCTCCCGGGGTGCGCCACCGTGCACGGCCCTCCGGAACGCCGTGCACCGTGCCCGCCCCCCACCGCGTCCGACCGGACCGTGCCCTGACCAGCCCGGGTCCGGTCCGAGTCCGGTCCGTTCCAGACGGATGGATGGACGGACGGGTGTACGGGACGGTCGGACGGTCGCGGGGGTGGCCACCGGAACCGCGCCGGCCACCGCGCCGGCGACCGACCTGAGGAGACAGCGATGGCACTGCGCCTTGCCGACGGCACCGCCTGGCGGGAGATCCTCGCCCGAGCGGTCGAGGCGACCCCGGAAGCGTTCGACCCCGGCCGTCCCGACAGCACCACGACGCTACGGAACCTGATCGAGGGGGCCTGGCGGTCGGTCGGCGCCCCGAGCGCCGTCCGGACCCCGGTCGACAACACCGTACTGGTGAACCTGCCCCGACTCGACGCCGACTCGGCTCGGGCCGCCGTCCGGTACGCCTCCGCCGAACACCGCGACTGGGCCGACACCCCGCTCGCCGAGCGGAAGGTCCGGGTGGTCGCCGCGCTCGACGAACTGACCCTGCACCGTGACCTGCTCGCCCTGCTGCTGGTCTGGGAGATCGGCAAGCCGTGGCGGTTGGCCTGTGCCGACGTCGACCGGGCCCTGGACGGGGTCCGCTGGTACGTCGAGGAGATCGACCGGATGCTCGCCGACGGCCGCGAACCGCTGTCCGGCCCGGTCAGCAACATCGCCAGCTGGAACTACCCGATGAGCGTGCTGGTCCACGCCGAACTCGTGCAACTGCTCGCCGGCAACGCGGTGCTCGCCAAGACGCCGTCCCAGGGCGGAGCGGTCTGCCTCACCGTCGCGCACGCCCTGATGCGCCGCGCCGGGCTGCCCGCCACCCTGCTCTCCGGCAGCGGCGAGGAACTCTCCGAGGTGCTGGTCCGGGCCCCGGAGATCGGCGCGGTCGCCTTTGTCGGCGGCCGGTCCAACGGCGGCAAGGTCGCCGCCGCGCTGCTCGACACCGACAAGCGGCACATGATCGAGCAGGAGGGACTGAACGCCTGGGGCATCTGGGACTTCTCCCAGTGGGACAGCCTCGCCACGCACCTGAAGAAGGGCTTCGAGTACGGCAAGCAGCGCTGCACCGCGTACCCCCGGTTCGTGGTCCAGCGGGACCTGGTCGACGAGTTCCTCGACATGTACCTGCCGGTGGTCCGCTCGGTACGGTTCGGCCACCCGCTCGCCGTCGACGAGGGCTGGGCCGACGGCGACCCGCTGCCGGAGCTCGACTTCGGACCGTTGATCAGCGGCGCCAAGGCCGACGAGCTGCGCCGCAAGGTGGACGAGGCGGTCCGGGGCGGCGCCGTCCCGCTCTACCGGGGCAAGCTCGACGGCGCGCCGTTCCTTTCCGGGCAGGACACCTCGGCGTACGTGGCGCCGGCAGTGCTGCTCGCCCCACCCGGCCGGTCCCGGCTGATGCACGCCGAACCCTTCGGCCCGGTGGACACCATCGTCGTGGTGGACACCCCCGACGAGTTGCTGGCCGCGATGAACGCCTCCAACGGCGCCCTGGTGGCCAGCCTCGCCTGCGACGACGAGGACGAGGCGGCGAAGCTCGCCGTCGACCTGCAGGCGTTCAAGGTCGGCATCAACCGGCCACGGTCCCGGGGCGACCGGGAGGAGCCGTTCGGCGGCCGGGGCGCCTCCTGGAAGGGTGCCTTCGTCGGCGGTGACCTGCTGGTGCAGGCGGTCACCGTCGGCTCCGGAACGACCCAGCGGCTGTATGGCAACTTCCCGGACTACAGCAGCTACCCGACGACCTGACCCGGTGGGGCCCTGCCGGACGTCCCGCCGGAAGGGCCCCACGGGTTCCGCCCGCTCGGGCTGCTGGCGGTCCGGTCGGCGAACCGGGACCGGACCGCTGTCTCTGCGGCCCGCGGCCCACCAGGCCCGCGCCGCCGCCTCCGCTCCGGTCGGCGAACCGGGACCGGAGCGCTGTCTCAGGCCCGCGGCGCCTCGACGCTGGCGGGAGGCCGGTCGCCCTGTGCCGGAACCACCGGCGGCGGACCCGCCGGTCCCGCACCGGCCCGCTCGGTCAGCGGCACGGTCAGGGTCAGCAGGTTGCCGTCCCGTTCCACCGCGCCCGGCCGGTAGAGCCGGTCCAGCAGCCGCAGCATCCCCACGTTGTCCGCCAAGGTGTACGCCGACAGCGCGAGGTAACCCGCCCGGTGGGCGTACGCGACGAGCCGACGCAGCAGCGTGCCACCGATGCCACGTCGCTGCCAGCCGTCCTCGACCAGCAGGGCCACCTGGGCGACCGGCCCCTCGGCCACCAGGTTCGCCATCGCCACCACCCGCTCCGACAGCCCGTTCGGCTCCCGTCCCGGCGGCTCGGGAAGACCCGGCGTGCCGGCCGTCCCGTCGGTCGTCGCCAGCAGCGTCACCCCCCGGTGCGGGGCGAGCAGCCGCGCGAGGCGGGCGGCCGACGGGCGGATCGCCGCCGCCGGGTAGCGACGTTGCAGGGTGCGCGCCGAGCAACGGACGTGCATCGCCCGTACGGCCGGTAGGTCGTCGGGCAACGCCGGACGGACCAGGAGTTCGGTGCCCTCCGACAGGACCAGGGTGACCTGTTCGACGCTGCGGCGCAGCACCGTACCGGCCAGTTCCAGCAGCGCCTGGGCGCGGGCGAACTCGGCCGGGGTGAAGCTCGGCGCGGAGCGGACCAGCTCGAACACCCCACCGTCCGGGTCCGGCAGCCGCATGCTGCCCCGGTCGTATCCGGGACCGTTGAGGGCCGGCATCGGCCGCCAGCTCACCGTGTCGGCGTTGAGCAGGGCCCGCAACGTCTCCCCCAGCGCGTCCGGGTCGTGGACCAGCCGGGTCGCCAGGCCGAGCGCCCGGGTCGGCTGGTCGGCCAGGCCCTGCGCCTCGCTGCGCGCCACCCAGCAGTCCCGGCCACGTCCCTTCTCCACCGCCGCGACCAGGTCGTCCGCGGTCAGTTCGGCAGGCGCGTCGACCAGGAAGTCGTCCACCGCGCCGGCCTCGGTGGTGTGCACCTGGACGGTGAGGATGTTGACCCCGCGCAGCGCCAGACTCGCGGTGAGCACGGAGAGAAAACCAGGCCGGTCGGCCACCGTCGCCCTGATCCGCCACAGCGTCATGTCGGCTCCTTCCCGGTTCCAGCCTGCCTGCGGACTGTTACCCGGCTGTTGCCGAACCGGCCGTGGCGGCCGTGGTCCCGGTCACCACCGCCGCCATCGTCGGGTCCGACACGGGTGGTGCGCTGACCAGGTCGAGCCGGTCGCCCAGAATCGTCGCGGCGGCCCGGACCAGCTGTGCGATCCGGTCCACCTCGGTGACGTGGAAGCCGGCCGCCGAGAGGCCGTCGCCGTCCACCCGGGCGAGCATCAGCACCAGCCCGGCCCGGCCGAACGGCGCGACCGCGTAGTGGGTGCCGGCCGGCCCGTTCAGCGCCCGGGCGCGCAGCGGGGTCACCTCCGGCAGTACCAGCGGGGTGGGCGAACGCCAGCTCGCGTACGCCACGGCGGGCGAGCCGCCAGCGCCGCGCAGCGCCCCGGAACCCGAGGCGCTCCGGGCCGCCCAGTCCGCCGGCACCACCGCGGCGGCGGCCCAGTCGGCGGCAAGCAGCCCCGGGACCGCGTCGACCAGGGTGCCGAGCCCGTCCCCCGGGTTCGCCGCGATCTGGGCCAGCAGTTCGGCGTCCTGTCCGCCACCGTTCGGCGCGCCGATCGCCCGCCACATGCCGTTGACCCGTACGCCCGGGATGGCGGCGAGTCCGGCGGAGAGCCGGTCCACCCGGGCCACCCCCGGCCACACCACGGTGAAGTCGTCGACGGCGCGTCCGCCGAGCCGTTCCAGGACCACCACCTGGACGATGTCGGCACCCGCGACGCCCAGCGTACGGGCGACCTGGCCGAGCGTCCCAGGTCGATCCGGCAGGGTTACCCGCACCCTCAGCAGCATGTCCGTCCCCTCCGTCGGCGGACCGGCGCGCGTCACCGCCGGTGCGGATACCAGGCTGCCCGATGACCATTTCGCCCCTGTTGCCGAAGCATGTCCCGACCGCAACAACCCGTGTTCGGCAGGAGGACACGCAGTACTGGCCCTGTCCGGGAAACCGGACGACGCCGGACAACCGGTCCCGATCCGCAGGGTTTGACCGGGCGGCGGAGTGCCCTCCACCGAACCCTTTCCCGCTCCCCGTGCGGTCCGTCGTGGCCACGGGCGGAAGTCTGGGCGCATGCGTTGCGCGATTCAGGTGGAAAAGATTCACTGGCCGGATGACCGATCCCCCGGCCGGTGCCGTCGGTTCGGCGTCACCTGCCGGGTCGCCGTCCGGGCTCGACCTCGACCGGCTCACCGGGTACCTCGGCACGCACCGGCCCGACCTGCTGGGCGGTCCGCTCCGGGCCGAACTGTTTCCAGGCGGCCGGGCTCGCCGACGGACTCGGGCCGGGCGCCGGCTTCCCGACCGGGGCCGAGCTGATCAACCGGTACGCCGCCCGCAGCGACGTCGACGTCGGTCCCCTGGACTGGCACATTGCGCTGGGCTGCTTCAAGCTCGCCGCTACCGGCACACCACCACCCTGTGCCCTGGCACCCTGCACCCTGGGGCGGACCGTCGGCACCGGCTTCGACCGGATCGGCGCCCTGGTCGCCCCGCTGGTCGCGCACGGCCTGGCCGCGCTGGGCGCCGGCCCGGACGGACCCTGATCCCCGCGTCGGCTCCCGGGCGCCCAGGGGCACGGTACGGGTCAGGCCGAGGTGCGGTGCACCAGGTGGGTGTCGAGCAGGACGTACGGCGCCTCCCGCTCCTCGTGACGGATCCGGGAGACGAGCAGCCGGGCCATCTGCCGGCCCATCTCCTCCATCGGCTGGAAGACCGTGGTGAGCGGTGGTTCGGTCTGCCGGGCGATCGGGGCGTCCTCGAAGCCCACCACCGCCACGTCCTCGGGGACCCGACGGCCCGCCTCGCGCAGCGCCCGCAGCGCCCCGCACGCCATCAGGTCCGAGGCGACAAAAACCGCGTCGAGGTCGGGGCAGCTGTCCAGCAGCCGGCGCATCGCCGCCGCGCCGCTGCTCTCGCTGAAGTCGCCGTACGCGATCAACGCGTCGTTGACCAGCGCGCCGCTGTCCCGCACCGCCTCCCGGTAGCCGGTCAGCCGGGCGACGCCCACCCCCATGTCCTGTGGGCCGGCGATGGTCGCCACCCGCCGGCGTCCCTTCCGCAGCAGGTACTCCACCGCGAGCCGGGCCCCGCCGGCGTTGTCCACGTCGACGAAGTAGGCGCCGTCCGGGTCGGCCAGCATCCGGGCCGGCCGGCCGCCGAGCACGGTCGGCAGCCCGCGCTGTTCGAGCAGGGTGGGCAGCGGGTCGGCGTCGTGCAGGGAGAGCAGCAGTACGCCGTCCACATGCTGGTTGGTCAGGTGGTGCTCCACCCGTTCCCGCTCGGCCGGTGACTGGGCCATCGCCAGCCACAGCTGCATCGGGGTCTCCAGCAGGGCCGAGCTGATGCCCCGCACTATCCCGGCGAAGAACGGCTCACCGAAGACCCGTTCCTCCGATTCGGACACCACCAGGGCCACCGAGTCGGTCCGTTGCGTCACCAGTGCCCGGGCCGCCCGGTTCGGGACGTAACCCAGCTCGGCGATCGCCCGTTGCACGGCGGCCCGGGCCTCCGGACTCACCTGCGGCGAGCCGTTGACGACGCGCGACACCGTGCCCCGTCCCACACCCGCGCGGGCGGCGACCGCGTCCAGGGTTGGCCGCCCGAGCGAGCGGGTGCGCTGCGTTGTCATCGTCTGCTCCTCCGACGTCGGGCGGCCGGCACCGACCTGGTACAGGCCGGTGCCGGGCACTCCCAATACTGGCTGACCACGCCTATTGAACCCGCTTCGGCCAGGACGGCGCGTCGTCCGCGCCGATCCTCACCCGGCGGCCCGGACGGGCCGCGCGGTAGGGCCGAAGATGGTTCATTGTGCGGCCAATCCGTTCCGTCGGATCACCTCGGCGTACCACTTGGCGCTCGACTTGGGAATCCGCAGCTGGCTGTCGTAGTCGACGTAGACCATGCCGAAGCGCTTCGTGTAGCCCCACGCCCACTCGAAGTTGTCCATCAGGGACCAGGCGAAGTAGCCGCGCAGCGGCACGCCGGAGCTGATCGCCGCGTGGCAGGCCCGCAGGTGGGCGTCGAAGTACGCCAGCCGGTCGCTGTCGTCGACCTCGCCGTCGACCACCTCGTCCACGAAGGCGGACCCGTTCTCGGTGATGTACAGCGGCAGCTCCGGGTAGTCCCGGTGGACCTGCTGGAGGATCTCGACCAGCCCCGGCGCGTCGATCTCCCAGTTCATGTCGGTGACCGGCACGCCCCGGGTGACGAACCGGACCTGCTCGCTGCCCGGCCAGCAGGACTGCGCCCGCCAGTACGGCTCGGGCTCGACCCCCTCGACCGGGCCGGCGACCACGTGCCGGCTGTAGTAGTTGATGCCGAGGAACGAGTTCGGGGTGCTGATCACCTCGAGGTCGCCCTCGTGGACGTGGTCGAAGTCGGTGACCTCGGCCATGTCCGCCACCACGTCGGCCGGGTAGCTGCCGCGCAGGATCGGGTCCAGAAAGAACCGGTTGGCCAGCCCGTCGATCCGGCGGGCCGCGTCGACGTCGCCGGCCGAGTCGGTCTGCGGAGAGACCGCGTAGAGGTTCAGCGTCACTCCGACCTGGTGGTCGGGGGCGGCCGCGCGCAGCGCCTGGGTGGCGAGGCCGTGCCCGAGCATCAGGTGGTGGGCCGCCCGGACCGCCGCCGGTCCCTCGGTACGCCCGGGCGCGTGCACCCCGGAGCCGTAGCCGAGGAACGCCGAGCACCAGGGCTCGTTGAGGGTGATCCAGTGCCGGACCCGGTCGCCGAGGGCGGCGTGGGTCAGCTCGGCGTACTCGGCGAACCGGTGGGCGGTGTCCCGGACCGGCCAGCCGCCGGCGTCCTCGAGCGCCTGGGGCAGGTCCCAGTGGTAGAGGGTCACCCACGGCTCGATGCCGTGTTCCAGCAGCTCGTCGACGAGCGAGCGGTAGAAGTCGAGGCCGGCCTGGTTGGCCGGGCCCGACCCGTCGGGCTGGATCCGGGGCCAGGCCACCGAGAGCCGGTACGCCTTCAGGCCCAGCTCGGCCATCATCTTCACGTCGTCCGGGTACCGGTGGTAGTGGTCGCAGGCGACGTCGCCGGTGTGGCCGTGCAGGACCCGGCCGGGGGTGTGACTGAAGGTGTCCCAAATGGAGGCGGTACGACCGCCCTCGTGCACCCCGCCCTCGATCTGGTACGAGGCGGTCGCGGCTCCCCAGAGGAAGCCGGGCGGGAAGCTCAACCCCCGGTCCTCCAGAAGGAGCTGGGCGGACTGGGGGTTCGCGGAGTTGCTCACGACTTGACGGCGCCTTCCATGATGCCGCCGATGATCTGGCGGCCGAACAGAATGAACACGATCAGCAGCGGCAGGGTGGCCAGCGCGGTACCGGCGAACAGCGCCGTGTAGTCCGTCTGGTACAGCCCCGACGAGAGGATCTTGAGGGAGTACTGCACGGTGGGCGTGTCGGGGGTGAGCACGACGAACGGCCAGAGGAACTCGTTCCAGGTCTGCATGAAGGTCAGCAGCCCGAGGATCGCGGCCGCCGGACGCAGCGCCGGCAGCACCACGTTCCAGTAGATCCGCCAGGTCGAACAGCCGTCGAGCCGGGCCGCCTCGATCAGCTCGTCGCTGATCGCGGAGAGCGCGTACTGGCGCATCATGAACACGCCGAAGCCCTGCACCAGGAACGGCACGATGACCGCCTGCAGGGTGCCCGTCCAGCCCAGCTCCACCATCATCAGGTACAGCGGGATGATGCCGAGCTGGGTGGGGACCATCATGGTCAGGATGATCACCAGTAGCAGGGCGTTACGGCCCCTGAACCTCAGCTTGGCGAAGGCGAAGCCGGCCAGGCTGGAGAAGAAGATCACCGAGATGGTGACGACCGTGGAGACCACGAACGAGTTGGCCAGGCCGTAGAGGAACGCGGCGTCGTCGTTGGCCAACATCCGGCTCACGTTGTCGCCGAACTTGTCACCCGGCAGTGGCGGCATCTCGTAGACGCCGCTGTTGTCCTTCGAGGCGATCAGGAACGACCAGATGATCGGAAAGATCGACAGCACGCTGCCGAGGATCAGCGCGAGGTAGGTCAGCGGACTGGCCTGCCACAGCTGCGCCCCGGGCATGCCGCCACGACGGCGCCGCGGCTTCGGGGTCGGCGCGTCGGCCAGCGGGCGGGGAAGCGTCTGGAGGGTACTCACTTCGTCTCCCCCTTGACCGAGCGGCGGACCAGTGCGAAATTGATCAGCGCGAAGATGATGATCATAAGGAACATCAGCCAGGACATGGCCGCGCCGACGCCGTACTCGAAGTTGTTGGTGAAGGTGCGTTCGTAGATGTACATCGCCAGGGTCTGGAACTGGTGGTCGGCGCCGCCGCGCACCATGCCGTAGCCGTACATCAGGGGCTCGGTGAAGAGCTGCAGGCCACCGATCGTCGAGATGATGATCGTGAAGATGATGGTCGGCCGGATCAGCGGTACGGTGATCCGCCAGAACTGTCCCCAGGCCGAGGCGCCGTCGAGCGAGGCCGACTCGTAGAGGTCCTTCGGGATCGCCTGCATCGCGCCGAGGTAGATCAGCGCGTTGTAGCCGGTCCACCGCCAGTCCACCATGAACGCCACCGCGATCCACGACGCGAAGCGGTTGTCCCGCCAGGCGATCGGGTCGACGCCGATCCCGCCGAGCAGCCAGTTCACCAGCCCGTAGCGGTCGGCGAAGATCAGCCCGAAGATGATGCCCACCGCGGCGACCGAGGTGATGTTCGGGATGACGATGCCCATCCGCAGCAGTGTCCGGCCCCGCATCTGCCGGTTGAGCAGGTTCGCGATGACCAGCGCCAGGATCAGCTGCGGCACCGTACTGACCACGAACATGCCGACGGTGTTGTACACCGCGTTCCAGAACTGGGAGTCGGCCAGCACGAAGCGGTAGTTCTCCAGGCCGGCGTACTCCTTGGTGCCGCTGAGCAGGTCGTAGTCGAAGAGCGAGACGTAGACCGTGTAGAGCACCGGGAACAGGCCGAAGACCCCGAAGAGCACGAAGAACGGCGCGATGTAGAGGTAGGGCGAGTACTTGATGTCCCACCGGCCCAGGCGGAACGACCGCTGGCGGCGTTCGGGGCGGGTCGGGGCGGGGGCGGCATGCCGCGGCGGGCGCGTGCCGACAGCAGAACTCATTGCAGGTCCTTCCGGGGAGGTGGACGGCGGTGACCCGGCGGCGCCCACACCCGGGCGGGGTGTGGGC